>CAZMZF010000028.1:0-22136 GCA_964570765.1 uncultured Ignavibacteria bacterium
TATTACAAAAATTCATAATATCAAGATACAAGGGGCACAGCATGCTGTGCCCCTACCGTTTGTTATTATATTTATGTATAAAGCTAAACGAATGAATCTGATCTCGATGATGTGAACTTATGAAATACAAAAGATATCTGGATCTGGTAAAAAAAACTGGGGTGGTCTGGGCTAAAATTATCAATCCTAAAAATGTGGTTACGGCTGAGTGGGTGAGATTGAAATGTCAATACGGCTGTAATAGATATGGGACCTGTTTAACCTGCCCGCCTTATTCACCAAGTCCCGGTGAAACCGAAAAAATGCTCAAACATTATTCTCAGGCTTTGATTATGGTCTATGATATCCCCCATGAAAGAAATGAGAGAACCTTGAGAAAGAAACTCAGAAAGGATGTAGCAAAGTTAGAGAGAGAAATATTTTTAGATGGTCGTTATAAAGCTTTCGCGATGGCTTGTGGTCCCTGTAATCTGTGCAAAGTATGCAGTCTTTTCTATCCCTGCAAATTTGAGGACCTTGCTCGTCCCTCAATGGAGGCATGTGGTATTGATGTTTATCAGACTCTGGCAAATGCAGGTTATGAATTGAAAGTTGTTAAATCTATTAAGGAAGGGTGTAAATTCTGTTCTTTGATCTTGATCGAGTGATACTGGTAGAACTGAAAACTGTCATTGCGAGGAGTCTATCTGGACGACGAAGCAATCCTCACAGAGTAAACGGATTGGTTCCCTCCTTTTGATCACGCGCAATAACACCAGTGGATTTATGAGTTACTCTCCCTGGCTCTCTATGATGGTGTTATTGCGTTGAAAAAAGTATACATCTGAGTATGAATTTTTGAACAGTTTTATCAATTAAACATATCTATAACAGGTTTTTTTTGTTAAAATGATTGGACTTAAGAAGACAGGGGTTTAAGGCATTTGATTTGCGTACTGTTTTTTATAGAGAAATAGATATGAATCTCAATTGGAACGAAAAAGAGCTAAAAGATTTAACTATTCCCCAAATGCTTAAAAGGAGTGCCGGGATTTATTCTAATTTTGTTGCATTATCTGCCTGGAAAGATGGAAAATTCTATTCATACAATTATGCAGAGTTTGATAGTAAAGTAACTCTTTTTAGTAAAGGCTTAAACTCCTTAGGAATAGATAAGGGGGATAAAGTAGGATTGCTTTCTGAGAACCGACCTGAATGGGGGATGGCTTATCTGGGAATTTTAAGCTCAGGTGGTATAGTAGTGCCTTTAGATCCGTTACTCAAATGTTCAGAGTTAGAGGTTCTGATCAAGGATTCCGGAATGAAAGGCTTGATCACCTCAGGGAAATTTATTGCTGAGATATTTCAAACCACTAAAAAGATACCTGACTTTGAGTTTCTTATATGTATGGATGAAAAAAAGGAGAAAGGGGTATTTTCTTTTTCAGAGGTCTCAGGTAAAGGTAATGAAAACAAATCTAAGTTGCATGAAGTTCTACCGGATGATGTTGCAGTTATAATTTATACTTCTGGCACGACCGGAAAATCAAAAGGGGTGATGCTCACTCATAAGAATATTCTTTCTGATGTCTGGGGAACCAAAGAAGCTTTAGAGCTTTTCCCCGAGGATAATTTCCTCTCGGTTCTTCCTCTGCATCACACCCTGGAATGCACTGCCGGGTTTCTTATCCCGCTTTCCGGTGGCTCCAGGGTTACCTATGCCCGGAGTTTAAAGTCAAAAGAGATTCTTGAGGATATAAAGAATGCTGGAGCTACTCTTTTAATTGGAGTTCCACTTCTGTATGAGAAGCTTTTCACCGGTTTAAGAAAAAATATCCAGAAAAAATCTTTTTTAACCCGAACATCTTTCAAGCTCTGTTTTAGTTTTGTAAAAATTTTTAAAAAATTAACCGGTATAAATTTGGGAAAGGCAATCTTTAAGAATTTAAGGGAGAAAGCTGGTCTTTCCTGTATAAGGATATTAATAAGCGGAGCGGCTCCTCTCCCTGCTATGATCCCGGAATGTTTCGACCTTTTAGGGATCAAGTTTCTCCAGGGCTATGGTTTGACTGAAACTTCACCGGTCTTAACTCTGAGTCCATATAACAAACCTAAATATTCATCTGTGGGCAAATCCATCCCAGGTGCAGAGCTTAAGATATTTGAGCCAGATAAGAATGGGGTGGGTGAGATTATAACTAAGGGGGATATGGTTATGAAAGGTTATTATAATAATAAAGAGGAAACAGATAAAATCTTAAAAGATGGCTGGCTTTTCACTGGTGATTTAGGGTGGAAAGATAAAGAGGGGTATTTTTATATAGCGGGAAGAAGAAAAAATGTCATCGTCTCAAGCGCCGGGAAAAATATCTATCCAGAGGAGATTGAAAATCAGCTTCTGCAATCTCCTTTTATCTTAGAGGCTTTAGTCCTGGGAAAGAAAGTTGTTGAAGGCGTGGAAGAGGTGGAGGCAATAATTGTCCCGAATTATGAGTATCTCCAGCAAATCTCAGGGGACCAAATCCGGGATGAGGAGAAGATAAGACTTTTGATTAAAGATGAAATAGCCAAATGCTGTGAGGGGATTGCGGATTATAAAAGGGTGAAGCATTTCCAGATAAGAAAAGAAGAGTTTGAGAAGACCTCGACGCGGAAGATAAAAAGATTTCTGTTTGAATCAAATATTTAGAAGGTAGAGACGCATTGCTATGCGTCTCTTTTTGATGCTTCGGGAATAGTCTCAAGATCCTCTGCAGGGAGAATTCCCGAAGCTAATGTGCATCGATTCGATTTGTAGGGGCAGGTTTCAAACCTGCCCCTACCATTAAATCAAGCTCTTGAGCTTAAAGGAAACTTCTTTTAGCTTATCGTCTTTTTTAAGCTGTAATTTTATCTTGGTTCCATCTTTGCTGGTGAAAAACTCTCTTAACTGGCTTAAGGTATATTTGGAGATTGGCTCGTCATTTATCGAGATTATCTCTTCTCCTGGCTCGATTTTTGCTTTCTCCGCAGGTGTTCCTTTGAATATCTGATTGATTAGAAATTTCCCATCTTTCCAGATTATCATCAATCCGCTTTTATCTAACTCATCCTTCTGGTCAAATGAATCGTTCTTTTCCAGGGTTACTTTTTTGTGTTCATAATCGAATATAACTTTGAACCTTTTTAAAATTCCACCGCCGATATTCCCTTGAGTTTTTTCGCTTTTAAAGGCACCCTCTTCTGCTAAGCTCAGACCGGTGATTGGCTCTTTTATCAAGAAATTTCCTATCTGAATAGATTTTATCCTGGCTTGCAGGGATTTGGTCTGCCCTCCTATCCCTGCTCCGGCGAAAGCCTCAATGGCTTTAGGATATTTTTTCAAAAATTCATATTCTTGAACAAAAGGGGCATTAAGGTCTAAGCTCTTCCTTGAGCCGGTATCCAGGGTGAATAACCCTTCATATTCTCCATCTATAATCCCTTTGATATGAGGAGTATTTCCATATAGATCTAACTCTAAAGTCTCACCTCTCCCGTTATAATTGAATATTTTAGGATCATAGAAGGTGATTTTATTATTCTGATAGTCTATCTCAAAGACAAACCGGCTTAAGAAATCATAACCCAAAATCCCGTTCATCTCCCTGCCTTCATAGATATCCATGGAGCTTAGATTCAAACTAACCAACTTCTGCTGGAACATCTTCAAACCTTCTAATTCCAAGGACTGAAGCTCTAAAAACCCGGCATCTTCTGAACCGCCCACCCCCTTGGCTTCGAATTTACCGACTGCTTCTAAACCGATATTTTTGGCGAAGGTTAAATCGATACAAGAGGCGCCTGCACCAGTATCCAGGACAAAATAAGCTGAGTCTTTACCATTGACTAAAACATTGACATAGATATGATTGTTAGCCAGTTCAAAAGGGATAGTGGTTTTTTTATCCGGAGTGGAAAATGAATAATCTTCAACCTTCTCCTGAGGCATCTGGAAAATCGAGGGATCAACTTCCGAATTGAATTTTAGATCAGTTATTTCAATCTCAACATCATACTGGGGTTTTCCAGTGGTCACCCGGGTATGAAAGGGTATTTTTATTCCCTCGATCTCGCGATAGTCGGTTAGATAAGAGGTGGTAATGTCTATATCCATCTTCTGCTGGTATTTATCTAAGAGATATGTTTCTTTATTTATGAAAAGTTTGCGTGGATTACCGTCTTCTGGCTTTATCTCCAGGATATAGTACTGGCCTGAACTATCCTTGTCCTCCCCCAGATAATTTTGCTCCATTTTATATTGTTCCGGGAAGAAATAAAGGTAATTTGAAAAATAGGTCTCGCTCCAGGCGTAAAACTTCTCGATTTTCTCCAGCTCCCTTATCTTTCCATTCTGATCTTTTGACCAGTAGGTCTTTCCATCTGTGCCTGTGCTCATCTGAAACATTTTGAAATCAATATCCTGGCGGGAAAGATCAGGAAATTGAGAATAGGAAGTGAACTCACCCTGCAGTCCACCGTAATTGACCTTTCCTATTATATAGGTTGTTTTGATTTTTAAGAGGTTATCCTTTCCACCTAAAGCTAAGAGATGTTTGGAAAGTATCTCCTCACCAGTTATGCCCCAGCTCAAGTTTGTCAAAAGAAGAAGGAGTAAGGTTACCAAGTGCAAGGTTATCTTTTTTCTCATAACAGCTCCTGGTTTAAAGTTTTGTTTAAGATACAATAAATTTTACGGGAAGGGAAATGAAAAAGTTCCAGAAATATTCTTTTGCAGGGGCGGCCTTGAAACCCGCCCCTTGTATATTGCTTTTTGCTCTTCGTTGGTGTCCTCACCAATGAAGATTTAGTTGTCCATAGGACGACCAGCGTAAAATGTGCTTGCGATGTCTCCTGACCTTGCAAGTTAATTTGTTCCGTCAGGTCAGGGGACCTGACGGTCACATGAATATTCTTTTGTAGGGACAGGACAGTGTCCTGTCCTTTCGTTTTTTTATTGACAAAAACATAAATAACCATAAAATATATCCGTATATTCGAATATATGAATATATCTCTGGTGAATCATGCAAAGACAAACTCTGTTTTCAAGGAAAGGAGTAAGAAATGTTAATCCGGTCGAAGAGTAAATGGGCTTGCGGAGTGATTGGAGCTCTGGCGTTGATAATTACCATCTTTATTTTTAGCTGTGGGAAACAAGGAGATGAAAGTGTCAAGGCACAAGAAACCACCTCAGAACATCAGCAGACTACGAAGCAGGTTCAGGGAGAGACAACTCAACCTTCAGTGGTTTCCCAGAGATTGTCCCAGGCGCTGAAAGATGGTAAATATGTCTACCTTTTCATCTATGAGTCTGGCAACAGCGATTGTGAGACCATGGAAAGGAACCTCGATTCATTTGCTCGAACCACAAAGAAAAAAGTGGAAATTATCAAAGTTGAGCGTAAAGACCCTAAGAACAACGACATAGTTACAAGCCTGAAAGCTCAAACTGCACCTATTCCTCTGACCCTTCTTTATGATCCTAAAAGTGCTATTGTGGCTTTTTTTACAAAGGTAGTTACGGAGAAAGAACTCACGGAAGCCATTCCTTCTCCCAAGAAATCAGAAGCTTTGCAATATGTCCATCAAGGCAAAGGGGTAATTTTATGTTTTTCCAACAAGGATATGCCATCCAGAGGAGAGATACAGACCTCCTGTTCTCAAGCAAAAAGCAAACTGGCAGGAAAGGGTGAATATATCAGCGTAGACTTATCGGATCCAAAAGAGGCAGGGTTCATAAGGGAACTGAAAATTGACCCGGATACGCCTAAGCCAGTCACTTTTGTCATAAATCCCCAGGGTCAATTAACCGGAAAATATGAGGGAAAGGTGCAAGTCACCGACTTAGTTCAGGCGGCAACCAGGGTAGTTAAGAGTGGATGCTGTCCTACGGGTAGCGGCCAGGTCTGTCCACCAACAAATCCACAAAAGAAATAAGTAACCGAGAAATAAACTGGATGAGGAGAAAAGATGAATTTACGAAAGATAATATTGAAAGAACTTTTAGAAAGAAAAAAACAGTTTCTGACCAGTTTCATAGCCATATTACTCGGAATAATCGTCATAGTGGCGGTTAAATCGGTTTCCAGTTCCTCGGAAAAGGCGGTGGCTATTCAACTGGATAATTTAGGAGCAAACATATTGGTCTTGCCTCAAACCACAAACATAGATAACTACTATGCCGCTGACATTAATGCACCGGAGATGCCGGAAGATTATGTTGACCGGATAACCAATTCCACTATCCAGGGCGTTGACAACATGTCTCCCAAGTTGTCAGCCCGCATGAAAATAGATAATTATTCTTTAGTGTTGACCGGGATTTTGCCTAAAAATGAGCTGGCTTCAAAACCCATCTGGCAAACCGCTGGATTCTCAGACCCGGGTTTACAAGCAGCTTGTGACCCTAATAGTATTATGAATAAAACTCGCGGATATAAAGACCCAAAACTTCAGCGAATGGCAATAAATTCTCTGGGTGAGTATGATTGTTTGGCAGGAAGTGATGTTGTCTCAAAATTGAGTTTGAAAGAAGGCTCCAAGATAAAAATCAAAGGAACTGAATTTAAAATCATAAAAGTGCTTCCTCAAACCGGAACCGTGGATGACGGTCGAATTTTCGTTCATCTGCGTACTGCTCAGAAAATCCTAGGGAAAGGAAGAGTGGTAAATGCCATCGAAATCATGGGATGCTGTTCCGCCATCTCCGAGGGACTTTTAGGAAAATTGAGAAACATTTTGCCAGATACCAAGATCACTACCATCAATCATATTGTGCAAACTCAGGTGAAAACTAATAATACTATGGAGAAATTCTCCCTTATTTTTTTGATTATTATAATTTTAGTAGGAGGAATCTCCATAGGCAATTACATGTGGTCCAATGTGGAGGAAAGAAAAAAAGAGATTGGTTCCCTTTTAGCCATAGGCGCATCTCCGAAAGACATCTATTATATATTCATCGGAAAAGCTTTAATCCTTGGATTGATAGGCGGTATCGCAGGTTACTTTTTGGGTAGTCTGGCAGGAATGATTTTGGGACCTCAAATAGCTGGTGTAAAAGTTCTTCCCATACCCTTTCTTTTTATCTGGGCAATAGTTATCGCTGTCGGCATTAGCGTGATTGCCTCTTATTTGCCTGCCAGGCGAGCAGCGAAAATAGACCCGGCTTTAATCTTACAGGAGATATAGATGATCAAAATAGAAAACCTTTCAAAAATATATAATAGCAAAAGAGATGCTATTTTAGCTCTAAGTGAAGTTACGCTGTCAATCAAAAGTGGAGAATTTGTCTCGATTGTGGGTCCCTCAGGCTCAGGTAAAACCACTTTGCTTTTGTGCATGGGAGGGTTGATTCACCCGTCGCGGGGGAAAGTTACCATTGGAGGGGATTCGATCTATGATCTGGATGTTAAGAAGCGAGCTATCTTCAGGTTAAGAAACTTAGGCTTTGTTTTCCAAACCTTCAATTTAATTCCTTACCTGACTGCCTTAGAGAATGTTCAGATTCCTTTGGCTTTAGCTGGTAACTCGGATGGTAGTCAATCAGAAAAAGCAGCAGAACTGTTAGAGAAAATGGGTTTGGCGGACAGGCTTGACCATAAACCCCGGGAGCTCAGCATCGGACAGCAACAAAGGGTAGCCATTGCCAGAGCTTTAGCCAATGATCCAAAGATAATTTTGGCAGATGAGCCTACCGGGAATCTGGATCCTGATATGACCAGGGAAACTGTCAGCTATCTAAAATTATTAAACCAGACCGGCATCACTGTGGTTATGGTGACTCATAATCCGGGTGCTGCGGAGTATTCCCAGAGGAAATTGCGATTAGTAGAGGGAAGATTGATCGAATAGACCAACAATAATGGAAAATCTGAAAACAGTTCAAAAGTAAGATTTTACTTGACAAAGCGTTCTTATCTTTAGGATATATATGCAGATTTATTATGTAAATAGTGTGGTTATGAAGAGAGAAACTTCAATTTTTAAAGCCTTGTCTGATGAGACCCGCTTACGGATTATGAAACTTCTTTTGAAAAAAGAGCTTTGCGTTTGTGAAATTGAGGCAGCTTTGAACCTGCCACAGTCAAAAGTCTCCAGGCACCTTACGGTTCTTCGTTCGGTTGGTTTAGTAGAGGACCGCAGAGATGGAACCTGGATTTTCTACTCCTTTTTTAAACCTGAAAATGATTTTGAAAAATCAATTGTTCAAATTATAAAAAATGCTCTTTCTGATAGTGAATTAGTTAAACAGGATGAAGAAAGACTGAAGAAAAAACTCTCTCAGGCTTACGAGTATAAGTGTAAATAAATCAAAAGAGGAGTATCTTACTTATGACTGATTCAGGGAAGAAGCTTTCATTCTTAGACAGATTTTTAACCATCTGGATATTTATAGCGATGGTTATTGGAGTCGGGATAGGGTATTTTACTCCGCAGGTTACTAAATTCATTGCCGGTCTCCAGGTGGGCACAACCTCTATTCCGATTGCTATCGGCTTGATCCTGATGATGTATCCCCCCTTAGCCAAGGTAAAATATGAAGAGTTGAAGGATGTGTTCTCCGACTGGAAAGTGTTAGGGATAAGCCTTGTGCAGAACTGGATTATCGGTCCGGTATTAATGTTTATATTAGCCATTGTATTCTTGCGAGGTTATCCAGAATATATGGTGGGCTTGATTTTGATTGGTCTGGCAAGGTGCATAGCTATGGTGATTGTCTGGAACGAGCTGGCTAAAGGTGACACAGAATATGCTGCCGGACTGGTGGCATTCAACAGCATTTTTCAGGTGATATTTTACAGCATTTATGCTTACGTGTTCATCACCGTTCTACCAGCCTGGTTTGGTTTGAAGGGAAGCATTGTGGATATTACCATAGGACAGATCGCCAAAAGCGTGTTCATCTATTTGGGTGTTCCCTTTATTGCAGGAATAATAACCCGGTTTACACTCATCCGGCTTAAGGACAAGGAATGGTATCATACTAAGTTCATCCCTAAAATTAGTCCTATTACCCTTATAGCTTTACTTTTCACCATCGTGGTGATGTTCAGCCTCAAGGGAGAATATATCATCAAGATTCCGTTACATGTGGTTCTGATTGCGATACCTTTATGTATCTATTTTGTAGTTATGTTTCTGGTAAGTTTCTGGATGGGGAAAAAGATCGGGGCAAATTATGCCAAAACCGCCACTATCGCTTTCACTGCGGCCAGCAATAATTTTGAGCTGGCAATAGCAGTGGCAGTGGCAGTTTTCGGGGTAAGCTCTAATCAGGCTTTTGCCACGGTTATCGGTCCACTCATAGAAGTTCCGGTTTTAATAAGCCTGGTGAATGTAGCTTTAAGATTTAGAAAAAAATACTTCAAAGAAGAGGAGCAGACGTAACAGATGAAACCGAGGATTTTGTTTGTCTGCATTGAGAATTCTTGCCGGAGCCAGATGGCTGAGGGGTTTGCTAAATTCTATGGCAGGGATAAAATAGAGGTCCTCAGTGCTGGCTCAAATCCTTCCGGTAAGGTTGATCAGACCGCAATAGAGGTAATGAAAGAGAGAGGTATTGATGTCTCCAACCAAAAATCAAAAGGATTCAATGACCTGCCCTCTAAAAGCTTCGACTATGTGATAACTATGGGATGCGGGGATGTATGTCCTTTTGTTCCGGCAAAGACAAGAATTGAATGGGAGATAGAAGACCCCAAAGGTAAGCCAAAGGAGAAGTTCAGAGAAGCAAGAGATAAGATAGAAGAGAAAATAAAAGAATTCTTAAAAAATCCCTAAATAAGATTATCAATTAGACAAACACGAAAATTTTAATGGCGTATTTGATGTAATTATGAGCATAAATGCATATAAGCAAACAAAATTGTTCGATGAAAATCTCTTGCTGCTGGAAAGCGACTTCCTGAAAGCCATCTCTCAACCCACCCGGCTTAGGATTTTATACTTTTTGAGAAAAGGAGAGAAATGTGCCTGCGAGATCATCCCGGAAATAGGGGAAGATCAATCTAATATTTCCAGACATCTAAATTACCTGAAAGATTCAGGGATTTTAAATTCTCGTAGAGAAGGAGTCTCGGTTTATTACAGGATTAAAGATGAACGAGTGTTCGTGCTTTTAAGTTTAGTGGATGAGATCATAAGGACACAGGTGAAGGAGAAAGCAAAAACGGTTAAAGTCATTTAGATAGGAGATTAGCATGGGTTTAGTGGAAGTCTTGAATGGTGGAGTGAAAGCATTAATTGAATATCTTTCCGCGCACGTTCTAACCTGTCTGGTTCCGGCTTTTTTCATCGCCGGCGCGATTGCAGTTTTTGTCTCCCAGGCCGCGGTGATGAAATATTTCGGAGCTCAGGCGAAAAAGGTTTTAGCCTATGGTGTCGCTTCAGTTTCTGGAGCGATTTTGGCAGTCTGTTCCTGCACTATCTTGCCCCTTTTTGCTGGAATACATAAAAGAGGTGCGGGTTTAGGTCCTGCCATTGCTTTTCTATATTCTGGTCCAGCTATTAATGTTTTAGCCATTGTCTACACTGCCAGGCTTTTAGGATTTGATCTGGGACTTGCCAGGGCAGTTGGAGCTATATCTTTTTCAATCATAATCGGGTTGATTATGGCTTTTATCTGGAGAAAAGAGGAGTTAGAAAAAGAAAAGAATGCTCAGGAATTAATCCTACCTCAAAACGAGAAACCCAAACATGAGGGGATCACTATTCTATATTTTGCAGTTTTAGTGGGGATTTTAATCTTCGGCGCGGCAAAAAGATGGATAGTCACCGGGATTTTACTGGTAGTTTTATTTTTGATCCTCTATCGCTGGTTCAAAAAAGACGAGCTTAAAGATTGGCTCTATCAGACCTGGGATTTAGGGAAAAAGATTTTTCCCATATTACTAATCGGGGTTTTCGTTGCCGGGATGATGAAGGTATTACTTCCTCAACAGATAGTAGAACATTTGGTCGGCGGAAATGGATTAAGGGCGAATTTCATAGCTTCAATCTTCGGTGCCTTTATGTATTTTTCAACTCTAACCGAAGTGCCAATAATAAAAGCTTTGCTGGATTTAGGAATGGGCAGGGGTCCCGCTCTGGCATTGCTTTTAGCCGGACCGGCTTTGAGCCTTCCCAGTATGATTGTGTTAATCGGGATTATGGGCTGGAAAAAAGCTGGAGCTTATATTATCTTGGTGGTGATAATGGCAACCATAACTGGAATGGTATTTGGAGCGTTATTTTAAAATGAATAGAAATTTCAAATTACGTTTTATTATCATTCTGGTCTTTTTGTTAATAGGGTCGAGTATTTATGGACAGAAAGATAAGTCAACAAATTCTCCTCAAAAGTGGGTCGATACTACAAAAAAAGAGGTCGCAGATTCTACTTTGATTCTGAGATTTGACAGTTTACTGGTCATCCATTTTCATCCCATAGCTCAGTGTTCCTGTTGTATAAATGTTGGTAATTTTTCCAAAAAAGGGTTAGATAAATTTTATTCTAAGTTTTACAAAGATCGAAGAATAATCTTCAAAGAATGCAATATCGATGAGGATTCATTAACCGCCAAAAAATATAAAATATTCGGGTCGGCTCTTGGTTTTAAGAAGTTTTCAAAAGGGAAAGAAGAGTTCAAGGAAATAGAATCAGTCTGGGAATTATGTGAAGAGGAGGAGAAATTCCTTCTCAATTTCCGGAAAGAGCTCGACGGTTTTATCTCTGGTAAAAAGTATGAAGGGGGCAAAAAAGCTACAAAATAATATTATCTTGATTCAAAAGGAGAATAAGATATGAAAATCGAGGTCTTAGGTCCAGGATGTGTTAAATGTGAAAAGATGTACGAGATTGTGCAGAGGACTTTAAAAGAGATAGGTAAAGAAGCAGAGGTGTCTAAAATAAAAGATATTAAATCGATTATGCAGTACGGAATCCTTATAACTCCAGCTTTAGTTATCAATGGAAAGGTCCTGTGTTCTGGTAGGGTACCAGGATTGGCAGAAATTAAAGAATGGTTGAGTAAGGAAGAGTAAAGCTAACTTCAGCTCGGAAAGGTTATGAATAACATCCTCAAACTATTGATTATTTTAGCAATTGTTTTTTTAATTGCAGGTTTAATTATCTTTCAAGGAAGAGATAAGGCATCTTTTAAGGATGGGGAGATTTCGTCTTCTGAGAAAATTTCTACGAATAAAGATAGCTCAGACGTAATAGCTAAAAATTTACCAGTTCTTATCGATTTAGGCAGGGGGACCTGTATTCCCTGTAAGATGATGTTACCTATATTGCAAGAGTTGCAGGAAGAGTATAGAGGAAAGGCAATCATTAAGATAATAGATATTCGCTATGACCCGGAGCCAGCCAGGTTCTATAAAATCAGGCTAATTCCTACCCAGATTTTTTTCGATGTCCAGGGGAGAGAAGTTTACCGACATGAGGGGTTTATGGACAAATCCTCTATTAAACAAAAACTACAAGAGATCGGAGCAAAATAGATGGAGCACCTTTTAGGTAATATATCCTCGGTTATGAATAATACCCCAGGCTTAGCTTATCTTTTGATTTTCTTAGGTGGTATCTTATCAGCTTCCAGCCCTTGTGTTCTGGCGATTATCCCTCTGGTGATTGGATTTGTCGGAGGTTATTCTCAAGGGGATAAAAAGAAAGCCCTGCTTTATTCTTTGGTTTTCGCCTTAGGATTATCTATCACTTTTACCATTTTGGGTGCTATGGCTTCCCTTTTGGGAAGGCTTTTCGGAGATGTTGGGAAGTTATGGTTTTATTTAGCCGCGGGGGTGGCTTTGATTATGGGCTTATATCTTTTAGGCCTGATTAAAATTCCATTTCCCAAAACTGTGGAATTGAAAACTAAGCATAAAGGAGTCTTAGGTGCTTTCCTTTTAGGGCTTCTTTTCGGGGTAGTCTCCTCTCCCTGTGCTACACCGGTTTTAGCAGTAATCTTAGCTTTTGTAGCTACAAAAGCTAAGATAGTCTATGGAATTTCACTTCTTTTTGTGTATGCCATAGGACATTGTACTTTGATAGTTTTAGCCGGCGTATCAACTGGTTTTGTGGAGAGTTTTGCCCAATCCAGGGGGATAACAAATTTCTCCAATATTGCAAAGAAAGTAAGTGGCTTGTTAATAATTTTCGCAGGATTTTATATTCTGTGGATTAATCGTTGAGTCGTAGGGGCGACCCGTCGGGTCGCCCCTACAAATTCTCTCTCCTTTTGGAGAGGGCTTCAGCGTGAGTAGTAGGGGCAATTTATGTACAGATGGATCCAAATGGAAATTGTCCTTACAGGCGTCATCATAGAAAACAGTTGACAAAATGGTTATATAAGTTATTATTTTAAGTTGAGGACTTAAACAGAAGAGGCAAGATTGAGATACTTTCTTTTACTTTTATCATCTGTCTTTTTAACCTGTTCTTTTTCACAGGCTGGAGAACCCAGGATTGATTTCTCAGAAAGGGTCTGGGATTTTGGTAGGGTACCTCAAAATTCAACCGTTTCGCACATCTTCTGGATTAAGAATGTCGGGTCTGATTCCCTTAAAGGGATTAGCATTAAGACTCCTTGAGGGTGCACCAAGGCTCCATTGAAAAAGACGGAGCTGGCTATCGGTGATAGCACTGAGTTAGAGATAAGTTATACTAATAGAGTTGCCTTGACCAGGGAGACTAAATATGTGGAGGTAAGCTCTAATGATACTGTCTCCGGGTATAATAGATTAGAGATAATCGCGGATGTGAAGTCCAAGCCAGACACTCTGCTTTTGCTGAAATATTCTCCTTATACCATAGAGTTCATAGAGGAGAAGGGAGGAGCTATAAAGGAAAGTAAAGTAGAGTTCAAAAATTCTAGTAAAGAAGAATATAAACTTCAGATAATAGACTATCCCAAAGAACTTTTCGAGGTAAAACTAAGCCAGGAAATTCTTAAACCCGGGAAGGTGATAGAACTGAAAGTAAAACCGATTAAGAAAATTCCTTCAGAAACGCTTAAGAAATCTATTACTTTAAAAGTGAAAGGTGGAAAAGAGTTCAGGATTACCCTTCCAGTCAAGAAGGAGAAACCTCCTGGAAAATAGTTCGTCCCCGATTAAGAGGGACTGGAGAAGACAAGCATTTAAAACCAAACATATTTAACTAAAGATTTTAATGGATGTTTTCGTAAATATAGATAAAGATTTTTAACTGAACGGAGGAGGTGAAAATGAAAAAGAACAGGTTTTTGTTCCCGATTCTATTGTCGATTCTCTTTTCAAGTCTGGCTTTCACGAATTTAGAAGCCGGAACCCCCAAATTGGAGATTTCAGAGATGAGCTGGGATTGGGGTCGTACTCCTCAGAATTCTGTGGTTAACCACAGCTTCTGGCTGAAGAACGTAGGCACTGATACTCTGAGGGGTTTGGCTGTCAGCGTGGGCTGAGGGTGCACCAAGGCTCCATTAAAAAAGACGGAGCTTGCTATCGGTGATAGCACAGAGCTTATAGTAAGTTATAGTTCTTCAATTACCCCGGGGAAAGTAACTAAATACGCTAATATTTCTTATAAAGATACCAGCTCTCAGGTGCAGAATATAAAATTACAATGTCAGATTGTTCCAATGACGGATACAACTTTTAAGGTTCAGTTGTCCCCTTCTTCGCTGGATTTCACGGTAGTTGAAGGAAAGCCCCAGGAGAAAAAGCTTTCTTTGAAAAACTCGGATGTGGTGGAGTTTAAGATTTCTTTAATCGATTATCCTGAAGAGTATTTTAAAGTTAAATTGGGTAAGAAGCTTAAACCAGGGAAGTCCATTGAGTTAAAGGTGAAACCAGTGAAAGATTTACCTCAGGAGGGGCTTAAGAGGTCTTTGACTTTAGAATTGGAGGGGAAAGAGAAGACCCGGATTTCGATACCATTAGTATTTAACACTTTACCAGCTACCACTCCTAAAAAATAAAAAGAAGATCTGAATTTAAGTAAAAAGGTTCTGTCCGCCTGAGGTGGATAGAGCCTTTTTTTATCGGGACATTTCACCTAAAAGCGCTTCGATTTTGTCTATCATTTTCTCGATAGTAAAAAGCTTTTCTACCCTTTTCCTTCCTTCCTCTCCAAGATGAAAAGCTAAATTTTTATCCTTGAGTAAAGAGATGATAGCCAACGCTAAGGAATGAGGGTCTTTTGGAGGGACTAAAAGCCCGGTTTTTTGATTCTCTACTACTTCAGGAATACCCCCCACCAGGGTCGAGACTACCGGCTTTTTCAAAGCCATCCCTTCAGCTACAGCCAGTCCGAAAGACTCGTTGATTGATGGTACAACGACCAGATCAAAACCCGCTATAATTTCAAATATTTCCCTGATATAGCCAGCAAAGATGACATAATTATTTAAATTTAATTTACCAACAAGGTTTTGTAAATTCTCTCTCTCTGAACCATCGCCAGCAAAAAAAAATTTAACTTTCGGAAATACTCGAATTATATCTGGAATAGCTTGTAAAAGATATTGGTGTCCCTTAGCTTCAATCAACCTGGCAGGAATTCCTATAAGAGTCGTACAGGGGTCAAGATTATACTGTCGAAAAAGCTTTTCCCTTTCTTTTTTCAAATCAAAGTCAAAATATGAGAGGTCTATACCGTTAGGAATAACCTTAACTTTCTCTGGTTTTATCCAGGGATATCTTTCTAAACCAGTTTTTATGAACTCACTGGGAACTATTATCTTGTCTGGCAGAAACCTTCCGGTAAGCTTATGAACCAATGAGTTTTCTGGGAAAAGGCCTCCCATTCTCCAGATTATTTTCGCTTTCTGGGCAAGTTTGGCGGCTATTCCACCGATCCTTAAATCTTTATTGAAATTAACCCAGATGAAGTCGATTTTCTCACTTGAGATTAACCGGGCTAAGGAAAAGATATTTACTGGATCAAAATCACCTCTGATCTTTAACGGGATCAGATTAATCTCTTTTGGGGAAAAATGCTTTAAGAATTCACTATTTTTTCTTCCGGCAACCCATATCTTATGACCCTTTCTGGATAATTGAGTCGCGCAGTTATAAAATAAGTTCTCTCCCCCTGCCCAGACATTTTCCCGGATAGAATTTAAGAACAAAATCCTGTATCTTCTCATAACTTAGCTTTAAAAAATCTTTTGCCTTTATATTTACTAAACACAATTCAATAGCTCAAAATCGTTTCTTAATAAGGTTATATGGATTATAGTTGTCAAGGATTTTAAAGCAAGTCTCTGAAAAAACGAAGGCGTAAAGTCTGGTTTAGAATAAATCCCTTCGGACAAGTATGTTCAACCTATCCTGCAGATCCGTTCTCGTAGAGTAATTCTGTAGGTCAAGGCTTTTAGTTTTGCGTTCAGTTAAACTTCAGCTCTGGTAAATAAGCTGGGTTGGTTGTTATCTATATTTCAGTCCCAAAAGAGTAGTATTTCTAAAACCATCCACACAAGCTATCCATTTGCCTTCGCCAATTGGATGAGGATCGATCTGATGCATGCCATCTGCGTTCCAGCCAGATCCGCTGGCTTTAAGGATCGGGCTGGCAGGGTCCTCTACTTCCCGATAACTTTTAGTTGAAAGCTCGGTTATCACAAATACTCTGACCTGATTACCATAGGTTGGATCATCATCTTGGGTATATCTGACAATTCGGTCACCTAACACTAAAACTCTACCTCCAGGCCTGGCTATATTTCGATCCCCTTTTATGACAGGACTTTCTGGGTGCTCGGACCAGGGACCTAAAAGCTCATCTGCATAATAAAGATGAAGAGAACCGTTCTCCTCTTCTGCGAATAACCACCACCGGTTTTCAAAGTTAAAAATGGATGGGTCTTTATAAACTCCTTTAAGCAGTGTTTTAACCAAAGACCATTTTGCAGGGAATTCGATTGCTTTATATAATCGAAGTTGATAGGCTTTGGCGGATTCTGGAATCATATAGTAATCGTCTTTCCATTTGAATACATAAGGGTAAGACAGGTGGAAGAGTTCATTTAACACTATCTGTTTATATTTCCAGTTAAATCCATCTTTGCTGGTTGCCAGCCCTATATCCCCCTGGTGAGTTTGCGCATTCAAAACTTCAAAGAACATATACCAAGTATCACCATCTTGAACCATAAAAGGGTCCGCCACATATTGGGCAGGAGAATCAGTTACCTCATTTGCAGTCAGAACTGGATTTTTTATATCTTCAGGAGACATAAACCGGAAAGGGGATTTGCCTGTATAAATTCCTATAGAATATTCCCCCTTTGCCGTAAAAGGAAGATGCCCTAACTTCCCAACATACACCCCGCCTGTAAAACCCCCGATTAAACATACCAGAGCTACTATAATAAGGATAACTTTTTGATTTTTATGCCTCGCTTTAACTTGATTGCGATTAACCATAGGACTACTACTGGTTCAGAACTTTTAAGTTATTCAGGATATATATGTAATAAATATTCTTCTGTTCTGCAAGTTTTTTTTAGACCGAAACCTTCTACAAATTTAATATCATAATTTACATGAACAGAATAGAGGGTTATTACCTTCCGCCACATTTTAAGCATTAATAATCTCCTCAGTTGTGGTAACATCAGCAAATCCATAAGCTAAATTGAGCAAGCTGGCAAGGTGCATCTCCTCGGAAACTGTTCCAGTGGCATCCGCTAAGAATTTTATACGATAATCTCTGAAATAGGCATCCCGGGTTGTGGATTCACAGCACATATTGGTCATTATTCCAGCGATAACTAAATCCTCTATTTTCAAACATCGTAAAATCGTCTCCAGGTCTGTATTATAGAATGCGCTATAGCGATGTTTATAAATTATCTTTTCCTCTGATAAAGGCTCAATATCCGTATAAACCTTAGCCTCTTCTGTCCCCTCCACACATATCCCCTGCCACCACCAGCCCATTATCCCGGCATCGATCCCTTCTGGATGATGAACATGGCAAGTATAAATTACCGGTCTTCCATTTTCTCGGAAGAAGTCAATCAACCTCTTAATATTTGGCAGAATAGCCAGACCACCACAGATAAAAGTAGGAGAGTTCGGCTCCAAGAAAAATCTCTGCATATCGATCACCAAAAGAGCTGATTTATCTAAATTTAGCTTCAACTTATGGGTGTTAAAAAGTGAAATCTTCTCCAGCCAGATTCTGGTTTTCTCTTTCAGGTTATCCTGGGTTACGTAATAGTTCATAAAAACCTCCGCTTTAAAATTACAAAAGCCATCCAGAGAATCTGGGTGGCTTTTGCCTGACATAATTCGATACTATCTTAACTAAAGAAAATCCTTGTGTCAAGATAAAAAGAATGATATTTTAGAAAATGAAATATAAGGAGATTAACGCTATGTATTATTCTGAAAGACAGAATTTAGTCTGGTGGGTTAGATATCTTTTCATACTCATTTTTGCAGGGATAATCTTAGGTATTATCCTTTCTCCTCAGGACCCAGAGACTCCTTTCTGGGTTACTCCATTTTTGATCCTGCTGGGTATATTGTTTTTCTTCATTTTTATTAATTTCCGTATTCTGGAAATAAAAGTTCAGGGGAGATTTTTGGAGTTTAGGTTTGGAATTATCAAAAAGAAAATTCTTCTATCAGATATCATCTCCTGTGAGGAGAGTACGATTACCCTATGGAGGTACGGAGGTATCGGTATCCGCCTGGGTATGGATGGTACTGTCTGTTACAATACCCGTTTTGGAAAAGGGGTGAGGATAAAGGTCAAGAATAAGAAAAGAAATTACGTTCTGACCTCTGATAATCCTCAGGCTTTATGTCAGGCTCTGAAGGAAGGATGATAAATAGAAAGAGAGCTCTGAAAAAACTCTTTTTGCGGGGCTGGGAGCCCCGCCTACGGAAGTATAAGATATTGATTTTACGTCCGAGAAACGGATCCGTATGATAGGTCGGGCACCCTTGTCCGAATGGATCCATTCTGGACCCGACCACTCTTCTCCACTTTTTCAGAGACCTCAGAAAATAAATTTTTATAAAGTTAATCTATGTCTCACATTCACCTTCCAGATGGAATTCTGCCCGTAGGGCTCTGGGCCTTAGGCTGGATTTTAATGGGTGGACTTCTCTTTATATTCAGAAGTCATTTTCAGAAGAGAGGATTCACCAGTAAAATCCCGCTGGTGGCGACATTTTCTGCGATAATGGTCATTTCGATGTCCCTGGAGATCGTTCCAATCCTTTATCATATAAACCTTTCAGTAGTCTCCGCGATAATTTTAGGTCCGGGCTGGTTTATTCTGTGTTCTTTTGTGGTTAACTTGATCTTAGCTTTTTTCGGGCATGGTGGGATAACCGTGGTGGGTTTAAATAGCCTGGTAATAACCGTTGAGGGGATTTTAGGATATTTTCTTTTTAAAGCTCTCTGGTCGATTTTTAAAAAGATATTCTGGGCTGGTTTTGTCTCCACTTTCCTTGCCCTTTTTCTTTCAACTCTTTTTGCCTTAGGAATTGTGGCTTTAGGAACATCTGATATATCTGGTGCTTTTGGTCTGGGGCATGATCGACATACCCAAACAGACAAAGGTTTTTTGAAATTTGAGAAAGGAGAGCCTGAAAAGCATTCAGAACAACCTGTACCGGAATTTGATTTCAGGAAGTTTCTGTTTTTGGTCTTGGGTTTTGGCTCTATTGGCTGGGTCTTAGAAGGGTTGATAACCGCCGGGATCTTAAGATATCTTCATAAAGTAAGATCAGGAATATTGGAGGGACATTAAATGGATTTAGCTTATTTAGACTACTTAGCTACCAGCGGTAAAAGTTTTTTGCATCGCTCTCCTGCAACCTTGAAGATGATATCTTCCCTTGTTATTATCGGGGTTATCATTTTCGTGAAAAATGTATTATTTTTGGTCGTAACCTTACTATTCCTCTATTCGTTGGTACTTTTAACTCGACTCCCCTTAAGAAAGATATTCCTGATTTCCCTATATCCTCTGATATTCGCTTTGATTTTTGCTTTTGCCAGTCTGGGAAAAGGCGGGGAATGGTTTTTTATTATCCTTTTAAGGGTTTTGGGAACTGCTACTACAATGATACTCCTTTTTTCCACCACACCCTGTCCCTACATATTTGCCAGTTTGGGAAAGGTTTTGCCTGATTTTTTAATAACTATCTTTTTTATGACCTACAGGTCGATATTTATTCTCTTTTCGATTTTTGAAGATATCAGGACCGGTTTTAAGTTAAGGGGAGGTTTTCAAATGAAACATCCGAAAAGGAGCTTATTCAATTTCGCCAAAGCTATAGGTTATTTGATCCTCAAGGGGATGGATTATAGCCAGAGATTTTATGAAGGGATAAAGCTCAGAGGATTTCAAGGGAAGATAGAGCATCAAAGGAGGTTTTGCACTTGGGCCAGGAGATAGTAGTTAAAGTTCATTGTATAAAGCACACCTATCAGGACAAGACTGATATTAAAATCTGCGGACTGGATTTTCTAGTTCAAAGAGGGGAGAAAGTTGCAATCTGTGGTCCTAATGGGTGTGGTAAATCTACATTGTTGAAACATATCTTAGGGATTTTAGTCCCGAAGGAAGGTGAAGTTGAGGTATTCGGACTTAATCCATCAAAAGAGTTCGAGAAGATAAGAGAAAAAATCGGAGTGGTTCTGCAAGAAGTGGACGAACAGATAATCGGACCTACGGTTTATGATGATATAATTTTTTCTCCATTGAATTATGGTTATAAGATGGAAGAAACTGAAGAACTGGCAAACAGGATAATACAGAGGCTGGGGATTTCTCATCTGAAAAATAAAATCCCTCATTACCTTTCCGGAGGGGAGAAGAAAAAAGTGGCTTTAGCCGGGGCTTTAATTTTAGAACCAGAGCTTTTAATCTTGGATGAACCCTTTGCAAATTTAGACCCTAAATCTGAAGAGGAGATTATACAGATTTTAAAAGAGATCAATTTATCAAAACATACTACTCTGATAACTGCCCTGCATGATGTAGAGTTAGTCCCGGAGATCGCGGATACCCTTTATCTGATGGATTCCAAAGGAGACCTTTCTGCCAAAGGAGACCCGGAAGAAATTTTAAAAGATCCACAGCTTCTGGAAAGGTATAATCTGAGAAGGAAAGTGATGGTTTAGGGTTTTCGTAGCGCCCGACCTTTGTGTCGGGCGTTTTACGGAGTGCATTGGCCATGTAAATGCAACCATTAGATGCACTCCATGTCATTCTGGCCCCGCTTTTAGCGGGGGAAGAATCTGATTTTTCCCTTTATGAATTAGATGTTTCGCTACGCTCAGCATGACACCCCACTCACTACCTTGTCATTGCGAGCTCCCTACGGGGGCGAAGCAATCCCTTTACTATTTAAGAAACAGATTGCTTCGTCGCCACCACAGGGTACTCCTCCCAATGACGTAACTCTTGTTTTTTATTCGTTATTCGTCATCCGACATCTATCATTTTTAGAATATTTTCCTTGACTTTCTCCATTTTTGAATTATTAATTAACCATAATCTTTTAACCTTAAAAAGGAGGCAAAGATGTCTCTAAAAATTAAAGTTTTTACAGTGTTTGCTCTATTATTATTTATCCCTTCGACTACACCTGCTTTTGAGCCGCTTTTTGACACCAGGATAGACTATGGTGCAGGAGATTATCCTATTTCTATTTTCTGTGCGGATTTGGATGGGGATACTGATCTAGACTTAGCTGTGGCAAATGCTTATAACAACAATGTCTCCATCTTAAAGAACAATGGGGATGGGACTTTTCAGAGTGCGGTCAACTATTGGGCAGGAGATTATCCTATTTCTATTTTCTGTGCGGATTTGGATGGGGATTCAGACCTGGATTTAGCTGTGGTAAATAATAGTAGCGACAATGTCTCCATCTTAAAGAACAACGGGGATGGGACTTTCCAAACTGCGGTCAACTATGGTGCAGGAAATGGTCCTTCTTCTGTTTTCTGTGTGGATTTAGATGGGGATTCAGACCTGGATTTAGCTGTGGCAAATTATGGGAGCGACAATGTCTCCATCTTAAAGAATAACGGGGATGGGACTTTTCAGAGTGCGGTCAACTATGGTGCAGGAGATGGTCCTTTTTCTGTTTTCTGTGTGGATTTAGATGGGGATTCAGACCTGGATTTAGCTGTGGCA
>CAZMZF010000028.1:22236-27937 GCA_964570765.1 uncultured Ignavibacteria bacterium
AATTATGGGAGCGACAATGTCTCCATCTTAAAGAATAACGGAGATGGGACTTTCCAGACTAAAGTTGACTATGGTGCAGGAGATGGTCCTTATTCTGTTTTCTATGCTGATTTAGATGGGGATTCAGATTTAGATTTGGCTGTGGCAAATTGTTATAGCGGCAATGTCTCCATCTTGAAGAATAACGGGGATGGGACTTTTCAGACTAAGGTGGATTATGCTGCAGGATATGGTCCTTATTCTGTTTTTTGTGCGGATTTAGATGGGGATACAGATTTAGATTTGGCTGTGGCAAATTCTGGTAGCTACAATGTCTCCATCTTAAAGAACAACGGGGATGGGACTTTTCAGGCTAAGGTGGATTATGGTGCAGGAAATGGTCCTCGTTCTGTTTTTTGTGCGGATTTAGATGGCGATCTGGACTTGGATTTAGCTGTGGCAAATTTTAAAAGCGATGACGTTTCCATTCTTTTCAATCGGACTATTGTTGTCAATGTAGAAGATGAAGAGAGTTTTGACGAATTGCCCAAACAGTTTTCCTTATACCAGAATTATCCCAATCCATTTAACCAATCCACAAAGATTGAATTTGCTCTGGTGAATTCAGGTTTTGTCTCCTTAGACATTTATGATATCTTGGGAAGAAAGGTAAGAGCCTTAGTTTCCGAAAATTTATCTGCAGGTTATAAGTCTGTGCTCTGGGATGGAAAGGATAATTCAGGGAAAGAGGTTGCTTCAGGAATTTATTTTTATCAGATAAAAATTGGAGATTTTTCTGAGGCGAAGAAGTTGGTGTTATTGAAATAGGTAGATGTAATTCACAGCTGATTAAATAGATTAAACGGATTTTTGAAGCGGACATATCAGCCTCAAGGTCAAATTAGACTTAATCCGATTAATCAGCCTCAAGGTCAAATTAGACTGTGAGGTTTTCGTAGGGGCGTATTGCAATGCGTTCCTACTTTAATTTTGGAGTGCATCCGATGAATGCAAGCATCATCACGGATGATGCACTCCATAACTCAAGGATTTCAGGGCTTTGAGCTTTTCGCTCCTCTCGATTTTGGCTTTCTTTATGGCTTTGCTTAAAATCTCAATCGACTGATCGTAGGTTTCCTTTTGAACCGGGTAAGGGTAGCCATCTTTTCCTCCGTGAGCAAAAGAGTATCGGGCTGGGTCTTTCCAGGAAGGCTTGGTGCCATAGATTAGTTCGGAGATTAAACTTAAAGCCAAAATGGTTTTGGGTCCTATACCAGATAAACCTAACATCCTTTCAAAATCTTCCGGTTTTCTTTCATTGATGCTTCTTAAAATTTTGTCTAATCTTTTAACATCAAAGTTCACCGAATAAATTGGATGGGAAACAGGAAGAGTTAAGGTCTCTAACTTTTTCAAATCTTTCAAAAGTGCTGGAAAATTTTCCTTAACTAATTCTACATTCAGCTCCCTGGTGGCTTTACTTTCTTTAGCGGTTAAGTCCAGGGCGGTTGATTTTTTCTCAGTGCAGATAGCGGTATGGGGTTCTTCAACGAAATCTTTCAAGGATGAGGAAAGCCAGTGGTATCTTCTTGCGGCTCTTAAATCCAGGTTCATCCCCTGCTGGAATACTGCCCAGTCTCCCCTGCGGGTAAAAATGAAATTGTGATGATATAACTGAAAACCATCCTGTAAAGCAGAGGTATCAACTTTAGCGCTCATCTTAGAGGCATAAATTAAACTCTTTATCCTCTCCTGTGGCAAAGATAAAATCTCTCCGAAACTTTCTATCTCAGAAGGGGTCTTCCTTGAGGTTCCACCTTTACCTCCAGCGACAACTAAACCCAACTCTTTTTCTAACCCTTTTAGTCCCTCCTTTAATGCTCCTCCCACTGTGGTAGTAACTCCAGAAGAATGCCAGTCAAATCCCAGAACACAGCCAAAGGATTGAAACCAGCAAGGGTCAGAAATCCTTTTTAAAAACTCCTCTGCCCCAAAATCGGAGACGATGATTATGGTTATCTCCCGGGCAAGTTTCTTCATCCTCTGGAAAAGCCAGACCGGTGCCTTTCCGTAGTGTAAAGGGAGATGAGTTATTCCAGTGTGCATAGAAATTGTAATGAACAGACAAGAATGTCTGTTTTACTGGGTGTTAGACAGTAGGTCAGACATTCCTGTGGCTACGAGCCAGCCCGCCCGTAGGGCGCCAGGCTTTGCTCTCTGACCCGGCTGAACAGGCAAGATGCCTGTTCCACCACTTACTTCTGATAGAACTCTTACTCTTCGTTGGTGTCCTCATTAACGAAGAAAAGGTCGTTGGTCAGGAGACCAACGACAAGCAAACTTTTTTCTTCTTACCTCTTGGGCAGGAGTTGAACTTCTGTCTGATAACTTTCATTTTAACTTTTGTTTTCCCTTTTTATTTTAGCGATTGCCTGATTATGCTCTTCCAGATCAACTGAGAAGATATGAGAGCCATCACCTTTTGCCACAAAATAAAGATAGTTCGCCTTAGCTGGAAATAAGGCAGCTAAGAAAGAGGTTTTTCCAGGATTATTAATAGGTCCCGGAGGAAGTCCAGGATATCTATAGGTGTTATACGGTGAATCAACTTCTAAATCCTCGTGGGTCAAGGGTCGGCTCAGCCCGCCCAGTGCATAGATAACCGTGGGGTCACACTGTAAAGGCATACTAATTTTCAAACGGTTATGATAGACCGCAGAGATCAAAGGTCTTTCCTCATCTATTTTTGCTTCAGATTCTACCAGAGAGGCTAAGGTTACTATTTTTGAAAGATCCAGATTCAGGCTCTTTAATTGTAAAGGGATGGTAAGATCTATGATTTTTCTAAACTCCTGAACCATCATCTCGATAATTTTCTCTGGCTCCATTTTCCAGAAAAGCTTATAGGTATTGGGGAAAAGATAACCCTCAAAACTTTTAGAATCTAATCCTAATCTCTGAATTAAACTGGTATCAAATGAGGTCTTTACAAAGAGGGCAGAGTCTAACCCTATCTCTTTTTTTAAAAGTCCGGCTATCTGATAGAGGTTATACCCCTCAGGGATGGTAACATCGATGGAAGAGGTTTCATTTTTGTAGAATTTTCTTAAGAGATTTGAAAGGGTTATCCCTTTTTGAAAATCGTATCTGCCAGGAAGGATCTTCCGGTCGATCCTCAATAGTTTGGAGGAGATAAAGAGAATTGGAGAGTTGAATCCCAAACCTGAGCTTTTCAGCTTCTGTGAGATAATTGGCAGGTTATCACCTTTTTCCACTACTATAAAGAAATTGTCTTTCTCAACTTTCCAGCTCAAAGGATAAAAGAAGATATATAAAACGATTAAAAACAAGATTATGCATAAAGATAAAAGAGTTGTGACCAGAGTTTTCTTTCTGAAATGATAGGTCATTTTTTTCACCAGGAAGAACAGGTTGATTATCAATGCTGATACGAAAAGTAGAATTGAAGAGAGGAAAATAAGAACAGTAGATAGAATGAAGATTGTCCACTGGTAAATTGAGCTTCTAAGACTCTGATTTTTCATCTTCCTTTCGTTTCAAGCCGTCCAGATAGCCTCGAAGGATCAAGGCGGCGGAGAGTTTATCCACAGATTTTTTATATTTGTGCAGTTTTGCCCCTGCCTCCCTCAAAACCCTTAAGGATTCAACGGAGCTTAACCTCTCATCGCGTAAAATTATCGGTATTTTCACCCTGGTGGAAAGTTTATGGGAGAACTCTAAAACCACCTTTCCTTTTTCACCGATCGAACCATCCATATTCTTTGGCATCCCCAGGACTATCTCTTCTATGCCTTTCTCTTCGATTAACTCATCAATTTTTTTGAAGATGTCTCCATCTTTCTGGGTATCAAAGGTCAAGAAAGGCTGGGCGATTATACCTAAAGGATCAGATAATGCCAGCCCGATCCTTCTTTCTCCGAAATCTATTCCTAAAATACGTTTCATCTAAATGCTTGGTTATAGACCCAGGTTGAGGGCAACCTGGATTTACCCATTTAGTAGGTCAGACATTCCTGTGGCTACGAGCCCGCCCGCCCGTAGGGCGCCAAGCTTTGCTCTCTGACTGAACAGACACGAATGTCTGTTCTACCACCAAGTATTCCCGCCTTGCCCTCAAGGCGGGGAATAATCCAAAACCAATTTAAAACCAAGCCCTGAATTTGTAAAGAGGTTTTATTTCGTAGTGCGATCCTTTTCCTAATAACGGATCCGTAGGACAGGATCGCAAAATTGTAGGGGTGGCGTGACCCCACCCCCAAAGAAGCTCATTAATGGAATTTTCTTGTTTTTGAAGATAAGATAAACTAATTTATGATTAGTATGAATTTACTAATCCCTAAATCTTTAAAGCTGGCAAATATTCCCACTCCTCTGGAAAAACTCAAAGACATTCCGCTTATCCCTTCAGGTCATAATATATTTATCAAAAGGGATGACTTAACCGGATTTGGGCTTTCGGGTAACAAAGTGAGAAAACTGGAATTCTTAGCTTATGATGCTTTGAAGAGAAAAGCAGATACTTTAATCACCTGTGGAGGTTTTCAATCTAATCATGTCAGGGCAACAGCTTTGGTGGCGGCTAAAGAAGGACTAAAATCAGTCCTGGTTCTTTTTGGAGACGATTCTCCTCAAATCGAAGGTAATCTTTTCTTAGATAAACTTTGTGGGGCTGAGTTAAAATTTATTCACTCCAGCGAATACGGGAATGTGGATAAGATAATGGAAGAGACTTCAGAAGAATTAAAATCTAAAGGTAAGAAACCATATATCATACCTGAGGGTGGCTCAAATCCACTCGGGGTCTGGGGTTATATCAAAGCATCCTTCGAGATGAAAAAGCAGACAGATAAATTGAATCTGAAAATAAGCAGGATTTTTACGGCCTTAAGCTCTGCCGGTACCTACTGCGGGCTTTTTTTGGGAGCAAAACTTTATGGATGGAAGATTAATGTTGCAGGGATAAATGTTCGTTTCCTCCCAGCTTATCCTGTTGAAAAAATAGTTACTCTTTTGGAAAAAACCATTTCACAATACCGGTTGAAGATAAAATTCTCAGAAAAAGAGATTAAGATAATTGAAGGTTATGTGGGAGAAGGTTATGCTCTGAATACAAAAGAGGAACTGGAATTTATTAAAGCTTTTATTTCTCAGACTGGAATACTTCTTGACCCGGTTTATACTGGCAAAGCGATGTTTGGCTTAGTGGATTTACTTAAAAAGGGTGGATTTTCCAAAAGAGAGAATATTATCTTTCTACACACTGGAGGAGGCTTTGGGCTTTTCCCGGCAAAAGAAAGATTTTTTTAAGTAGGTCAAGCATATCCCACCGAAGGTGAGACTGCTTGACAAATAGAGTTTTGGTAGGTCAGACATTCCTGTGGCTACGCCAGGCTTTGCTCTCTGACAGAACAGACAAGTCCTCTAACGGATCCGTAGGAAATGTCTCTTCTACCGCTCTTACATTAATTGTTAACCAGTCTGCTTTTGGGGGGGATATGGTTGAACTAAGCTTGTTGTTCCGTTTTTTAACTTTTCTTTTTCAATCTAAACCTTGCAAATCCAGCCCATCCTAATAGACCTGAACCTAATAAAAGGAGAGTTCCAGGCTCAGGTATAGGCTCGAAATTTCCAGTAAGTTGTAGAGGGGTTCCTGCAGTAAGGCAAAAGCCAGGCCTATCCACTCCAGATATTAAGTTGTATG
>CAZMZF010000029.1:0-24314 GCA_964570765.1 uncultured Ignavibacteria bacterium
AAAACCTGAATAAAGTCAACTTTTTCAGAGACCTAACACAGAGAGCTTGACATAATCTTAAATTAACACTAATTTAATTATATTTAAAAAGATTTTGAATCTGTTTAATCTGTTGTGAAATTTTTAGCACAAGGAGAAAGAACTTGTTTAAAATCTACAAAGATAAAGACGCCTTCCTCAAATATCTAAGAGGTAAAACCATTTCCATCCTTGGTTACGGGAGCCAGGGAAGGGCTCAAGCTCTAAACTTAAGAGATTCAGGTTTGAAAGTAGTAATCGGGCTTCCAAAAAGGAACAGGGATATAAAATCTGCCCTGAAAGATGGTTTTAAAGTTTACACTCCTGAAAAGGCAGTTAAAATTGGAGATATAATCCCGGTCTTAGCCCCGGATCATAAACATAAAGAGCTCTATGAAAAAAGCATCCAGAAAAATCTCTCTCCTGGAAAAACTTTAGTCTTTGCTCATGCTTACAGCATCTATTTCAAGCTGATAAAACCTCCGGAGAATATTGATGTTATCTTAGTAGCTCCACACGGTCCAGGAGAGCTTGTGCGAAAACTATTTTTAGAAGGAAAAGGAGTAACCTCATTTATCGCTGTAGAAAAAGACTGCTCAAAAAAAGCTCTTCACAAAGCCCTTTCCTATGCCAGAGGAATCGGTTCAACTAAAGTCGGGGCAATCCTGACTACTTTCAAAGATGAAGCTATCGGAGACCTATTTGGTGAGCAAGCGGTTTTATGCGGAGGGCTCTCTGAGCTTTTGAAATCTGGATTTGAGACTTTAGTAGAATCTGGCCTATCACCGGAAAATGCCTATTTAGAATGCGTCCATCAAATAGACCTGATCGTGGAGCTTATCAAAAAATATGGTATAGCCGGAATGTTTAAGAAAATTAGCCGGACTGCAGAGTTCGGTTCCTATATCTCCGGGAAAAGCGTCATTAACAAAAATGAAATGAAAAGAATTTTATCCAGAATAAAGAGTGGAGATTTTGCTAAAAGTTGGATGAAAGAACATGAAAGCGGAATGAAGAATTATAAAAAGATGAAAAAATCCTGGGAAAAAAATCTCCTGCAGAAAACCTGGGAGAATTTGAATAGATTATTGACGTAGGGGCACGTTGCAACGTGCCCCTACAAATGCAATAAAAACCTTGCTTTTTAACAAAAAAGGTTTAAGTTTTGCGGGATGGTAATACCCGAGGATAAAATCGTTTATCGTTATTTTGGAATCGAGCTGAGGATAGTCTTTTATCTTTCCGCCTTGTTATTCCTTTTGCTTTCCATATTCAGTTTAAAATCCTCTTTTCTTTTCAGCCTTTTCTCTTTTTTGATCTTTATCCTGATAGCCCTGATAACCTATCTGGATTATACCCGTCATTTATTAATTTTAGACCGGGACGGAATAAGCTTCAACCAGCTTCTAACTAAGAAATCTGAGGGTGCTCATTTATACTGGATAAACATCCAGCAGATTGCAACTCTGGAATATGGAATATTTAAGCTTTTAAAAACTACCCGAATAATCTCGGAAGGAAAAGTCAAGATCAGGATTTTCTCATTTATGGAGGACTATCCACATTTTTTAAAAGATCTATGTGAAAAATCGAAAAGTGCTGAAATCGATAAGCTCACAAAAGATTTACTTGGTGGACAGGCAGATTTTTAACAACTTTTTTAAAGGCCTATCTATGAAGATCATAAATTTTTTAACCTGTTTTGCTCTTATTTTTTTCTTGAGCTCAGAGATAACCTCTTCCTCCCAGATTAATTCTGAAATAGATTCCATTATCTTCAAAGGGATAGATTTTATTCATCAGGATAAATTCGATTCCGGGATTGCAGAGTTCAAAAAGGTAGTTACTCTTTATCCAGATGAGCCCGTAGGGTATTTTTTCATAGCAGCTTCCTTGCAGACTTTAATCGATGATTACAGAAATGAAAAATATAAAGCAGATTTTGAAAAATATATTAACCTGTCAGTTGAAAAAGGGGATAAAAAGGTAGAACAGGAACCGAATTCAGCTTTAGACCATTTCTATCTAGGTGGCTCCTTGGGTTATAGAGGAATCTACCGCTCATTTAGAGGAAACTGGTGGGGTGCGTTCCGGGATGGAGGTAAAGCCCATTCTCATCTGAAGAAAGCTGTAGAATTAAATCCCAATCTATATGATGCTTATTTTGGGCTGGGATCTTATCATTACTGGAGAAGCGTCAAATCTAAGCTTTTCTGGTGGCTACCATTTTTCGGGGATGAAAGGAAGAAAGGGATTCAGGAGACTATGCTTGCCATCCAGAAAGGGAAATATGCCAAAGATGAAGCCGCATATTCCCTTCTAAGGATTTATCTGGAGGAAAAAGACTATACCTCTGTTTTAAAATGGAGTCAGGAGGTAAAAAGGGTAAATGAGAGTGACCCTTTTAGGTTGTGGCTGACCGGTTTTGCTTATCTTGGTTTGAAAAACTGGACCGAAGCACAGAAAATATTTTTGGATCTATTAAATGTCTTGAAATCCTCCCCCTATTATGATCCGGCCGGGGAATATGAATGCCATTACTGGCTGGCATATACATATTTTAACCAGGGGGATTTACCGTCTGCTCAGGATGAGCTAAATAAAGCATTATCTTTTGAGCCTCAGGTAAAGGGAAACGATTATGCAGAACCATTTACTGATAAAATAAAAGAACTGCAAAAGGGTATCTCACAAAAATTGAAATCTAAATGAAAATTTTCTTATCTATTTTATTTTTTGCAAGTTTCGTAATCTTCCCCTATTCAACTTTTCCTTCCTGTGGAGTTCAAGACTCTCTCCCCAACATCAACCTGATACAGGAAGGGATCAATGCTACTTTAAACGAGAACTATCTTTTTGCTGAGAACAGGTTCAAGCAAATGATAAACTCAGATTCTCAGAATCCGGCTGGTTATTTTTTCTTAGGAGCTTTATACCAGGCAGAGATGATGGACTATGAAGGTGATTTTAAGGAAGAAGAGTTTTACTCTACTCTTGAAGCTGCCATAAAATTAGCTAAGAAAAGGATTAAGGCAGGAAATGAGACCTCCTGGGATTATCTTTATTTGGGAAACTCCTATGGTTATTTAGGGGTCTATAAAGCCCGTAAAGGGAGCTGGTGGTCAGCTTTTAGAAACGCTTTAAAGGCTAAATCGGCTTTTAAAAAAGCAGTGGACCTCGATTCCACCCTTTACGATGCCTATGTGGGGCTGGGTTCATATCATTACTGGACCAGTCATTTCACCAAGACTTTTGCCTGGCTGCCATTTTTTGCAGATGAAAGGAAAAGAGGTATCCGGGAAATAAAATTGGCTTCAGAGAAAAGTCTTTTTTCCAGAGCTGCCGCTTTAAATGCTCTTATCTGGATCTATATCAAAGAGAAAGATTATCCCAAAGCCATCGAGCTGGCAATGAATTTACAAAAGGAATATCCAGACGGGAAGATTTTTTTGTGGGCTTTAGCTACAGCCTATTATGAGAAATATGACTGGGATAAAGCCATAGAATATTACATCTTGATAACGAATAAACTAAAAAACAATCCTGCAGAAAACTATTATAACCTGATAGAATGCCATTACCGGATTGCAGATTCATATTTTAACTCTGGTGACTTTACGGAATGTACCCAGGTCTGCAAAGAAGCCTTGAGCTATAATCTAAATTCAAAGACAAAAGAAAAACAGAAAGACAAGCTGAATAAACTCAAAGAGCTTCTGGAGAAATCCTTAAAAATCACCGGAAAGAAATAATAGTAGAACAGACATCCTGTCTGTTTTATCAGTTCGTAGCGCGACCCTTTCAGGGTCGCCAACTGTTTTTGTAGCGGAAACCTTCAGGTTTCCATCTTTGTTGAAAAAGATTGGAAGGCTGAAGCCTTTCACTTCACATCTACTAATAGGCGGGAATTCCAACTCTCGCCTGAACTAAAGTGGTAGTGTTGCCTCTCCTGTGGCAACGGACGAATGTCTAATCCCTTCTACATATTCAGTGTCCATGTCTATGATGAGTATCTGGCCAATGAACATGAATATGAGATAGTTCAAAGTGAGTGTGTTCATGAGTATGTGGCTCAAAAAAAGTTCCTGAATGCTCGTGAAGATGATGCCTGTCGCTATGCTTGTGTGAATGAGTATGGGTTATCGCTTTATGAAGATGGAGATGTGAATGTCTTTCACTAATTATCAACCAGACGCCGATTATCATGAATCCAGACGCAGGGAACATCACCCATCCAATCCATTCTTTTAGAATGATAAGCGAAGCTATAGTACCGATAAAAGGGGCAAAACTAAAGAAAGCACCAGCTCTTGAAGAACCTAATTTCTCAAGTGCTTTAATGAAAAACACCAAACTAATACCATAGCTGAATGACCCCAGTAATAGAGCAAGTGCAATTTTCAAATCTAATAATATCTTCATCCCAAGGATTAATGCAAGTGAGAGGGATATTGTCCCGGCGACAAGCCCTTTGATTCTGGCAATCTGTATGGGATCTTTATCAGAAATGTTGCGAGTTAAATTATTATCTATTCCCCAGCAAACCATTGCAAGAAGAATCAATAACGGGCCAAATGGACTGAACTCGCCTTTACCAGGGTCCCAGATTAAAAATAGCCCTGCTATAGTCATGCACACTAAAGCCAACCATAAACGTGTTCCCGCATTTTCCTTAAAAACAAAAACAGCAATTATAGCAGTAGCAAGCCCTTCCAGATTAAGCAGTAGCGACGCAGAGAAACCTGAAACAAGAGTTAATCCCATCATCAGACTTATTGGACCTATTATTCCACCTGTAAGTACAGCACCAGCTAACCAGAAAAAATCCTTTTTCTCCAGGGATACTACCTTTTTATCAGGGTCAATCAATCTTTTTCTTCTTGCTATAGAATACAGGGATAAGCCCGCAAATGCACCAAGATAGAAAAGTCCTGCCAAAGCCATCGGAGGTATGTTTTTGACAAGTAGCTTGGCAAGAGGTGTGCTTATGCCAAATAAGGAAGCAGATATTATAATAAATATAAAAGGAATTTTATCCAATTAATTTCACCTTATTTACTTATACTTAGAAGTATGAAGTCTATTTGGACGATTTCTTATAACATTCCCAACACATATAATTTTTTCAGTTGGTTCGGGAATTAGATTTTCCCCCATCAAAGGTGGGGGGAATCTTGGTGACCCGAACAAACTAACTGGCTTATAAGTTATCACTACCCTTATTAAACCATTTCAATAAAGTTAAATAAACACCAAAAATCGTAGATAGAAGCTGCAAGAATGGGGATATGAATATCATCAAAACCAGCCAGCCGATAAAACTTACTTTCGGGTCATAAAGGATTAGGGGAATCCCGAAATTCTTGAAATCATACCCAGGTATGCAAAGCAATTTAATCGTAGGTCCCCAGAGGACAACCATCACCACAAAAGTAAAAAGAGAGGTATTGATTGCATATTTAAAGGTTTTTTTTAAAATATTTTTAGAGTTTTCTTCTTGCAGAGTTACTCTTCTGGCTATATACCATCCAACCAGAAATCCAAATAATATACAGAAGATTGGAACACCCATTCCCATCCCCACACAAATTAAATCGAGGAAGGCAAAAATCAAAAAGACAATTTTTAGGTTTAGTTTAAAAATCTTATTCATAGTTCACCTTCCAGTTGGTTCGGGAATTGAAATTCCCGAACCATATGTGTGCAAAGGAACACCATAGATTTCATTTGGCACTTGGTTTATTTCTCGAAATGATAGTTGATATTTATCCACCAGATATTTCTCACCGATATTGTTTTCCTTCTCTGTTGCTCGGACGATGGTCTCAGCTACATCCTTCGATTTGCGGATAAAAGAACTCGCCCAAGGCAATTTGGGGAAATCTTTTATTCCCCTTTTATCCGCTGTTATATGAAGTCGATTCTTGGCAACACCAATCTTTCAGGTCTCAATACCCAACAACTCACCATCAGCTCATAATTTTCAAAATCTTTTTTAAATATTTGAGCCGTGTTTTATACGGAGGATATTTTATTTTACTTTCATAAAAAAACGATCTTTTTATCACGCTTTTTTTATGCGAGAAAGTAGCAAAACTCGCTTTCCCGTGATATGCTCCGATGCCACTATCGCCCACTCCTCCAAAAGGAAGATCCTTATTCTGTATATGAGCTAGTACATCATTGATACTCACCCCTCCGGCTGATGTTTCTTTTAATATTTTTTCTTGTTTACTTTTATTCTTCGAGAAAAAATATAAAGCTAAAGGTTTTGGCTTTTTACAAAGAATGGAAATAATTTCATCGAGATTTTCGAATTCTATTACAGGCAAAATTGGACCAAATATTTCATCTTGCATAATTTTATTTTCCCATGAAATATTATCAATCACTGTTGGTGCTATATAGAAATCGTCAGGATTAGTATTGCCTCCTATAACAATATTTCCTTCATTCAAAAGTTTAGAAAGACGAGAAAAATGTTTCTCATTAATAATCCTTGCATAATCAGGGTTTTTTAATGAATCTTCTCCATAAAATTCTTTAATAACTGTTTTTATACTTTCCAATAGTGTGTTTTTTATACTTTTATGCGCCAAAAGGTAATCTGGAGCTACGCAGGTTTGCCCGGCATTAAAATATTTTTCCCAAGCAATTCTTCTGGCAGTAGTTTCTATATTAACATCTTCATCCACTATACAGGGACTTTTACCACCAAGCTCAAGAGTTATAGGGGTTAAATGTTTCGCCGCAGCTTCCATTACTATTTTCCCAACATGCGTTCCACCTGTGAAAAAGATGTAGTCAAATTTTTGAGCGAGAAGCATTTGGGTTTCTTCTGCCCCACCTTCCACGACTGCGATATATGACGAATTAAAATTCTCTCGAATCATATTGGCGATAATTCGCGAACTCTTAGAAGACATTTCTGACGGTTTTACGGTCGAGCAATTCCCAGCAGCAATAGACCCTATCAATGGGCTGAAAAGCAGCCCAAAAGGATAATTCCATGGGCAAATAATCAATACATTTCCGTATGGTTCTTGGTAAATATAGCTTGAAGCCGGAAAAAGTATCCAAGGAGTACTGACTTTCTTTGGTTCAGCCCATAATTTTATTTTCTTTAATGCATAATCAATCTCCTGAAGCGTGGGAGCGATTTCACTAACATAAGCTTCTGTTTTTGGTTTGCCTAAATCAGATTTTAAAGCCTCTAAGATCTTTTCTTCATTATCCTCAATTGCCTTCTTTAAAATGTTAAGCTGTTTAACACGAAAAACGATTTCTTTAGTAGCGCCTGTGAAAAAGAAGTCACGTTGTTCATTTGTGATATCAACTAATTGTTTTTGATTCATATTATTTTCTCACTTTTTAAACTATATGAATCTTGGTAAGCTAAAAATCGATTTCATATAACACATGCACAAAAGTCATAATAGCATCGTTGAACACAGTAGCTGGTAACTTTCGATCCATCAAATCTTTAATATATTTACCAGTAGCCTTGGGGTAACCTGGTCCAAGAACTGCACCCGGATATACCATCACCAGAGGAAGTTTCTTTTTTTCATAGAGTTCACAGGCAATCAAATTCCCTTCGTATTTAGTTCGGAAATATTCGCTGAGCTGAACCGGACCAACTGTGCTGTCTTCAGTAAAAGGACAGTCTGCTGGTTTTCCAAAGATGCCTGTGGTACTAATATGCACTACTTTGGAGATACCTGTCTCCAGAGCATACTCCATAACGTTTGTGTTACCTTCGATAATGACTTGTGCGAAAATCTTACGATCAGGCTCCCAGAATGAGTAAAGGTTTGCCAGATTGACCACCCAATCACAATCTATCATCCCTTCAAGCAGTGACTCCTTGTCAGTTACATCGCCGGTTATGATGTTCTCACCTAATTCCTTAAGGTGAGTAATATCACTGGTTTTCCTTGCCAAACAAAACATTTTGTGCTGGGTCTGTGCCAATCTTCTAACCACGTGAATGCCAATGAATCCTGTAGCTCCCGTAATAAATATCCTTATTTTCTCCTCCTTCCAAAAAAACGGTAGCGTTGCCGCTCCTGTGGTAACGGAAGAACGTCCTCATCCTAGAAACGGATCCGTAGGACAGGAGTGAGGACGAAGCATCAAGAGAGACGCATGGCTATGCGTCTCTACCTATTGATTATCTGGCTGTATATCCTCCATCTATAACTAATTCGCTTCCGGTAACAAATTTAGATTCGTCTGAAGCAAGATAAACAATCCCGTAAGCAATATCCACAGGTTCACCGATATGTCCAATTGGCTGTAAGCTGTCCAGCATTTTCCGCCCGGCTTCAACCTCGCCCTGGGATTTCAAGTAGTTTTCCACCATAGGAGTCCAGATAAAGCCGGGGTGAACTGAATTTACTCTGATATTATCTTTGGCATAAAGGAAGGCATCTGTCTTTGTCATTATCCTCACCGCACCTTTAGACGCATGATAAGGTGGCACATCCGGCGCACTCACGATTCCATAAATGGAAGAAAGATTAATGATGCTTCCACCATTGGCTTTTCTCATATAGGATATCGAATGTTTGGTGCAGAAGAAGACCCCTTTAACATTTACTGCCATAACCCTATCCCATTCTTCTTCAGTTATCTCATCTGTCGGCTTACTCACCCCAGATATACCAGCGTTGTTGACCAGCACGTTGATTTTTCCAAAGGTTTTATAAATGTCAGCAAAAACTTTACGGACTTCATCTTCTTTTGAAACATCCAGATGCCAGAATTTTACCACCCTGCCTGTGCTTTTGATTTCATCTACTACCCTTTGTCCCTCCTGGTCTAAAATATCGGTCACTGCTACTTTAGCCCCTTCCTTTGCTAAGTAAAGACAGGCGGACTTACCAATTCCCAATGACCCACCAGTAATGATGGCTACTTTATTTTCCACTCTACCCATTTTTACCTCCAGATTAGTTTTAGCTTAAGTTCTATTGTGATAAAATCTCATCTATTTAATTTAAATTTTTGCATTTTTGCAAAACCTCTCTAACATCTGGATTCAGATAATTCACCTTTCAATAGGAGAGCTTCAAAAAATTTGTTATCATAAAGTAAATTACCTCCTTTTAAAAATTTATTCATTAAACACCGCCTTTCCATTCAATAAAACTACATGTTTGGTTTCTATATTTTTAATATCCTCAAGAGGATTTTTATTCAAGATCAAGATACTTCCCTTTTTGTTTGGTGAAATAGAGCCTGACTGGTTGGCAATGCCCAGCCATTCAGCCGGATATATGGTCGCACCTCTGATAATCTCCGATTCTGAAAGTCCAACCTCCTTCAGCAATTGCATCTCCTTAAAAGTAAATTTTGGGTTCCAGCCATCCTGTCCCACCAGGATCTTTATACTTTGTTTAATTATCTCTTTGGTAATAAAACAACTTATTTCATACAGAATTTCAAAACGTTTCTTAAACTTATCGATCTCGTCTTCGCGATATACTTCAGGGTGCTCCGCATAATTTTTAAAAACATGCAAGGTTGGACAGAAATAAACACCACTCTCCAGCATCTTATCTATCAACTGTCTTAATTTTGTTACTGAAATGGAATCAACCCCTAACAAAAACATTTCATTAATGAAAGTTTCTTTTTCTTCTGGATTAGCACCTATCAAATTATCATGCTCTGATTTCAGATCATCCTTTAATACAGCATACCAGGGAGATTTTCCATGCTCAAAACATCTGATACCCAAATCTATACCTCTATCTACTGGAACTGAATGAAAAAACGTTGGACCCGGGTCATTAGTAACAGGGAGGTTATGTTCTTTTGCTTCATCCAGCAAATGCTTTAAAACATCTTCATCAAACTTCCCGAATGTTTTAACCAGACTTGCGCCTTGGTTTGATATTTGCTCGATGATGTTTTTTGCGTCTTGCCTTGAATTGACCGCAACCGTAAAGCCAGGCCAGCGTTTATTATTTTCCTCGCCCCTTAATGGACTCTTTTCAAGCATTGGACCCGCATAGAATATTTCAGGGCCTAAATACTCTCCCTGGATAATTTTATCCTTCAAATCCTTAAGGGTCTTAACTGGACCACCCACATCTCGTATTTGAGTGATCCCCTTTATTACGAATTCTTTCAGGACTTGCTTCTCTAATTCATCTACTTGAGCGATTCCTTCAATGCCACATTCTTTCAATATCTCCTTTTTAGTCTCATCCTCCTGGTTTGTCAACCCGGTTAAATGGGCATGACATTCAAAAAGTCCGGGGATGGCATATTTCCCTGAGCAATCATAATGTCTCAGGTTTTCCTTGTCTGTGCAGTCAATTTTGCCTATTTCTTTGATAATACCATCTTCAATCAGGATATCCAGATTTCTCCTCAAAATGTTATTTTCGACATCAAGGAGATTGATATCCTTTAATAAGATTCGTCCCTTCATCTTTTTTTCTTCTTCTCCTTAATCCTTTAAATTCGAACCATCTATTCAAATAATAAATAATTCATTTTTACAGATTGCCGGGTTGCGAAGCTTTGCCAGCTTTCCTCAACCAAATAGAAAATTAGAGAATTATCTATTTTATTCATTTTGACACATTCTCTTTACAATGCGATAAACTAATAAAGTTATCCACTTGCTCGGCAACTTCTTTTGACCAAAGTCGAAATCAGAAAAAACCTCGTGGATAGATTCTGAAAAAAAACGCCCATTTTTATCCTGCTTTGAAATCAGCAGGTCTATCATCTCCTTAATTCTGTGATCATTTTTTATAAATTCAAACTGTGAAAGGGTATCTAAATATTTTAAGATTCGATAATCGGTAAAAGGATATTTGAGTTTTTCCCAGCCTTTGCCTATTTGTGAATCATGGCCCGCATATTTTATCTTCCCTCTGTTTTCCCAGCATTTCAGGAGAAACTCTACACCTCTTCTTGTAAATTTACTATTCTTTATTTCAGTGTTCTGGGCTATTGCTCCAAGAACACACAAAGTTGCATAAGCACAGCTTGGCTCTTTTTCTCTAGGTTGACCAGGAAGACCTGAATTCTTACACCAGAAGCCACCATCCAGGCGTTGTCGTTGAATCAGCCAATCATAAGCCTTTTTTAATCTCGGATCACCAGAGTACCCTAACTTTGCCAGCGATTCGGTTAAGATGCCGGTAAAACAATCACCTGAGGTAGGCGGAGGTGCCCAGCCAAAACCTCCATCCGGGAGCTGGGTGCTAAAAACATACTCACCAGCACTGGCAATCTTTTTGTTCCTCCTGGTGAAGCCAAAATCAGCCAGGACTCCTAACAACCAGAAAGTTGTATCTTTCTTGGGCCACCAGGTATAAATATCTTTTGGTGCCCCCCAGTATCCATCTTTATTCTGCTTATCAAAGATTTTTTTAACCAGCCTGTTTTCATAAACTAATTTTTCATTTGCAAGAACCTCTTTGTTCTCCCTGCTTCTATCTAAAAGGTCCATCAGGGTTCGATATTTAACAAAAGGCTCCCCGCTCAAAAGCCAATTGACTGGCATTAATTCTTTGAATTTTTTCAATTGATCCTGCATTTATCTTAGTCCCGGCGATATATCTCCCATCTATGAACTCCCCTCCATAAAATGGAAAGGGTCGTCATATTCGGCAATTATCCCCAATTCTCTCTGTTTTTCCAGAATTCTGGTCATCGCCTTAGCATGGACCCTGTCGTGCCAGATAAACCTTCTAAGAATTTTCTTGAGAGTCCAGAGCTCATTCTCCACTTCAAATACTAAGAAGTTATTGTTCACCCGATATAGCTCTTCGATTTTCTCCAGACAAAACTCTCTGATTTTTATGAAGTCTTCCTCTTTCTTCTCAAATGGGATCTTAGTCCTTGATAAATAGTAATATTGACACCCTTTCACGTGGTCGAATATCTCTTGAATGGTCTTTGGATTTTCACCATAAAAAGTTTTCCTAATCCTCGACTCATCCACCCAGTCTTTAAATCTGGTTTTATTATAAAGCTGTAAGAAGGTCTCTCCAGAATACCAGACCAGATCAAGCAAATTTCTAAATTCTTCTTCCACCATTGTATCTCTATCCGTATCTAATAAAATCTCATTATCAGCATCCTCAACCGCCAATGCGCTTTGATGTCTTTGAACAACTTGAATCTTATAATCTTGCTCTGGTGTAATACTCAACCATTTCAGATATAAATTTACTTCTTGTCTCAATTTAGAAATGGCTTCTTCTTCAGTTCTGCCACGTATATAAGCACCTGGTAGTTCCACTAAATAACCAATGTACCCCTTTCCATTGGTTTCGAATGCTATGGAGATTTTATCAGTAAATATTGAAGCTGGTTTTCTTATCATATCATCTCTGTTCGGGCTCATAGATCTTTGGACTGCTCCAGTCATCTCTCCATTCGATCTTCTTGGGGATGATTTTCAGCACACAAAAATCTTTGGATTCTGGACCTTCCGGAAAATGTTCAAATAGATCGAAAGTTGCTAAGCTCCATACCCTCTTTTTATTCTCCTTACTGGTAATTATCTCAGCTTCTCCAATGACAGTTGCGGCCCTCTCTCCATTGGGTTGTTCCACAAAAGCAAGACAGACCTTGGGATTTTGCTTTATCTGTTTTACTTTCCTGGAACAACAAAAAGTTGTTACCCAGATAGACATATCATCTTCGATAATCGGGGAAACTGGACGCACCCTGGGCTGGTCCCCATCACAGGTCGCCAGGTAAGTATGCAGACAGGTTTTTTTCATTATGTCTATTATCTTTTCCTTTTCGGTAGGATTCATCTCAATTCTCCTTTTTTATTTGATTAAATATTTGGGCCCCCTGACTATTCGTAACATCCGGTTAAGCAACACCGCCATACTTGAAACAGCAATGTTGATCTACCTCTAATCTCCTTCATACTCTGGAATGATCTTTCTTATAATTCGCTTTTCCTCCTTAAACTCTCTATCTAATTCTCCCCAGAATTTCTTTGCTTTTTTAAATCCTTTCTCGCCTAATTTTCTTCCAGTTTGAGTATAAAAATCTTCTCTGAGCCCTTTTCTTCCACTCGGAATTTCCATCATCTGTTTTACACCCATTTTCTCTTCCCTCATAAAATAATCAAAAACCCTGGCAACTCCAATATAACCGATGGAACAGGAAAGAACATCTACATCAAAGCAAATCCTTGCTTCTAAACTTTTTGGCTTCTCCAGTCCTCTTGGTCCATGAGACCAGATACAATGCACCACCTTTTCAATTTCTTTTTTTGTAAAACCAGCGCTCTTTAAATATTTAGGTGCTAATTTTGCTCCTGCGGAATAATGTTCTTTACCCAGTTCAGGATAAAGTCTGCCTACGTCATGCAATAAAATGCCTGCCAGGACAATTTTTATATTTGCCTTCTCTTTTTCACCTATAATAATACCTTTAGCTAAATCTCTTAAGGTATGGCTCCAGTTGTGATGCACAAGTCCCTCAGAAAGAAAATCAAGTTTTATCACCTCATGCAAAGTTTTCAATTCTGCAAATCTTGATAGATAGATATTAAGTTTCATAATCATCTCTCCTTTTTACTCAATACTATCAATTGTTTCTGGATCTGCGTTTTTATGTTTGGGTAATTCTCCCCGTAGGGGATCTTGAGACTATTCCCGAAGTATCCAGATGAATTTTTAAATATCCTTTAATTTTCAGACCCTACCCCTTGATTACCTGTATCCAGAACCACTTTCCAGGTACCATCCATTTGTTTTTTCCAGATCGTAATATAAGTCCCTTTTGCTATAAGGGGAATACTATTCTGGTCAGTTGTCTTAAGTTCGTATATGCCATAAGTATATCCCAGATCACCTGACTTTGAAACGTCTGCGAATGAAGGCTTCCAGGTTAAAGTGAAATTATCATCTGATGATTTAGATAAAAGTTCTTTAATCGCCCCTATCCCCTCAATCGGCAGACTATTCGGGCGAAGTAAAACCCCATCCTTAGCCAGACAGGTAAAAAACGCTTCATTCATCCCTTCTTGTTCAGATAGTTTTGAAAATTCAATATCCGCATTTATCAAAGCCTGCTTTTCTTTTTCTAAATCTACATAATTTGAACAGGAGAGAAAGACGATACCTATTAAGAGAAATAAAATTAGAGATTGACCCTTTCTCTCAGTTATAATAACCATCCTCTCAACCTCCTTTATAGATTTATGTGATACCTCAGCATTCAGAAATGCCAATGCTTTTAAAACTCACAACCGCCTTCTTGACTTATTTCTTACAAACTATTAAGAAATGTTCACTAATGCCCACTGCGCTTGGATGAGTACAGGTTTTCAAATGAATCTCCTGCCAGATCTTCCAGGCTCTTGGATATTTTTTAAAGAGCTTATTCGTCTCTTGCGGATGATAAGTAGCCAGTCCTTCAAGACCTGCCATCTCGAGAATTTTCATCTTTCTCTTTTTGAATGAACGCTCTAATTCTTCGGGCAAGTAAAAGTGGCAGGATGTAAAACCATAGCCCCCATAATAATCGCCATCATCTCTAATCTTTTGATAGAGTCCCTTTATTTCCAACTCCTCTGGAAATCTGACCAATCCGCCTACTAAAACTGCTAATCTTCCAATCACCGATACAAAAATCGGAGCACCTCTCTTCGCCACCCTGATTAATTCATCAATCGCTTTTTCTCTTTTCTTTCTATTTAAAATATGAGATAATGCCCCACCTAAACAAATCACTGCCTCAAATGTGTCGTTCTCAAATATAGAAAAATTATCGATAGAACCTTGCAATATCAGTTTTACTTTATTTTGCACTTTTGCTTTTTTAATTTGTATTTTAGCAATATTTATCAATTCAGGAGTTAAATCAAGCAAAACAATATCGTATCCCAGTTTTGCTAATTCAATTGTATATCTGCCTGGTCCACCTCCAGCATCCAATACTAAACCTTTTTTGGGAAGATATTTTTTAAGGAAGTATATGGTTGTATCAAACTCCAATCGATGGTAAGGGTCTTGGGTAAGTCTTCTCCACTCCTTTATGCCAAACTCAGAATAATAATCTTTGACTAATGTTTCAACCATAATTTTGTAGCGTCGGGTTTTATGCCCGACGTTCATCTATGTGATGTCTCGGCTTTAGGAAATGCCGATGCCTTTAAGCTTCGAGAACCGTCCCACTTTTTATAAGATTAAGATGGGGCGGAGTTAAACTCCGCCCCTACGTGAACTAACTACCTTATAAAGAGCTTATTAGTAATTCGGTCCAAATTCCTTTTTGAAGACCTCAGCAAACTTCGCACCCCAGTTATCCAGTGGAACCAACCTCCCGAAGAAGAATCTGAGCACTGGTGGCTCCTCTACGAATTTTAATCCTTTGACTAAATCTTTGTGCTTATAGAGCCAGTTCAGCCGGTCAACCACATATTCGATCTGGGACATTGTATAGACCCTGCGGGGGATTGCCAGCCGGGCTAATTCCAAATCAGAATAAACTTCATTTCCATCCTTGTCCCGGTCCATAGAGATAGTGCCTCTCTCCATACTTCTCACTCCTGAGACAAGATAAACCGCAGCGGCTAAAGCTCCGGCAGGATACTGGGATTGAGGCAGATGAGGTAAAAATAGCTTGGCATCTAAATGGCAGGCTAAACCACCTGGAGGTGTAACCACCGGGATATTATTATCGATAAGTCTTTCTGCAAAATATTTTACAAACTCTGCTGCACTTCCAGCCACATTCACATCCGTCATCTCCCTTAACCCTACAGCCATTGCCTCTATCTCTTTAGTTGACATCCCTCCATAAGTTAAGAAGCCTTCGTAAACCGGAAGCCAGGGTTTTATTTTTTCAAAATATTCCTTATTGTTGGTGGCAATAAACCCACCTCTCACGCAACTGCTTTTTCTACCAGAAAGATAGAAAATATCTACCACGCTCATCATCTCCGAGATAATCTCCTGAATCGATTTATTCTCATACCCTTTTTCTCTCTTCTTGATAAAATAGGCATTCTCTGAGATTAAGCTACCGTCAAATACCAGGAATATATTATTTTCAGAGGCAATCTTTTTCACCTCTCTCAGATTTTCTAAGGAGAAAGGCTGACCCCCTAAAAGATTGGTGGTTGCTTCCATCCTGACAAAAGATATTTTTTCTCTCCCGTACTTTTTAATAACATCCCTGAACTTCTGTAAATCTAAGTTCCCTTTAAAAGGATTGGTGCTCTGGGTATTCAATGCTTCATCTCTAAAAATCTCTAAGACTTTTCCGCCGACTAACTCGAAATGAGCTTTGGTGGTGGTGAAATGATAGTTCATTGGAACAACATCTCCCGGCTTGACAAATACCTTGGCTAAAAGATGTTCTGCCGCTCTTCCCTGATGAACCGGCAGAACATAGTTGAATTCTAATACGTCTTTTATCGCCGCAGTTAATTTATAAAAACTCTCACACCCAGCATAGGCATCATCAGAGACCATCATCGCGGCCAGCTGGTTATCGCTCATCGCATTGGTCCCGCTATCAGTCAGCATATCCAGGAAGATATCTCTGGTGCGAAGGGAGAAAGTATTATATCCTCCTTCTTCTATAGCTTTAAGCCTCTGGTCAACCGGTGGTAAACTGGTCTTCTGCACAATCCTCACCTTGTGCATCTCCACGGGAATCTCTTTCCCATTCGAAAGCCTCACTATCATTTAGACCTCCTTATTAGGTTTGAGTTTTTTGATTATATGTCTTCTGAAAATTCCTCTTGAACCTTCAACATAATCTTCTAAGAGAGCATACACCTGTCTAATTTATCTTATCCTTTTAAAAAATCAACAATTTATTTAGTTTTAAGGAGACTAAAAAACTCTTTTTTGTAGCGGAACTCTTCAGAGTTCCAGTTTTTGGTATGTCAGACATTCCTGTCTGACGGAACAGACAAGAATGTCTGTTCTACCAACTTACCTGGCGTGCCCACCTTTGGCGGGATCATCCGCGCCATTTTTCCCCATCCAGGCGAACCTGTCTGAGAAGATCCGTAGTAAAAGGTTCGCACTACGAAATAAAAAATGGAGGTCTAAAAGACCTCCGCTACAAAAAATTAAGCATCATCACGGATGTCGATAAACGCTTTACGACGCCTACGGCGGGCTAAGCTCCCCGTAGGGATGCACTCCAAAATTCCCCTCTCTCAACAGGAGGGGATAAAGGGAGGGTGAAAAAATTTTAAAATCAAGAAACCAATTAAACACCGGGGAATGAATTTGGCGGGCAAGGGTGCCCGCCCTACTTCTTTTTTCTACAAACTCAAGGAGAGTTCCCTTCCCTTAATGAGAGGGGTAAGTGGAGGATGATTCAAGTCTTTGATTTTTTTATACCCCCTCTCCCTAACCCTCTCCCGCAAGGGGAGAGGGAACTCAACTACTCTATCTTTAAAATAAAAACGGACAGCCACAAGGGTTGTCCCTATATAATTTCTGTTTATCGTCTTACGTCTCACATCTTACTTCTTCCTCTTAAGAAATCTATCATCGGCTGTGTAACCAGAGGCACCACATCACCGATCATATGTGGCATTAAATTATCCATTACCTTAGGCATAAGCTCTGGCATCTGCTCTGCCATATAATCCGGCATAGGTATACGTTCTTTAATCCTTTGTAACATCACCGGCATAACCTTGGGCATCATCATAGGTAAAAGCTTAGGGAATAGAATTGGGAACATAGGCTTCATTATATTCAGTGCAACAGGAATTTTACCCATTAGCTTCATCATTGACCCCATCCCAAAGGGCATAGCAGAAATAAGCTCAGGCCACATAGAGCTCATCAGGTCAGCAAATCCCTGAGGTGTCATAAGTGCGATCATTGCCTCAAACACTGCCCACTGCTTCTGTACTTCTGGATTTGGGTCCGGGAACTCATACCCAAAATATGAAGAAGCAAAACGTGCCAGATCCACAACTTCAATCGGCATCTTCTTCTTTTCAGCACTTACTCGAAGCTGGAATTCACAGCAAGGACATAGGGAAAGAACTTTTTCTGCACCAGCCTCCAGTGCTTCATCTAACCTGACTTTACCGATCTCAGCCGCCACAGGCGGATCTTTTATAAGAGTCAAAACACTTCCACAGCAGTGTGCCTCCTCATGATTGTGACTCATCTCCACAAATTTTACATTTGGAATTGCCTGAATAAGTTTTCGTGGCGGATCATACACACCTGATACCCGACCTATGTGACAGGAGTCATGCCAGGTAACAGTAACCGATTTGTTATTATTTCCCGGAAAGACAAAATCCCCTTTTTCTATCTTCTCGGCAATCAATTCGCTATAATGTTTTGCTGTAATTCCATAATCCATTCCCAGTTTCTTCGCCCACACAGGATAAACTTGTCTCCACATCATATCACAGGCAGGACAGGAGGTAACAACTGTATCAGCTTCTGCATCCTTGACTGCTTGGATATTCTTTTTCATCGTTTCCGCGAAAATATCCCATTTCCCTGCCACCAGCATCGGCGTACCACAGCAGTTCTCCTTTTCACCTAAGTAGGTAAAATCGACCCCTGCCTTGTCCAGCAAACGGACACTTGCTATCCCGATATCCTGTTCCACATAACTGGCAGTGCAACCTGCGAAGTAAACGGTTTTTGATTTGTGAACAGGACCATGCTTCTCTTTTAAGTCTTCTGGGAACCAGCATACTCGGTTTTTACGATAACCTGCCCATATATCTCCCTCTTTTCTCAGTGCTTCAGCCATCATCTCAAAAGGAGGGAAAGTCATCCTCTTTTCCTCGTTAACCAATTTACCCCGCAATTTCATCCAGGATGGCTCTATGGGAAGTGCGGCTGAACAGCGCAGGTTACACAGTTCGCAGGTGGTGCAGACTAAAATAGTGTCAACCATAAACTGGTCCCATTCTTTGCGACCTTCCATATACTCCCTTAACCAGTACCATTTCCCGCGCGGGGATTGACTCTCCCAACCCCGACTGTAAAACTGGTCGCACTCCTCAACACAGTATCCGCACTGGGAACAGCTATAAGCATACCAGGCAACCTCAGCCGGAATTTCACGCACATCTTTAGTGAGCCTTTCGCCTATTTGAGTAATTATGTAGTTTCCCAATGGTCTTATTAAAGGCTCGATGAGGCCTGCCAAGCTTAATGCCGGACCCATGAGCCCGTTACTAATCACCTTTCCTGGATTCAGTATAGACTTATGATCAATCTGTTTTTTAAAATCTTTTAGTCGCTTAACCCTCTCTTCTCCCAGAACCTCCTTTCCCTTTTTGGCAAAGTATAATCCTGTGGCATAGGGCCTTCCGCTATATTTTTCAGCAATCTTCATAATGGTCAGAACCAGGCTGAAGACAAAATTGTAACTGAACTTTCTCTGGTCACTGGGTATGAACCCCAAGATCACCACCTCAGGTTTTCCGTTCAGACTTTCCCTTATAACCACTCCCTCCTTAACTATAGGCTGATCTACCTTATGCTCAATCTCAGTCATAACCTTCCCTAAAGAAGAAAGGGGGATTATCACCTCAGCTGGCACCAGACTCGGACCCAGACGCTTAACCACCATCAGCTTGAAGCGGTTTTTCCATTCGTGTTGAGCTATGCGATCACTTAAAAGCTCTGCCTCGCACTTTTTCATAATCCCAGAGAGTCCACTCATAACTTCATCTTGATCTTTCTGTCGAAAAGCCAGTGTTATTACATAAGCAGCAGGCAGAAGAACCCTTTCCTCTATTGGATGACCGTAGTGCTCCATAAGTGGAGCTCTGTTCTTAAGCTCTGCCATACGAGGATTTATAAAAATCAGCGACCAGATAGGCAGATTCTCATCCACTAAAGACTGCACCAATTTCTGCAAACCATAGGCATCCGAACAGCCTATCGATAAAACCTTTAACTCCTCTAAAGGTTGGACCCGAATGGTTGCCTCGCTTATCAGACCAGTGATCCCTTCAGCCTCTGAAACCAAATCAAGCTCTGCTCCTCTGAACTCCCTGACTGTTCCATCAGGTAGAATCACTCTGGCTTTCAATACATTATCTTTAAACCATCCTGCCTCATACGAACCGATACCCGCACCACCCTGAGCTAACCAACCACCTACAGTTGAACCAGGATAACTGGTGGGATAAAGCCTTAGAGTTAGTCCTTTTTTCTTGAGTGCAAGGTCCAGCTTTTCCCATACTACACCTGCCTGCACAGTAGCTGTCTGATTATGTATATCAATTTGAATAATTTTATTCATCCGGTAAAAATCCACCACAATTCCACCCTTGATCGGTAACACTCCGCCATAGCCAGAGGAAGCTTTACCACGTGGAGTAAGTGGAATATTATTTTCTCTTACCCAGTCTACAATCTCAACTAATTCCTGCTCAATCTGTGGCTGAACTACCGCTTCAGGAGTTGTATTACCTATGAGGGGTTTGATCAGTCTGGGGATTGAAGCGATGTCGTGACCATAGAGCTCACATTCGGTCTTATGAAAAGTTATGCGACTACCAAATTTGTATTCAAGGTATTCTCTTTGCTTGATATTTATTTTTCCCATTACAATCTTCCTTTTTAAAGAAAAACTTCTCCTTTTGATCTGACAAAAATTCTCTTCATTGTGCTAAAAGGCTAACCCTATTTAAACAATTATGATATACGCTCCACAACCTCAAGGATTGAGTCTCCAAATACTAAAATTCAGAACTGCGGCAAAATTGACCCAGAGGATATACGGCAAAAGCAAAATGCCAGCCATCCTTGATATTTTGAAGAAATAAAGTATAGTCAATAAAATAAAAGTCCAGAGAAGTATGATCTCAACAAACCCGAGAATGGGAGATTTAAGTCCAAAAAATAATACCGACCAGATTGAGTTTAAAACCAACTGAATAATGAAAAACCGAAGAGCCAGATTAACCTGGGGATTGCCTGAACCTTTTCGCCAGACCAGAAAAGTTGATATACCCATCAGAAAATAAAGGCTAATCCACACTGGAGCGAAAACCCAGTTGGGAGGGTTAAAAGTTGGTTTAACCAAGGTTGCATACCAGGTCGGAATAGTAGGAGTAGTGAAAAGAGAGCCAATAAAGCCAGCAAGCTGGCAGATGATCAGGCTTGTTATCAGTTTCAGAACATCCTTTAAATTGATTTTCATAATCTAACTCTCCTTTTTTGGAGTGCATTGACCGTGTCAATGCTGGGATAAGGGTTGTACCCCTGTCCCTTCTTGTCTGAGCAAAGTTTTAGTTATCCACCTTTATTCCTGTGATCTAATTTATCCGGGGCTCATATCCTTCGAACCATGACAATTGGTCGGCTGATTTTATCCGCCTTTTCCAGTGGCTGGCTAAGGTCCCAGTTATTCCACCAACCCACGAACTCGAAACCTTTAAGGGTTGATAAAAAACACAAAAACTCCTGGGGGTAGATGGCTCTTTTTAGACCCTTTTCAATCAAGTTTAGTTTTTTTCCGTGATCGTCAACTTCAAGCGTAATAGTTTCTTCAAAAGTTTGTTCAACCCGATTTATCGCCTTCCGGGAAAACTCAGTTTTAACCTGGATACCGTCACGCTCAATCTCCCAACTATCGCCCTCTTCCGCTTGCCGCGGCAACTCAAATTGAACGCACCAATCCAGTAAATAAAGACCACCTTTCTTCAAGACCCGGGCAACAGAGTTAAAATGGGTTATCAGGTCAGCAGTATTTTTTAAACTCAGGGAACCCAGCAATATATAGACGAAATCAACCATTCTCTCGAGGGAAAAATCTATCATATCTTCCTGAAAGAGGGTTACCTCAGCCCCGATTTTCAAAGCTTTTTGCCTGCTATGCTCCAGCATAACTTTATTCAGGTCAAGTCCATTATACTGGTATCCTCTTTTGATAAGCTCCTCCATGTGAGGACAAGTTCCGCATCCCAGCTCCAGGACCGATCTTACCGGTATTTGTGAAAAACGTTTGAAACACCCTTCAAACAGATCTACTTCAGATAGGATACTTCTAAAGGAAAAGGCTATTTCATAATATTTGGGATTATCATATAAATTAGACATATTCCTCTGTTGTTAGTTTTAAAGGTGGTCTGATCCCACCAAAGGTGGGACCGCTACATTTTTTCTTTTGTATCTGACAAAACTAAAGTTTTGCACTCCATAATCTCAGGCGAACCTGAAGGTTCGCACTACGAAATCAAAACCTCCCCTAAATCAAAAGCCCTCTTCATTATCTTTTTATCTTCTTTTACCTTTCCTTTCTCAAAGAAACTATGCGCATACAAAATCTTATCTACATATTTCACGTTCGACCACTTTAAAAAACCCTGCAGGGTGATCAAGGCGTAGTCAAACCTCTGTTTTTCACCAGCCACCAAGATTATTATCCCCTTTCTTTTCTTTTTCAATCTGGATTTAAAAAAATATCTGCTATTTTTCTTAACCATTGGGGTCAGGCAATTGCATCTATCTAAAAATAGCTTCATTTGAGCTGAGACTGTGTCAAAATATACTGGCGAGCCCAGAACCAGAACATCTGAGCTTTTGAGTTTAGCATAAACTTTTTCCATATCATCTTTGATAAAACAGAATTTTGGCTCCGGGTTTTTGCCGCAGGATTTGCAGGGGGAAATGTTTAGTTTATCCAAATATATAATCTCAGTTTTAGCCCCTTTACTTTTTGCCCCCTTTAAAACCTGCTGTATTAATAAATCCACATTCCCGTTTTTAACCGGGCTGGCTGAGATTCCCAGGACCTTCATTATTTTCTTTTAATAAATTTCGGGAGGGGACAAGCCCCTCCCCTACAAAGCTTTTTTTCTTTTTGGAAAATGTAGAGACGCATTGCTATGCGTCTCTACACACTTTTCCCCTCAAACCTAACACCTACTTCGAGACCTTCTTCATCGGTGCCCCACAGCATTTTCCTGCTTTGCTGGCAGTATAACCACACTTTGGGCACTTATAGGTAACTTTCTTCTTGGCTGGCATCTTTTTCACCTCCTTTGATCTTTCTTAAAGTTCGTTCGTTGTCACAAAAGTGGCAACGCCACAGACCATTATCCCTCCCTTGATGGGAGGGATAATGGGAGGGTGAAATAATTTTTATTCTCCCTCATCTTAATCCTCTCCCACAAAGGGAGAGGAAATCTTAATAGATCGACTGACATTCTTCTCTCTTTCAGTGGCCTTTCTTAGATTTTTTGAGAAAGAACAATTAGCCTGGGAGAATCGACTTTATAAGGGGACTTATCCTTTCTCCCATAGGTCTCTATAATTTTTAAGCCGACTTTTTCTAAAAGATAGTTTAACTCATCAAGCGTATAGAGCCGAACGTCAAACCATCTTTTCCTTTCTCCTTTTTTATCCAGGATGGTTACGTAATTTTTTATCCTCCCGGTCTTCAAGTCCCAGTTCCTCTCCTCTAAAACCAGAGTGCCATCCTCTAATCTCTCCCAGTCTTTTGCCTGAAAATTTTTAACCAGGATGTCCCGGTTCATAATGTCTAAGAGAAATTTACCTTCCCTTTTAAGAGCCTTAGAGACCCCTTTTAAGACCTCGAAATTCTCCTCATCTGAGAAAAATCCAAAGCTGGTGAAATAAGAGATAACTCCGACAAAATGGTTTTCAAAGGGGATTTTCCTCATATCCCCGACTAAAAACTCAATCTGCACATTCGCCTCTTTAGCTTTCTCCTCTGCCATCTGGATAAACTTTTCAGTATAATCCAGACCAGTCATATCATAACCTTTCTTAGCTAAAGGGATAGTATGCCTCCCAAAACCACAGGCTAAGTCTAAGATTTTGCTTCCAGCAGGAATATCTAAAACCTCTACTATAAAATCGACCTCGGCTTTAGTCCTTTCCTCAGTTAGAAAAGGAAGGTAAATTTGCAGATAATCCTCTTTAAAAAACTCATCATACCATTCCATAATTTCTCCTTTTAATCTGTTAAACCGATCTCTACCTTTTCAGATATTAAAGGTGGAATTGTATTTAAAACCCCTTCTATATAATACCTTCCACCCAAAACCCATCTTTTCTGGTTATCCTTAGCATCCCATTCTGCTTTGAAGGTCCAGACCTCTTCAGGATAGATGGTAAGCTTAATTGCGGTTTTATAGAAGTTTTTATCATAAGACCATCTCCAGACCTCAACCCCTTTTCTATAAATTACAAAATCGAAAAGCTGATTTGAACCAAAATTTAATTTAACTATATCATCCGAGATATTTTTTATCTCCAATTTTAAATCCACAGGACCACCTAAAGGATAACCCTTATCCTGAGTCAAAACCC
>CAZMZF010000030.1:0-24202 GCA_964570765.1 uncultured Ignavibacteria bacterium
CATTCTAAAGCTAACTGATGAGCCAGGCTAACTGCCTGGGTGCAGTATGGTCAGGTGAGTGTGACAAAAACCTGAATATGCACCGGCTTATTAAGTCTCCTGAGTTCCTGTTTACTTTTTTCCATTAAACCGGACTCACCGGTGGATACGTTTTTAATAGCTTCAATTAAAGAGGTGAACTCATATCCAGCCGGGATACCATAGAATCTTATCCCGTAATCTTTTCCCGTTTTATCACATACAACCATAGCCGGTATTTTGTTAACCTTATACTCCTCTACCTTATTCTTATCTAAGGTAAAATTATACACCTCTAATTTAATTTCATCTGTTAGTTAAGCAATATCCTCAGCCAACATATGATTTTCCTTACAGTACTGGCATACTAACTCCTGGGTGAAGACAATTAACCTCACCTCATTTTCAACCCCTCCAGCTCCCTTTTCAATTCCCTCTTAATCTCTTCACTTAAAAGTGACATAATCCCCTCCGTTGATAAATTTTTAAAACCTCCGATCCGCCTGTGTGTACTGCTTCATAATATAGGTAACAACTTTATGTCCGCGTAGGGTCGTCCAATTGGACGACCTGGGGGAAAGGGTGGAGACAAGCTCCACCCCTACGCGATACCTCCCTAACCGTCAACGGCTTCTCGAATCTGTTTCCCATTTAACAAATTTTCTCACTATTAACAATCCCTTTTCTAGATCATTATCCTATAAAAATCGTTACCGAAATACTGAAAAACTACCCTGTGGCGGATTAATTTTAAAAATTTACTAGAACCACAGTAACCCCAGCTACCTCTTTTACACCTGCTTCTTTCAAGACTCTGGAGCATTCTTTTAAAGTCGCACCGGTGGTCATAACATCATCCACCAGAATAATCTTTTTCCCTTTAAGCTCTATATTATCCCTTACTACGAAAGCCCCTCTTACATTCCTCTCTCTTTCCTCTGCATTAAGATTAGTTTGATCTCTGGTATTTTTCTTTCTAATCAAAACCTTGTCTAAAAGAGGTAAAAAGGTTAACTCGGAAATCTCCTCAGCTAAGATTTTGCTCTGGTTATAACCCCTTTCCCTTTCCCTGGCGTTATGAAGGGGGACCGGCATAAGATAATCATAATCTTTTGAAAATTCATCTTGTTTTAAAAGCTCGCCTAATCTTTTACCCAGCTCCTTACCCAGAGAGATTTTCCTTTTATATTTAAAATAATGGATTAAAGTCTGGTAATAAGGATCAAAAAGACCCAGTGACCTGTTCAGACTAAGAGAAGATTGTCCTAAACAGCTCGGACATCTCCTCATACTCTGGTTTAAAAAAGTCCGACAGGTTGGACAAAAAGGATGTGGCAGAACGTTCAAACTATTCCAGCAGTCCTCACAGACCAGACCTGCAGGACGAAATCCATTAGACTTACTCTCCTCGGAAGATATGAAACGATTACACAGAAGACAATGAGGAGGAAAGACAAAATCCAGAAGAGAATTTTTCAACTCAACAAAGGTTTTTAGAATCTCCATCTCTTATTCGTAGCGCGACCCTTTTCCTAATAACGGAGACTACGTCTGGCGCCCATACGGGCGGGCGGGCTCGTAGCCACCATAGGACAGGGTCGCTTTGTTGAATCGAATTTAATTTTCATAGTTTTATTTCGTCAGGCATAAAGTCCGACGCCGCATATATCAAACCTTGAATTGTGTTTTTTTCTTTTTTGATTTGAAGTAAAGCCACATCGAAATGGAAATCAAAAATATCAGAAGGGATAAAGCCTGATTAGCTGAGAACCGAATATCCCCCCAACGAGCAAAAATCATACTATCCTCATAATACCTGAAAAAATCGATAATGAATCTCCAGGCAGAATAAAAAACTAACATCAGCCAGAAAGTAAACCCCTCAAATGTTTTAAATCTCTCTAAGAAGATCAAAAGAAAAAAAATAACAAACCCTGCTAAAGATTCAAAAAGCTGGGTCGGCAAAAGCCTGGTCTCCGGGAAAAAATAGCCGGCAAAAGAATCAGGAGGGAAAACCACTCCTAAAAAGCTATCCGTTATCTTTCCCGGACAACATCCATTTAGAAAACAGCCTATCCGTGCAAACCCTAAGCCTAAAGCGAAGGAAGGAGAGACCAAATCTGCGACCTTCCATACCGGCATCTTTTTTAAAAAAAGATAAATTATGCCTGCCACTATCGAGAGAACTACCCCACCCATCATCGAAAGTCCCCCAATCCCGATCTCGCCTGAGCTTTGAAAAGGATTTATCACATCCAGAAAGTGTCCCCGAAACTCATCTAAATGATAGACCACATAAAAAAATCTTGAACCTACCAGAGAACTTATTAATACTAAGAGAGTCAGGTCAATAATTTTTTCAGGTCTCACCCCTTCTTTTTTACCTCTCCATAGTGCTAAAATTATTCCGCTTATAAAAGCGAAAACCAAAAAAAGCCCGTAACTTTTAATCGAAATAGGACCGATCTTAAAAAGCACTGGACACATAAATTATCCTATACAAGGTTCCATGGATAAAGAGTTTAAGGGTTCAAGAGAAATAATATTGATTTAGTTAAAAGCATAACTTTAATTATCTTCAATCTGTCATCCGTCATTGTTTTATCTATACCTCAGTATTCTGTCCACTTATAATGAATTGCCAAAAGTAAGCCAATAGATACCCAGCTCATCAGGAGCGATGATCCTCCGTAACTTACCAATGGAAAAGTGATACCGGTTACCGGAAGAAGACCCATAGCCATTCCTAAATTCACAACACCCTGAAAAATAAAAACCGAGGTTAATCCAAAAGCAGCGTAGCTGTTAAAACTATTCCTGGATTTAGAAGCGATGGAGATCCCACGAAAGACCAGAAAAAAGTAGAGGGCTAAAAAGATCAAAGAGCCGATCAACCCGAACTCCTCACCGGCTACCGAGAAAATAAAATCGGTATGTTGCATTGGCAGAAAGGCTAATTTAGTTTGCGAACCATGTAAAAATCCTTTACCCAAAATACCACCTGAGCCAATCGCAACTTTGGACTGGATAATCTGATAACCTGCTCCTAAAGGGTCTCTGTTCGGGTCCAGAAATATCAGGATCCTTAGTTTCTGATAGTCATGCAACCTGTTCCAAAGTAAAGGAGTAAGGATACCAAAGATTAAATTAAAGATTATAATCCAGAACGAAAACAAAAATCCTGGTCTGAGCCAGTATAAAAGATAGATAAGAATAAAAAAGAAAATTCCCCAGGAGAGCCAGTGGAAACCAGCTACCAGGCTGATCAAAGGAGAGAAGATCAAAAAGATAAAAAAGAGCGGGACTTTAGCCCAGTAGAGCATAGATAAAACTATAGCTAAAAAAACTAAGGAGGTTCCTAAATCAGGTTCTCTCAAAACTAAAAGCAGCGGGAAAAATCCTATAACTATAACTGTTCCAATCCAGAGAATAGAAGTAAAAGAACGCTTGGTATAAGAAAGGTAGCGTGCCAGAGCAAAGACTGTGGCAATCTTTGCCCATTCTGAGGGCTGAAAAGTCATCCCCCTTAACTCAAACCAGCGAGTGGCTCCCAGTCGACTTGCTCCGAAGAAGAGGACTGCAACCAGTAAAACGATAGCCAGAAGATAGTACAGGTAAGAGAAGATCTCATGCAGCCTCAGGGGGATTATGAATAATATTCCTGCAGCGATCAAGGATAAAAAAAGCCAGAAGAGCTGTTTTTGAAAAAGATTCTGCTCGTTCAGGGAAGTGTGTTTAGCACTATAGATCAGAAGAATACCTATCAAAGATAAGAATAAGGCAGTGGCGAAAAGTTTAAAATCAATTTCTTCTGTTTTTAATTTAAGAAACGACATCTCTCAATCAGTTTGAAAATCTCCCTTTCCTTCTTCTGCGGGTTCTTCGATTTTCCCTTTGAGATATTTTGTTATAATCCTTTTAGCCACCGGCGCAGCAAATGTTCCACCGTGACCAGCCTGTTCTATTAACACTGCCACAACTATCTTCGGATACTCTGCTGGCGCAAAACCAACAAACCAGGCATGCTCCTTACCATGCGGGTTTTGAGCTGTTCCCGTTTTTCCCCCCACTGTGATATCCGGAATACGGGCTAATCCACCAGTTCCCGAAGGGGAGTTCACCGCTTCGACTAACGCTTCCTTCAAAACTTCAAGGGTGGCTTCTGAAAAAGGAAGATGAAATAGAACCATTTTCTTATTAATAAAAACCTTCCCTTCGGGTGATCTTATCTTATTCAGAATATGCGGTTGATAAACACTCCCTCCATTAACCAGGGCGGAATAGAAAACCGCCATCCCTAAAGGGGTAGTTAAAACCTCACCCTGTCCTATTCCCAAATTAATGACTAAGTTTTTAATCCATTCACCATTTCCAAATTTTTTCTGATAATAAGAGCGAGTAGGAATCATCCCGGAAGCCTCATCCGGAAGATCTATTTTAAACTTTTTGTCCAGCCTGGACTCTAAGGCATAATAGCTCCATTGATCCAAACCCAATTTCAAAGCTAACTGATAGAAATAAACATCGCAGGATTGCACAATAGCTTGAATCAGATTAAGCCTGCCATGCCCTTTAGGTCTCCAGCACTTGAAAACCCTATTTCCAAAAGGAAATCTACCATTACAGTAGGAAAAAGTGGCGTTTCGGTCTGCTATTTTTGCTTCTAAGGCTGCGCCTGCGGTTAACAACTTATAGGTCGAGGCCGGAGGATAAACCCCTTGAATCGATCGATTAAGTAAAGGATGGGATGGGTCATTAATTAACTTCTGCCAGGTCTCTTCATCCAAAAAAGAGCTGAATTGATTCGGATCAAACCCGGGTTTGCTCACCAATGCCAACACCTCTCCATTCTGTGGATCCAGAGCCACCAGAGCACAGGAGTTATAGTTACTCAAAGCTGACTCTGCCTCTATCTGCAAATCATAATCTATGGTTAAGTCCAGATCAGATCCAGCTAAAAAAGGCAAAGGGTTTTTGTCCTTAAGAGGTCCCAGGACCTTACCACTTGCACTTACTTCCAAAAAGTTCATCCCATCCACACCCCTCAGGATCTCATCATATTCTTTTTCCAAACCTGCTTTGCCAATGCTACTACCCAGTCTTAATCTCTTTTCTTCCATACTATCCATCTCTTTCTGTGAAACCTCTCCTACATATCCAAACAGATGACCCGCCCAGAAAGTTTTTGGGTAACTCCTTACTTTCTCCACCTGATAGATCACCCCGGGCAATTCATCGTTCTGCTCTTCCAGAACACAGATCGTTTTAAAATCTACATCTCTTATCAATCGGATAGGGGTATAACGATTTACCAGTCCGGCCTTCACCTTCTCTTTTAAAAAGGACTCATCTAATTTTAAAATAGCGGAAGTTTTCTTAACCAGCTCATCCAGATTTGAAATTTCATACGGTAGTAAAAAAAGGGTATAGGAAGTGCGATTGGTAACCATCTTTTTTTGATTTCGGTCCCGGATCACCCCTCGGGGAGCAGGAACTGACACCAGCCTGATTCTATTCTCCTCAGATACTTTACGGTAATAAGCAAAATCGATGATCTGGAGATAAATCAGCCTGAATAGCAAGACAAAAGCTATGATCCCAAAAAAATAATAGGCAACCTTCCCCCGATTATAATCTGAGATTCTACTCCCTTTCATAACTTAGCAGGATAACTATTAGCTAAACTTTGAGCTTTCCTGATCTGGAGATACCACAAAAACACAAACCCGGCTAAAGCGGTATAAATCCCGGAAAGAAGGGTATAATTAAGGAAGACGAAAAAGGTATAGTTCAAATTCAATCCACTGGAAAAGAGATAAAAGAAAAAATCGTTCAGACCAAGGCTTAAAAATATCACTCCCCCTTTAGAAATATTACTTTCCAAAAATAAAGTGTCCTTGAAGCTTCCTACCAGATACCCTAAGGATGTTTTAATTAATGCTCCCAGACCTAAAAAAGAAGGATTAGATAGATCTAACAATAACCCGATAAGAAATCCAAAAAGCGCACCTGAAGCCGGACCCCGGGTTAATCCAACATATACCAGAATAAGTAAAGGTAGATCCAGTTTTATCTGGTGAATGGTCAAAAGCTCAGAGAATAATGATTGGTATACTACCACTACCAAAAGTAACAGCACTATATTTACTATTCTTGATAAGTTTAGATACCTTACTGGCATTTTAGAGTCAAAAAATCTTTTTTAAGATTAGGGTTTAATTAAAAAAAGCTCCTCCAGACTGAAGAAATCCACAGCTGGTTTAATTTTAATGGTTTTAAAAACCGAATTGTTTTTTCTGGATATTATAATCACCCGACCAACCTTTAAACCTGCAGGGAATATTTCGCCTAATCCCGAAGTATAAATTTCATCCCCGGGCTTAACATCCTCATCTAAGGGAACATTATCTAAGTCCAAAATAATTCCCCCTTTAGATTTTACAATACCTTGAGCTCTGCTCCTCTGATCCAAAGCCGCCACTCTGCAGTTAGGATGAAAGAGTAATTGAACCACTGAACTTCCCACCAGAACCTCACTTACTTTACCCACCACTCCATCGATATTAATTACCGTCATACCCTTTTTAACACCATCTTTCTCCCCTAAATTTATCAAAATGAAACTGGGGAATCTTCCCGGCTCTGCTGAGATAACCTCTGCGGGAATTAGTTTAAAACTGCTCTGCGATTTGAAATCCAGCATCTTTTTTAACCTTTCATTTTCTAATCCTTTCTCTTTCAACTGGGTATTTTCTAATGTAAGTCTGGCAACTTTCTCGATTAAAATCCTGTTGTTCTGATAGACCTGGTGTAGTTCTCCAATTCGATTAGACAGTAAATAGAAAGGTCCATAAGTAAAACTAAAAATACCCTCAGAAATACTTTTTTTCATCTTAACCGGTAAGATCATCAGTATCAGGGATAAAACCAATAGAATAAAAAAAGTAATTGAGCTTTTACCTTTTATGAGGAAACCCATCCTCTGGGTTAAAATGTCAAGTGGAAAAACTGACAACTTTCCTCCCCCTCGAGAAGTTTATTATTACTCTACAGAATCTAAAACCTCTAAAAGCTCCTTGGGGCTGGTTATCTTCATCAAACTCTCCCGGTTCTTTTCGCTTTTCATCAGATAGGATAGACGTGCCATAACGTTAAGATGTGCTCCGATGGCATCCTCCGGCGCCACAATCAGGAAAAAAAGATAAGCTGACTTTTTATCCATCGCCTCAAAATCTATCCCAGCTTTGGATCGACCAAAAGCAATCACAATTCCCTTAACCGCTTTAGTCTTGGCATGCGGGAAAGCAACTCCGTACCCCACTCCAGTGGTAACTAATTTCTCCCGTTCTAAAACCGCTTTTAAAACCTCTTCTTTATCCTTAACCAACTTCGACTTGGAGGTTAAATTCACTAACTCTTCTATGACTTCGTTTTTCAATTTACCTTTAAGGTCAAAAGTGATTAAATCCTCTGCACAGAATTTAGAAAGTTTCATCCCTTACCTCCATTTAATATTTTTCTCATTTAGGTTGATCGCAACTTTGAGTAAAACTATCTTCACCTCTGGTTTTGTAGTTTGATTCAAAATCTTCTTCCTTCTACTCAAATACCTTCCATCTGGCTTTCTTTATCCTCAGTTCGGTAATCTTCCTTTAAAAACACACCCATCTTCCTGAATTTTTCAATCCTTTTCTCTAAAAGCTCTCCTCTTCCTAATTTTGAAAGCTCATCCAAATCTTTTATTATCTCTTTTTTTAATATATCTGCAGCCCCTTTAAGATTTCTATGAGCTCCACCTAATGGCTCGGGGATAATCCTATCAATAACTTTTAACTCCTCTAAATCAAAGGCAGAAAGTTTCAAGGCTTCTGCTGCCAGTGGAGCCTTAGAGCTATCTCTCCACAAAATCGCCGCACATCCTTCTGGAGAGATAACCGAATACCATGAGTTCTCTAACATTAAAACCCGATCTCCGATCCCAATACCCAGAGCACCACCGCTTGCTCCCTCTCCTACTATATTAATCGTAATTGGCACTTTTAACCTGAACATCTCCCTTAAGTTTCTGGCAATCGCCTCTGCCTGTCCTCTTTCCTCGGCTCCAATTCCAGGAAATGCTCCTGGCGTATCAACCAGAATAACTATCGGCTTATCAAAGCGGGAGGCAAGTTGCATCAGCCTGAGTGCTTTTCGATAACCCTCTGGATGCATCATCCCGAAATTACGATAAAGCTTCTGCTTGGTATCCCGCCCTTTCTGCTGACCAATAAACATAACCGGTTTCCCCTCGATTTTACCAAATCCACCCACTAAGGCTTTATCATCTCTAAATCCCCTATCTCCGTGTAGCTCTACGAAATCGGTGCTCATCAGATTTATGTAATCAAAACTGTGAGGTCGCAGTGGATGCCTTGCTAACTGGACCCTCTGCCAGCGAGTAAGTTTTGAATAGATCTCCTGTTGTAACCTATCCCGACGTCTCTCCAGAAGATGTATCTCCCGGGAGAGCTCTAAACTTTCGCCTGAGGCAAAATCTTTCATGTCCTGGATCCTCTTTTCCAGATCCAGAATCGGCTTTTCAAAATCTAAATATTGACCGTTCATTTTTCAGACCGTAATCTTTTTATCGACTACTTTTTATTTAATCTACCAGTTAAACTTTTCTCGAACAGAAAGAACGCTAAAGCTAAAATCAAGATTACCAGAATCGTTATGAGAAAAGAAAAAACAAATCTATACTTCCGGACCAAAACAGTCCAGGTCATCATATTCAATATAATGGAAAAAATATAAAAAATCCAGATAGTTAATTTTTGACTGAACCCTTTCCCCAGCAAAAAATGAAAAAGGTGCCTCTTGTCCGCGTGATAGAATCTCTTATTATTCAAAGTCCTTCTGAAAAAGGAGAAGAAAGTCTCAAATATAGGTAAGCCTAAAGCTAAAAGAGGAACAAACAGAGCTATAGCGGTATAGCTCTTTATCGGGCAGATTACACTCTCAGCCGCGAAGATATATCCTAAATATAAAGAGCCAGAATCTCCCATGAAAATCCTGGCTGGAGGATAGTTAAATCTCAAGAAACCCAGACAGGTACCTAAAAGTCCTAAAGAGATGAAAGAGATGATTTTCACCTTTAGGAAAATACCAACCCCTAATAAAGTCAAAGAGGCAATAAATGAAAGACCGGCCGCCAGACCATCTAAGCCATCTATAAGATTAAAGGCATTTATTATCACCAGACACCAGATAAGAGTTACTGGAAAAGAAAAAATCCCCAGATTCACTACTTTGAAAAAAGGGACATAGATGATACTTATATGTAATCCGAATAAGATTAAGATTAAAACCGCCAGGGATTGAAACAATATTTTCCAGATAGCTTTAAGGTTTTTCAGGTCATCATAAATCCCGGAGGAGAAAATCACCACCCCTCCCAGGGTAAAACCTAAAAGGTATTTCAAATCGTATGAAAGGACCGAACCCTCCCAGATCAAAGCTATCCAGAGACTTAAATTAAAAGCCAAGAATAGAGCAATCCCTCCTAGGGTTGGAGTGGGACTTTGGTGGATCTTCCTCTCATCTGGATAATCTAAAAGATGGTACTGGATCGCAAACCGCCTGACCAAAGAAGTAAAGATTAAGCTCAATAAATATGAAAATGCCAGAATGAAAAGGTATTGTTCCAATTTTCCTTTACCCTTTTTTTGAAGGTTTTGGCAGTATAAAACTAAAAGATAATAAGAGCAAACGAAGAAGAAGCCCGTTAAATATCAAAAATCTCAAGATCCGATTTGGTCGATAATGCTTTTTAAAAAAATAATACATACTGCGGTGATGTTCCAATTTAGCCCGTAAGGGATTAAAAGAAGTAGAGCCACCGATCTGGTGGACTATAGTTAAGAGAGGGAAATACAAAACTTTCCAGCCACCTTTTTTTGCCCGTAGACACAAATCCACATCCTCGCAGAATATAAAATAGTTTTCATCTAATAATCCGATCTCCTCCAGCATTTTCCTGCGAGCAAAGAGACAGGAGCCTGAGACCCAGTCCACCTCTCTCACCTCGGTGCGATCCAGACCTTTCAGAAGATACCTTTTAGATAACGGGTTCTGGGGAAAGAATCGGTTCAATAAAGATTGGGAAGAGGAGATAGAGGTAAAATAATTGGGAAAAGACCTGCAGGAATAAAGCAGGTTCCCTTTTCCATCTATCATCTTAGGGCCACAGATCCCGACCTCTGGATTCTCCTCCATAAACTTTAAAATCTGATCCATTCCCTCACTAATGATTTTCGTGTCCGGATTAAGCAAAAGCAAATATCTTCCCTGACTTTTTCTTATCCCCTGGTTAATTGCTTTTGAAAAACCTGAATTCCACCTATTTTCTATCAATTTAACCTCTGGAAAATTTTCTCTCGCCCATTGTGCTGTATCATCCCTGGAAGCGTTATCAATCAGCCAGGTGTCAAAATTAAGGTTAGTTGTTGACTGGTAGATAGAATCCAGGCATTCTTTTAAAAGCGCCTTAGCTTTATAATTTACTATCACGATAGAGAGATCATATTTATCCTCAGAAGATAGTAGGGGCATCCCGCCAGAGGCGGGACAACGTGCCCCTGCAGGATCTATTTCGGATCTCATAATCGTCCTAAGAGACTCAAGAATCTAAGCTTCCAGACCATCCAGATAGCCTCCCGCACAATTTTTTTGGACATTTTGGACTCGCCTTCCCTCCGATCTACAAAGATAATCGGTATCTCCTTTATTTTGAAACCCTTTTTCCAGGCACGGAAGCTCATCTCGATCTGAAAAGCATAACCGTTCGAATGGATTCTATCTAAACCGATCTTCTCTAATACCTCTTTTTTGAAACATTTAAATCCTCCGGTGGAATCCTTTACCGGCAGTCCGGTAACCCAGCGAGCATAGACATTAGCATAATATGAAAGAAGTAATCTAGTAATAGGCCAGTTTACTACATTTACACCTTTTATATAGCGTGAGCCCAAAACTAAGTCTGCCTCCCGTATAGCACTGAGGAAATACGGTATATATGCAGGATCATGAGAAAAATCTGAATCCATCTCGAATATATAATCATAGCCATTTTCCAGGGCATACTGAAAACCAGCTAAATAGGCCGTGCCCAGTCCGCTTTTTTTCACCCTCTGTATTAATTTTACTCTGCGGTTTGTAGCTATTATCTCCTCAACTATTTTACCAGTTTCATCTGGAGAGTTATCATCCACCACTAAAACTTCTATATCCGGATCCTGTTCCAGAACTAAAGGGATGATCTTTCCGATATTTTCTTTTTCATTATAGGTGGGTATTATGACTAACGTTTTCATCCTTTAAGATTCTCCTCTCTACGAGCCGTAAGGCTTTTATCGGCTTTGCTTAAGCTTTCCCGTAAGGAAAAATCCTAATATAAAAAGATAAAATATGGCTGTCAATAGACTGCTTGTTTTCCCAATCTTATATGGCTTTGAATCATAGACTAATTTGATCTTATGTACACCTTTATCCAGGAGAATTGCCCGAAAGATATAATCTGCAGCATATATTTCAGTCTCCTTACCATCAACTATAGCCTTCCAGGAGGGATAATAATTTTCAGACAGGACTAAAAATCCGGGAATATCGGTTTTTGCCTCAATCGTCAAACTGTTTATCTTATTCTCTATAATCCGTGCTGGCGCAGAGACGCATAGCAATGCGTCTCTACACGTGTCAATTCCCAGATCTTCTTCTAAGATAATGGTTTCACGATAATTAAAGTCAGGATCATTTAATCTTTTTAAGACCATCTCTTTATTTTTAATAACTTCATATTTGTAAACCATCCTGGCACGTTGAAGATATCTGGGGTTTAAATAGAGATTTTTCCCTTCTGCACTATAAACCAGTTTATACCTGGAAGTATCCGGGAAGACCCCTCTAAACAAAAGATATTTAACATTCAGAAGGTCAAGCTTAGGTCCTGAAAGAAAGCTTTGATACCTTTGCCCATATTCGGCTTGACTCCTGGCGCTTTCTAAATACTTCTTTTCAGTAAACTCATCATACCTTTTAAGCTCATTTCCATGATACCCGAAAGCCTCCTCGATTCCGTATAAGGCAAGGAAATTGTTAAACGAGTAGGTGCCAGGTATAACTAAGGCTCTAAAAGGCTCCTTATCCTGCTTTAGATAGTCTATAACCTGGTCTTTCTGGAAATAGGTCTGGTAATCAAAATCCTGAATGAATTTGGAATCGACCCTCCACAGGTCTAAAAAAAGAAGGGCTCCAATCCACAAAAGAAAATAACTTTTCTTCAGCTTGTCCTGAAGGTATAGATATATTCCCAGACTTACCCCGCCGGCTAAGAGAAAAGTCATCCAGAAACCCTTAGTGATATTAGGAAGATTCAGAAGCATTACATCTTTTTTCTGAGGAAGAATATTTGAATAAAAAATCGCATCCCATAAAGAGAGGAGTGCACCTCCGGCAACGCTAAAAAGAAAAGCAAAGCCGAAAGTGATAAGGGCCAAAATCAAGAGGATTTTATTTATTTTTTTCTTCTCCTTTAAATCTTTTATCCCATTTATGATCTTCTCCAGCCCGAAAAGAGCCAGAACCGAGATGGAAAAAACCATAAGAAAAAGTATCAGCCCTGGAGCACGAAAGCTTTTCACCTGAGGGACTAAATAATAGAAAAGCTTGAAAAGAGGAGTATGAGCACCCAGGGCGTAGATCAGGGCTAATAAAGATAGACCGAGAAAAAACCAGATTTTCCGGTTACGAACTAAAACTAAAGCCATAATCGCAAAAATCAAAGGAACGATTCCCGCATAGTCGCTGTTTATCTTAAACGGATTTCGACCCCAGTAGGTATTTTCATCCCCTAAACTTAACCCAACGTATTCAGGCACGATTTGAGAAACTAATTCTTCTGGGTGAAAAGACCAGGAGGTAGCAAACTCATAACCTCTTCCACCTTCTGCCCGGGGAGAAAACTTATTGACGTAGATATAAGTAGGAAGTATCTGAACCAATGACAAAGAAAGCCCAAGGAGGACGGCTATCCCAAAATAAAACACGGGTTTTACCAACCTTCCAATTTTTTTATTATCTTTATAATCCCAGATTAAATTGAAGAGAAAATAAAGTCCTAATCCCCAACTGGCAAAATAGGCTAACTGGGGATGGTTGGCTAAAATCAAAAGGCCTATGGTCCCGCCGAACAGGATATAATGAATTAGCTTCCTGGACCTGAGGCTTTTTTCCAGAAAAAGAAAATTTAATGGCAAAAGGCTGGTAATATACATTCTCCCCTCATGCCCGGCATAGACCCAGGAGATGAAATTAGTGGAGAACATATAGGCTAAAGCCCCTATAAAAGAGACTCCCCGGCTGAACCCAAAGGTGCGCATACAGAAAAAAGCAAAGATTCCTGCAAAGAAAACTGTTAAGATTAACTTCCAGCCGAGCGCTCTATATAGAGGAATTATAAATTGTAATATTGCCAGGGGATAAAAGGTATCCCCATGCATCGCATCGATATAAGGCATTCCTCCAAAAAGATAAGGCTCCCACAGGGGAATGCTGTGATATTGTTTGACAAAATCTGCATAAAAAGTTTTAAACATAACTGAGGCTTCTAAGGTATCTGAGCCGTAAAGCATCATATCCGAGAAGATAAATTTGCCAAACAGCACCACTGTCAAAATCGCCAGGATAAGAATTATCCACAGATTTACCTTCTTAGTTTCTAAGAAGTCACCAAAGAAATCCTTTTTATCTTTTTCTTTGGTTTGAGCCTTAGCTTTTCTTTCTTCTTTATCTTTTCTTGACAAGACTTGCTCCTTTCTGGTCCATCGAGCCTGAAATTCGACTTTATTATTTTTGCAGTTTATAAATAAACGAACGCGAAAAAAAGCCGTCCCAGCTAATTCCGGGTATAAGATAAGTCCCGGTCACTGAGACTATTTTGAAATCACAGAATTTCATCAATTTTCTGAAAGTTTGTCTGGTCCAGCTGAAGATATGTCCGGGCTTGTCAGGAACATTGAAAATGTTCCAGAGTATCTCTTTAAAATGATAAGGGTTGGGAACGGAGAGTATTAAAAATCCACCTGGTTTTAAGACCCTTTTAATTTCATTCAAGACAAAATAGGGATTTCTCACATGCTCTAAAACCTCGATGCAGAAGACATAATCAAAAAAATCGTTTTCGAAATCCGTCCCTTCGGAGATATCCTGGATTTTCACATACTCGCTGGCATAATCTTTCACTATCTCAATCCCATAATACTGGACTCCGCTTCCCAGATAGTTCCTCAGCGCTCCATCTCGACACCCTATATCCAGAACTTTTGCCCCGGCCGGAACCTGAGCGAATTGAGAAGCCTTCTTGTATCTGGCAACCTCCTCTTTGAGATTTCTTATACCGCCTATCACCTCGTAATATTCTTTAAACTTCTCCTCGGGCATACTTTTACCTCTTAACTTATCCTATTCTTTAAAGAATAGTTTTAATCTTAATTTAAAATATAACTTAAATTAAAACTTTAAGGAAACAAAAAATCCTAATACCTCAGCCGCAGTCATCCACAACCTCGAGAGTAAGGCAATTAAAGTAGCTACCGGCAGAGGGAAATAGCTTGAAAGATAATAAACTAAAATTCCTTCCCTTACCCCCAATCCCCCTGGCACGAATATGCTCAAAAACCCAAGGATGTAAGAAAAAACGAAAATCGAGGTCAAAAAGGGCCAGAGGTTAAAAGAGTAATCGGTCAAGGACAGGATGAAGATGTTGAAAGCCAACCCGTAAACTCCCCAGGCTAACATAAAAAGAAGGGTAAAAAACAGGTTTTCCTTAAAACTCAAATTAACCTTTACAGATTCCTTTTTCAGCTTTTTTAATCCCCAATTCAAAATCTTCTCCATCACCCGTGGATATAAAGATATTACAAAAACCAAAATCAGAGGTAAATAATAAAGCTTGGACATCCCGCTTAAAAACTTCGTCCCTGAAAGGATAAGAACCAGGATCAGTCCACCTATAACATTCAACAGTTGATTCAGAATAGCTGAGCTCAGCGTGGCCGCCTTGGGGATCCCCTCCTTTTCACACATATAGACCATCCCCATAACCGACCAGATCTTACCAGGGACATATTTCCCCAGATTGGAATAGAACCAGATCTTGAATGCTTTTTTAAAAGAAAGCCCGGAGGAAAATTTATTTAACAGATTTCTCCAGATCTGGATAAAAAAAAGGAAATTCAAAAACACCACACCGAAGGAAATTGCCAAAAGACCATATTTAAACTGCCATCGATATAAAGAGACCGCCCGCCAGTTTTCATAGAGATATTTAACCAGGAAGAAAACTACCACCAGCACCAAAAGATACTTTAAATAATCCTTGATCCTTTTTATCTCCAGCATATCTGATTATAAAGGGTAAGGGTTTTGTTCACGATCTTATCCCAGTCGAAATATTTTTCGATGTGCTGAAAGCCGGCTGAAGCTAATTCTTCAGCCCGGGCCGGATTTTTTAAAATGGCAACTATAGCTTGAGCTAAAGCCTTCTCATCTTTTTCAGGCACTAAAAGCCCGGTCTTTTGATCTTCGACAATATCCACTATCCCCCCCACTGCAGAAGCGATTACCGGTTTCCCATAAGAAAGTGCTTCCACTAAGACCATACCCAATCCTTCAGTATCTCCTTTACGGTCAACTATTGCCGGAAGCACAAAAAGGTTGCAATTCTGATAATATCTTTCTAAAAGCTCTTCGTTCACCCTCCCGGCAAAATTGACCCTGTTTTTTACTCCCAGCCTGACGGATAATTCTCTTAATTCAGGTGCCAGCTCTCCATCACCTACAATATCTAATTTAACCTCAAGCTCTTCAGCCACTAAAGGGATAGCCCGGATGAGATACTCTACGCCTTTCCTCTCCACCAGCCTGCCCACAAAAAGAATTCTCTTAAAATTTTCTTCTTTCTTTTTACTCATTTTGGGAACTACTGAAAACCCTTCCGGGATCACCTCAGCTTGTATTTCAGGATAATAACTCTGGAGAAGGTTTTTAGTATAAGTGGAGTTAGCTACTATCAGGTCTGCTTTCTTTATAATCGACTTTAAAATCTTTTTAAAGAGAAAAGGACCTTTAAGGGCAAAGACCAGTTCTGCACTATAAAACTTTAAAACTAATTTACCCTGGCTGACCTTAGCTCCAAAATACCCGGCTATTCCTAATGGAAAAGGCCAGTGAACATGGATTATATCAAATTTCCTTCTTCTGCATAGCCTGATTATATTGACACAACTGGAGATAACCAGAAAGATCGCCAGGAAAATATAAAGAGGTTTCCTTTTCAATTTTACCGGAGCAGCCTCCTCGTGAGTTAGATTCTCCCATCTGGATAAAAAATACCTGTACCTTTTAACTTCCAGGCCCAGGACAGTTTGATCTCCCAAACCTTTATAAGCCGGGGCAAAAACTGTCACCTCAACCCCTCTTTCCTTAAGTTTCAAAAGATATTCGCTTAGCCAGGGCGCTATCCCGATCTTGGAATCACTCCACTGAAAGGCAGTAACTATATGGCAGGTTTTTATCAAAACTAAAGTTTTCCTTTGAATTTACTCTCCAGGTCCTCTATTTTCTCCCTCACATTTACCATCGCCTCAGCTAAAAAGCCCAGGGCAAAAAGTGAGATGCCGGACAGGACCAGAAGTATTACCAGATATAAAATGGGCCTGAACCCTTCATGCATAATTATCCTCAAGTAGATAGCTAAAAGACCTGCCAGTACCCCCAAGAGCACCAGGATCAAACCTAAGGAGCCGAAAAGGAGCATCGGCTTGCGCATAAAGGAAACCTGAAATTTGACACTGAAAAGGTCCAGCACCCCCATTGGTATGCGCCAGAAGCTGAAATTCGATTTACCATATTTACGGGGATAGAGCGGAATCCTGACCTCATCAACTTTATACCCTTTATCCGCTGCCATAACCACCATATATCTGTGCCAGTCTTTTCTCAAAGGCACCTCCTCCAGGACCTTTTTTCTGAAAGCCTTGACTCCGTTTAGATCGTGAACCTTAATTTTAAACAGCCATCTGGATAAAAAATTGTAAAAGAAGGAGACAAAAGTTTTCATCCCGTATTTACCCTGTCTCCAGCCGGTAACTATGTCATTCCCCTCTTTTATCTTATTGATAAGTTTGGGAATATCCTCAGGATAATATTGCATATCTGCAGGCCAGAAAAGATATATATCACCAGTTGCTTTTTTGAAACCAGTTTGAAGGGCAGCAGTTATCCCCTGACGTCTCTTATTTGTCAGAGCTTTTAAAAAACTATATTTTTTTGCGTAATCTATAGCCTTCTGGTAGGTATCATCTGTAGAACCATCATCCACTAATAGAACCTCCCCCTCCAATTTCGACTCCCTGAACATCTTATCGAAATTATCTAACAAAGAGTCGAGATTTTTCGATTCATTATAAGCTGGCACTACTACGGAGATTTTCAAATTATTCTCTTTTCTATTCTCAGCCATAACTTTGATAAATATATCCCCAAGATTCTAAAAGTCAATCAAAAACCAGCTGTTGTCAAGCCAAAATAGAAATGTCCTATTTATTTAATATACACATACTTTCCTTTTTTGCAACGGTATTGAAGTTCAACCGCCTTCTCCAGAGGTAGATACTCTTTAAGAAACTCGTTGGCCCCCTCCTTGGTCTTTATCCCCCTCAGCCTCATCTCCTTTACAAGCCTGTCTTGTAACACCCCAAAAAGCCTCTCCACTCTACCTTTTGCCTGAGGCGAATAAGCATGGATTACCTCCACTCCCAGCTCATTTATTACCCTCTCAAACTGGCTCAAAGGCTCTATCTTTTCAAACTCCTCCCACTCTGTAAGTTTCTTAGTTGACTTGCACGTATTCTGTGTCTTGAGATAAGTGCTGTGCCTGTCCAGATAAATACTTAGTGGAAGCCCATATCTCCTCACATAACGCTTAAAACTGTCCATCGCGGGAACCGTCCCTTCATACTCGTAAAACCTGCCATAGACGGTATTCGTGGCATCGTCGATATAGCCCATAAGTACCAGTTCCGGACCCCTGCCCTCAAGCCAGTCATGATAAGAGCCATCCATCTGAACCATCTCTCCAAAACATTCCTTCCTTTGTCTCCACTGCCTGTGAGACGATCTTTTACATCTCCTCTGCCATAAACCCGCCTCCATAAGCCATTTCCTCAGGGTCTCATCGCTTAACTTAATGCCGTCAAGCTCACCCAGCTTCTCAGATGCAAGGGTTGGACCAAAACCACTATACCTGCTTCTGTAGAACATTAATACCTTGGCTTTAACCTCAGCCGGTATCCTCCTGTTTGAAAAACAACCTCGCAACCTGTGAACCACTCCTCTTTCGCCCTTTTCACGCACTGCCCTAACCAGCCTTCTTGTCTGTCTCTCTGAAAGCCCTATCAGGAAGGCAGCCTCAAGGTCAACTTCGACTACCCTCTGGGTTATGTGCCTCTCTATTGCCTCCTGGATTACCTTTAACCGCTTAACCTCTCTTATGCTCATCCTGATAATGTCCTTCTCTGCCTCAAGGTCAAAGTCGACCATAATCCTCCCTGTTTTTTAAGAGAAAATTATAGCTATGTCTTAGGACATTTCTACTTTGGTTAATTAGGACATTATCATTTTGGTGTAACAGGAGAAATAAGAAAAACAATGACGGATGACGGATAAAACGTAGGGGAGGGGCTTATCCCCTCCCGTCCCATGGGAGTCCGCAAAGGACTCCCCTACAAAAACCTTCCAACAAAAATCATCTTTAAATAAAATCAAATTGGTAATGGGTCAATTAAACCACAATAAGGGTAATCTTCACATCTTTGAACTAAACCTTTCCTTACTGGATTATTCAAGATATATTCGGCTATCTGCCTTAGGTCTTCTTCTTTTCGTATTAAGTGGTCATAAAAGCTTCTTTGCATTAATTTGCCAGAGTATCCATAACTCCAGGATAAACGAGTTATTTTACCAATTTACCCATTCATATATTGTGTCACAGGAATATCTGACTCTAAAGGGCTGGATAAAAGATGTAAATGCTCTGGCATTAAACAAAAGACATAAACCGCATGACATAAACGGTTTCTCTCCTCTTTTATAAAATTAATACATTGGAAATTAAAATCAGGATTTTCAAATACCTTCCGATTAAATTGAGCACAAACAGTCAAAAAGAAAACAACATTGGATTTAGCATAATCATAGTCCTTAAGCCTAGCAGATTTTCTTTTAGGAAGTTTATTTTTCACAATTTGTTTTTTGTAGAGGAGGGGTCCGTTGAGCTCTGCGAAATCCCGTTTTCACGGGGTCCCCTCCCGTCGGGAGCCCACACAGTTCGGCAAGCTCACCGTCCTGAGCAGAGTCGAAGGAAGGGGTTCCCCTACAAAACTCTTATTTTTTCTTCTTTCTTTTTCCTTTAACCTTTTTAACTACTTTCTTCCCCTTGGAAACTACCTTTTTACCCTTTGGTTTACCCTTTCTTTTTTCCAATTCCTTTTTCATTAACAACGCTACCTCAGCCGGGCTTTCAGCTACTTTTATCCCGACTTTATTGAATGCAGTTATTTTTTCAGCCGCGGTCCCACTTCCGCCTGAGATTATCGCCCCTGCATGCCCCATCCTTTTACCCGGAGGCGCAGTTCTGCCAGCTATAAAGGCTACTACTGGTTTGGTCACATTTTTCTTTATAAATAGTGCCGCCTCCTCTTCATCTGTCCCGCCGATTTCACCAATTAAGACAATCCCTTCTGTCTGCGGGTCTTTCTGAAATAATTCTAAGACATCTATAAAGTTAGTCCCGATGATCGGGTCTCCACCAATCCCTAAACTTGTCGATTGACCCAGTCCATTTAAAGTAAGAAGATATGCAACTTCATAAGTCAAAGTGCCACTGCGAGATACAACTCCGATCTTCCCTTTTTTATGAATCTGCCCTGGCATTATCCCGACCTTTGCCACGCCTGGAGTGATAACACCCGGACTATTAGGTCCAACCAACCGTGTATTGGTATTTTTTAAATAATGATATATCTTCAGCATCTCAGTTGTAGGTATCCCTTCAGCAATGCAGACCACTAATTTAATTCCCGCATCTGCCGCTTCATATATAGCATCTGCTGCAAATTTAGAAGGAACATAAATTACCGATGTATTGGCTTTAGTCTTTTCAACTGCCTCTTTTACTGAATTGAAAACCGGGACACCTTTTACTTTCTCCCCTCTTTTACCAGGAGTAACCCCGGCAACGATTTTTGTGCCGTAAGCCAACATCTGCTTGGTATGAAAAGCCCCATCCCTACCAGTTATCCCCTGAACCACCACTCTGGTATTTTTATCCACTAATATGCTCAATTTATCCTCCTTCCACCTGGAGTGCATCCCGCCTTTGGTGGATGCACTCCATATAATTTTTATTTATTATACATCTGCAATTGAGTAACCTTGCTTTTACCAATCGCTTTTTTAACTAAATTTTCCATAGACGCGTAGCCGAGCCTTCAGGGCTCGGCGGAGGTTTAAAACCTCCGCTACGCGAGATTTAAGGGTGTATAGCAATACGCCCCTACAAATTATTTTTCAAACATCTTTAATTGAGTAACTTTACTTTTCTCAATCGCTCTTTTAACCACCTCTTCCATAGAAGAAGTAGCAGGTAAGTTCACCTCTTCCAATATCTTTCTGGCTTTATCCTCATTCGTGCCGGTCAATCTAACCACAATCGGAACCCTGGGCTTGAATTCTTTAAGTGCAGCCACAATCCCGGTTGCCACATCATCACAGCGCGTAATCCCTCCGAAGATATTGAAAAGGATCGCTTTTACATTTGGGTCTCTGGTAATAATCCTCATTGCAGTTACAACTTTATCCGGACTGGAGCTTCCACCAATATCAAGAAAATTTGCTGGCTCAGCCCCGAAATATTTTACTAAGTCCATCGTAGCCATAGCCAGTCCAGCCCCATTGACCACACATCCGATATTCCCATCCAGTTTAACAAATGACAAACCCATCTGCCTGGCTTCATTTTCGCCTGGTTCTTCTGAATCTAAATCCCTCATAGCTTCAATTTCCGGATGTCTTTCCAGACCGTTATCATCTATATTTATCTTGGCATCCAAAGCCCAGACCTCACCTTCAGGTGTGGTGATAAATGGATTTATCTCAGCTAAAGAGCAATCCTCGTCCCAAAAAGCCCAATATAACCTCATTATCACCGGAACAGTCTGATTACAGGTCTTTGGATCAGAATAGAGCTTAAAAGCTAAATTCCTCGCCTGATAAGCTTGCAAACCCAAAAGAGGATCTACTTCTAACTTGAAAATCTTTTCCGGGGTCTTCTTAGCCACCTCTTCGATATCGATACCACCTGCAGGGGAGACCATAATAACCGGCATCTTAGTCCTGCGATCCACAATCACGCCAATATAAGCTTCTGAAGCGATATTTTTACTCTCAGTGACTAAAATCTTTTTGACCTTCAATCCTTTGATATCCATCCCTAAGATATTTTTAGCTTTCTCATAAGCCTCATCCGGATTCTCCGCAGATTTTATCCCGCCCGCCTTCCCCCTGCCACCAACGTGAACCTGAGACTTAATCATCACCGGCTTACCAATCTTTTGAGCAATCTCCTTTGCTTGCTCCGGCGTTGTCGCCATCTCCCCCGGCGGAACCGGGATACCATATTTAAGGAAGATTTCCTTAGCCTGATATTCGTGTATTTTCATCTATCACTCCTTTGATAAGTTATTTTTTTCACAAAGATCATCGAAAAGTTCAAACCATTATAAAAAATTTATCTCAAAATTGCAAATGAAATTTGCCAAAAAAGTAGAGACGCATTGAATGCGTCTCTACAAGAACATAATATCAAATAAATTGATCAACTACAATCTCAATTCAAGTTGATTTTTTGCGAATGTATTTTGCCATCTCTCCTAAAATGAAACACAACACTATTCTTTTTTAACTCAACCTTGCAGTTATCTATGCCCTTCCCACTTGGCACTAATTCATATTTTAACCAAGCCATAATTCTCCCAGCGATAAAATCATCACCAGTATCTGGTACTATCACGATTCCTTTTATCTGCTCAAGTGGGAATATTTTATAATTCAAGAAGTGTTTGTCTGTTGTTAATAACCATCTATTTGTTTTCTTAACATATTGAAAATGATCTTCATCGGGTTTATTAGTAAGATTTACTTCACTTGCATGCTTTATATTTACTCCTTGTAATCTAAGAACTAGTACAATCCCATACCTAATATTCTCATCTGCGTATATTTTTATTTTCCCAACATATTCTTTCTTCGTATCTGTCTCAGTCAAATCTATTTTTAATCACTTATCAGCATGTGGCGTTACCTTCAACATGTGTCAATCACTTTGTTCTTTTAGAAGCTTATGTTTCCTCTAAAACTCCTCTGCTTCTTTTAGGAGCTTATCGTCCCGCAATAAGAAAAAATATTTATGTAGAATCTTCCCGGATGAGAAGATCACGAACTAATATTATGGCCAGCTAATAGGTTTGGATAATTTGTTTTTACCCATTTAAGAACTACTTTCAGAAAGTCCTTTGCTTCTTTAATCAATTCCTCTGCTTCCGTATCCGAAATTCCGCCAGCATAATCGTAGTCGGTTATGTTTCTTTTTGCCCTGCAAGAGTCAAAATAATCAGACAGTCCGTAATACTCTCTGCCCAGGATTTCCTTAATTGACTGAAACACTGTGAAATGGTGTCCTATACCATAAGGTTTATATCCCTTACAATAGATTAGAATTGTAGCCAACTGCAAGACTGCGTTATAGGCAGTTGCAAATTTTCTATCTGATGAAAGCCCTTTTACTTGCGAATCATCTATGTCTCTTTTCGCAACTTTCAACAAGTTGCGTATTTCCTCTTTAGATGTTTTATGAAGTCTTAATCTACCCTGATTTAATAATTGTTTTAAGTTCATCCTCATTTCCAACGATAAATATTTTCTTATCATTCAGAACAGAATTCAAAAAATGGTCCTTCTGTTTTATTCTTTCTTTGATTTCCTGGGGATTAAATATTGCATAATTAATTATTCTACCTAAATCCCTTTTTGGCTTACTAAGAATACCTGAGAGTTCTTTAGAGGTGATATTTCCAATAACCATTAAGTCAATATCACTCAATAGATTTTCTTTGCCCTTTGCATAAGAGCCATAGATGAAAGCAATTTTAATATCATCTGTATTTTTAAGACCCTCTTTCAAGATATCTGCGATACCTTCGCTTTTAAAGAAAATTGCTTTTAGCTCTCCCAAAATGGGGCATTTTTTATTTACTTGGTAGTAGATGCGATTTCCTTTAATAGATTTTTCAATCAGTCCAAGATATTGGAGTTTTTCAACCTCTCTTTGAACACCCCTTATGGGTTGATGGGAAAGCACAGAAATTTGTCTTTGATAGAAACTATCATCAGGATTAAACAAAAACAATTTCAAAATCTCAACCCGTGTCTTTGAAGAAAAAAGCTTATCTATCACAAATTTCTCCTGTATACATTTTGTAGTCAATTATATACATTTTGTAGTCAATAGTCAAGTCAATACTACAAAAGCTTATGCCTCCTCAAAAACTCCCCCGCTTCTTTTAAAAGCAAATCTTCCTGATTAAACTCCGGCTCGTCTAATACTTTTTCCAGAAGGTGGTTCAAAACCTTACCTATAGGAGGTCCGGGTGGAAGTCCAAATTTCTCCATAATCATATCCCCGTTTATCTTCAAATCCTTTACACTGAAAGGCGGTTTTCTCTCCAACTCCTCTTTAATCCATTTTTCAAATTCATCCACATCTTTTCCATCTGCACCCTTTCCCTGAGCGACAATATCAGCCCTTCTAACCTCTAATAGCTCAAAGATATGTTCAGGTGTGACTTTGCGAATCAGTCTTCTCAACCCTTTATCCGTTACCCCCCTCGCGAACATATGCTTATCCACTAACAGGGTAACAGTGGAGATGACCTCATTGGAATATCTTAATCTTTGAAGAATATGTTTTGTCACCCTTGCCCCTTTTTTCTCATGTCCGTAAAAAGTAGCACCATCTTCTGTCAAGGCTTTT
>CAZMZF010000031.1:0-23233 GCA_964570765.1 uncultured Ignavibacteria bacterium
AATAGGACATTTCTACTTTGCTAAAACAGGACATTATTATATTGCGATTACATCTAAAAATGTAATTCGATCTTAGATTATAAGGACAGAACACTGTTCTGTCCCTACATCAAGATATAATTGAATTTGACATAAACCATAATAGAGGTTATTTTGTTTCAGAATAGTTTTCCATATACTGGAGGTAGATATGAAAAAAATAGTTTGCCTCTTCTTTGTGATTTTTGCTTTGATTTCCCTGAGTATAGCCGGTGAGAAAGAAGACCCTTTCGAAAAAGCTTTAAAAGCCGTTGGATTAACCAAGGAGACTTTGAAGTTTGATTATTATGACATGTCTAATTTCGGCGGGGATGAGTTTTTGTTACCACTTTTTACCCTGTACCATCAGAATTTTTTCAAAATCCCTGATTACACTTTCGCTTTTAAAAACTATTTAGCCACGAACGCAAATTCTTCAAAGAATCTTATCGGGTTTGCATCCCTGAGGGTAAATGAAGGGGTGCGTCGTGGTCTGATAAGTAGCCCTTTAGAGGAAAATCTGAAGAAGATTAAAAGCAAAGATTGTTTATTTGAGTCGGTCGACTCGCTTTTTATCACGATGGGCAAGAAACCATCTTCCAGAGAAATAAAGGAATTGAAAAAGATGGCTCAAGATGTCCCGGAGGTGATTGCCCAGGATGTGGCTCTTTTAGTCTATGCCTCCCTCGATGCTCTGAAATGGAGAAATTTAGCTTTTAGCAAAGCTGAGAAGAAGTTTGACCTGGAGAAACTTTTTGAACAATCGACAAAGCTTTTAAGTTCAGATGAGGATTTAGTTACTCCTGAGTTTTACGATTTTCTACACTATGTTGATTATAAATATCTTTATGCCGGAGCTGAGGATTTAGCTTGGGCAATTGATTATGTCTCTGACAGTTTAAATAAACTTTCCATAGATGGTAAATTTAATTTTTCATATAATACACCCTTGGGCAGAATAGTTGTCTCTAATGGGACCGAGGATAATTTTCCAGAGCGAGACTATTTTATCCTCCTGGATTTGAGCGGGGATGACAGTTACGAGTGCGGTGGGGCTAACCGGTCTTATTCAAATCCCGTCTCGATTTTGATAGATAAATCGGGTGAGGATAAATATCTTTCAACTAATAAAACTAAACCATCTTTCGGGGCTGGAGTTTTCGGATATGGATTTTTAATTGACCTTAAAGGTAAAGACGAATATCTGTCAGTTAATCTTTCTCAGGGAGCAGGATGTTTTGGAGTTGGGGTCTTGGCAGATTATGAAGGGGATGAGATCTATGAATCTTATACCACTTCTCAGGGGTCAGGTCAGTTCGGCATCGGGATATTATCAGATTTGAATGGTAATGATATCTATAATACTTTTTTAGATGGACAGGGTTTCGGATTCACCAAAGGGATCGGGATTTTAATAGATATAAAAGGGAATGATAAATATATAGCCAATGATTCTCTAATAGAGTTCCCCTCAGCCCAGACCAAAGAACATAATACCTCTATGGCTCAGGGGGTAGGATTTGGCAGGAGGGCGGATTTCTTAGAGGGACATTCTCTAGCAGGAGGGTTTGGCATCTTATTGGATATGGATGGGGATGACCTGTATTATGCCGGGCTTTTTGCTCAGGGTTGTGCCTACTGGTATGCCTTAGGAATACTGTGGGATGAGAAAGGGAATGATAAATATAATGGTATCTGGTATGTTCAGGGGAGTGGTGCTCATTTCGGCTGTGGGGTCTTATATGATGCAGGCGGGAATGACCATTACCAGGCAAGTATGAATATGGCGATTGGAGCAGGGCATGATTTTACCTTAGGGATTTTAGTGGATGAATCCGGTGATGATATCTACGATGCTCCCAATTTGAGTTTGGGTGGGGGGAATGATAATGGGATAGGGATTTTCTGGGATAAGTCTGGTAACGATACTTATAATGTTTCTGCTCAGACCACTTTAGGCAGAGCAAATATAACTTCCAGAGGGACAATCCGGGATTATATGCTCTGCTTAGGTCTTTTTTTAGATACAGGTGGAAAAGACACTTATTCTAAGAGTTTTGCCAGAGATGACACTCTGTGGATTCAAAAGGGTTTGAATACTGAAAGACCTTTAGAGATAGAAAAGGGTGCGGGACTGGATGGGGAATATAGATAAAAGCTTTGGTTTTAGGCTGGATTAGGGGTAGTACCCCTATCCTTTTTCTTTTCGGGCAGGCACGACATAGGAAGACTGCTTAAATTATGCTCAAGAACAGACAAGATGCCTGTTCCACCATGTTTTGGGTGAATACACGGTTCGCCAAGATCCTTTCGACCTTACTCAGAGACAGTCCTGTCTTCGACACTGAGGCTCGGACCGAAGGGAGCAAAGTCGAAGAACATATTCGCCTCTGCATTAAAACGCCAAACAACTCCAAACTCATCCCGCCAAAGGCGGGATTTCGCTTCGCTCAGCAGGGAGGGGGTCCACCTTTGAAAAGGTAGTTTATGAGATAGACTATATCTGCGATGCTTATAGTTCCATCATAGTTAGTATTGGCTTTGTCCAAGGGTGAAGGTGCAGGTCCTCCTTTAAAAAGATAGTTGATTATATAGACCACATCCCCAACTGATACCTTTGAGTCACCATTAGCATCCCCTCTTAGAAATGGTGTCCCGGAAGTAACTCTTAAAGTTAAATTCTGGGTATCACTTTTCTGAGGAGCGCTCGAATCTTTGACTAAAACAGTGAAGGAGAAATTACCAGTGTCCAGAGCTATTCCTGAAATTATACCAGTTAAAGAATCGAGGTTTAAACTGTTTGGAAGCGCACCGATTGAAATCTCCCAGTGATAAGGTGGTGTTCCGCCTTTAGCTATCAGAGTATCAATATAAATATAAGGTTTGAACCCATCCGATAATGTAGTGGATACGATATTAAAACCATAACTTACAGTGCTCGAATATTTTAAAACCCATTTATCTTTATCCAAAACCAACGAGGTAGGCTGGGCGGGTAGATCAAACTGGAAATCCTGGCTCCTTTGGTTATTAAAAACTACAAAAGTGGTTTCTTTCTGTAGTGTGTACAGTGTAACATCTATCGGCATGGTGAAGATTTGAGGTGGAGTGGTCTGAACCTGATCGAGATGCAGGTAAACCCGATAAGTTCCACCAAGGTTCTCATACATCCAGGAAACCCGATAATTGGGTCTATAGGTTCCATAAATCCACTCCTGGAAAAACCAGTCTAAATCCATTCCGGACACAGTTTCACATACCTCCTGGAAATCCTCAGTTAAAGCAGACTTATTAGCAAATCTCGGGTCTGCATAATATGATCTTAATATTTCAAAGAAGACTGAGTCTCCAACTACATGCCTTAACATATGCAGGACCCAGCCGCCTTTATCATAAACCAAACCACTGAATATCTCCCAGACATCAGTGGTATCCTGCACATAGATAGTTCCTCCACCAGCATATTCCAAGTTGTTCATATAAGAGTGGTAGTAACTTGTTCCATAGAGATGCTCATAATACAAAGCCTCACAATAGGTGGCAAAACCTTCATTTAGCCAGATATGGTGCCAGCTCCCGCAGGTGATATAATCCCCCCACCACTGGTGAGACAACTCATGCACTATAACGTAAGAGTCATACCAGGAATAAAGGATAGAAGTGCAGGTCTGGTGCTCCATAGCCCCACCCCAGGGGAAATGTGCCATTCCATACTTCTCCGTGATGAAAGGATATTCCCCGAAAGTCTGGGCGTAAAACTCGATCGCTCCAACCGTTACTCCATAATTGGCAACTGCCTGGGAATAGTACTCTGGATAGACAAAATATCTCACCTCCATTGAATCGGTGGGGGAGTAATGATAGTAATGGGAGAAGATTTGATAGTTGCTGATGGCAACAGAGATAAGATAGGTGGTGATAGGATAACTCTCATGCCATTTATAGGTTTTGCTGCCGTTGCCATTGTCTATAACTTCCCTTAGAATACCATTAGAGGCAACTATCAGGTCAGAAGGGATAGTTACAATTATGTCTGCAGAATCAGCTTTGTCAGAGGGATGGTCTTTACAGGGCCACCAAGTTCGGGCAAAATAGGGCTCGCTCAAAGAGGAGATGATCGGCACAGACGGACTCCCGTGATAGCTGAAATCAAAAGCTTGAAACCCACCCTCAATTGGATGTCCGTGATAATAAACAGTTAAAAGAAAATTCTCATCTAAGGTATAAGCTCTGTTCAGGGTGATATTGATAAGATCCGTGGAATGAGTATAGGAAAGATTGACTATCCCCATCTTTATAGAGTCAATGGTCATATTATCATACAGGTCTAAAGCAACAGTATCCAGGCTTGAGATCTTGCTTTTTGCCAGCATTGTAACCGCGCCATAGATTATCTCTGTGGGAACATCGATTTTCAAATCCAGCCCATAGTAGATCACATCAAATTCCCACTGGTTGGCAAGAGCCTCAGGACGATAAGCCTCACGCACTTTAGCTAAGGCTCTGGCTTTGCCTTCAGCTAAAATCCTGTGACCTTCACTCGGAGGGATTGAAAAGACCGGCTCCTGTTGGGATGTAGGTTTCTGTTGAGAAAAGCTTAAATTAAAAAGAGAGAATAAAAAAATAATCAGTGATAATAAAAAAGCTTTCTTAGACATGGGCACCTCATTTTTTGAAGTTTTTATTCAGGTTTCAATTTTATCTTCGGGATTTTCAAATTAAAGATTAACGAGAAAAGGAAAATACTAATTCTTATTCATATACGATAACAATTTTTAAACTGTAAAAAAGCAAGACATCTTTTCAATTTATTTTTGTTTTCTAAAGTCCTATCAGGTCTTAAACCTGATAGGAAAACCTGTGTAAAAGGAGGGGCACAGCATGCTGTGCCCCTACGCAATTGCATCCGTAGGATACACTCCAAAAAGACTTACATCTTAAAAAGATGGGGTTTTCCCCTTATGATAATAATCTTTTCCTAACCTTAAAAGGGTGGCTTCAAAGTCAGCAAAATCTTTTCCTTTTATTTTATTTTTCTGCCAGAGCGATTTAAGCTCTGTTAAAATCTTTTCTTTTGAGCTTATACCAGATGGTATCAGACCTGACTTCCTGCAAGCCAAGATGACTAAATCAGATGGATAAGGCTCTGCTTTTTTCCAGATATCTCTTAGCTCCCTTAAGAAGATATTGGTGGTAACCTCTCCTATCCCTTTACCTAAACTTTGTAAATTTATCTCTAAATCTCCGGTGCCTTTTGATTCTTTATGAAGCTGGTTCAAATCACCATTGTACTTTTCCTTTAAATCCTGCATAGTCTGCAAAAGCTTGGTGGCGGTCTTGAAATCATAACGCACATATCCGCCAGAATCTAAAATCTGGACCAAACCATCCCAGCCGGTTTTTAAAATAGCATCTGGAGATAAAACTTTCCTTTTTTCAAACTCTTGATAGGTATTAACAGCGATTTTCTCTGAGATCCTTGCCCCGAAAAGGAGGGAGGCTAAAAACCATTTGAAAACCTCATCTGGCTCTGAACCTTTCAGGTCGATACCCAGAGAAATGGAGAATTTCCCTCCTAGGTTTTCAAAAAGAGCCTGGATAAATTTATTTTTGTTCATTTTTAAAACCTTTAATAAAATATAACTTAGAATTTTATAATTAGAAAGTGAATTATTATGTCATTGCGAGGAGTCACGCCAGAGGCGGACGACGAAGCAATCCCATAGAGCAAACAGATTGCTTCACCCTTGGCTCTTTTTTAGACGGTATTCATCTCTCTGCCGACTATAAAAAACCAATACCTTTTGAGCATTATTCCCGCAATGACAAACACGAGACAGATTTTCGAGAAATTTCTTGTCTTTTTAATTGACTATATATATTATATTAGAATTGGAGTGAGATATGAGATTTCCGGGGAAAATATTTTTTATATTTTTGCTCATATTTATATTTGCCAGATTCTCTTATGCTCAAGAGAAGAAGGTGTTACCCGAAATAGCTCAGACCGATTCAGCTCAGGTTACGGTATTTAAGAGTAAATCCCCTATGGGAGCACTTTTAAGGTCGGTGGCTTTCCCGGGCTGGGGACAGTTTTATAACAAGAAATATATTAAAGCCGGACTTGCCTTTGGAGTGGAGACCACCTTTTTGACTTTGATGATTATCGAATGGGAAAGGATGGATGATCACAAAAAGCTTTTTGATTCTATGTCCCAGGACCATCCGGATAAATCCTGGGAGTATGAGCAGTATAAATTTTATCAGGATAGAAAAAATCTTTATCTCTGGTCGACCATAGCTACAATTTTTGTCAGTATGTTCGATGCCTATGTGGATGCCCATCTTTACGATTTCGATAAGGAGATGGAGAGGATCGGGTTTGAAATTTATCCGGATTCAGATAAGTTAAGCTTTAAACTTAGTTTAAAGCTTTAAAAAATATAAACGAAACTTTTTTTATCTGCCGATTTAATTTAAAAGGAGATTGTAGTTCCTCGATTCATCGAACAAAAAGATGGCCAATAAATTGAGCAACTACATAGAATAAGCCCAATGAATTGGGCAACTACAGGGAAGGAGAAAAGTTAAATGGAAGAGTTCGATTTAGGGATTGCGTGGTGCTGGGAATATGACCGAGAGATGGTGTTCGAGTTAGAGAACTATATTCACCAGAAAGGGCTTACCATCTATCAGATAGCGCCCTACAATTTAGAGGAGACTTTAAATAAGCTAAAGGATGACCAGCTCAAGTTTAAGTATTTTTTAGATCGGGCTTCAGACCAGAACGAAGAATTTGAGAGACTGGTTCAATTTATCAAGACTTCCGGGATAAAGATGCTGAACGATTTTGACAAAGCCTTATGGTCTTCAGATAAAGCCACTATGCACCTGGAGTTTCTATCTAGCGGGATAGATGTCCCCTATACCATTATCCTTTCCCCTTATGAAGAGGAGCCGGATTTAAGAATTGAAAATTTGGAGAAAGTTGGAATCCCTTTTGTATTGAAACCAGCTCGTGGTGGAAGCGGTGAAGGGGTGGTTATGGATGCTAAAGGGGTTGAGGATATCAGAAAAGCCCGGGAGGAGTTCTGGGACGATAAATATCTGATTCAGCAAAAGATCGACCCGGTAAATATCTCAGGAAAAAGGTGCTGGTTCCGGGTCTTCTATTCTTGTGGAGAAGTATTTCCCTGTTTCTGGGATGATCTGACTAAGCTTTCTGAAATACTCATCACTGCACAGATTGGTGAAAAGGTTTATAAAGGTGTAGATGAATTAACTAAAAAGATTTCCCAGGTTTGTGGATTAGACCTTTTCTCCACAGAAATAGCCCTTACTGAAAATTATAAGCTAATAGTAGTTGATTATGTGAATGACCAGTGTGACCTGAGAAAGAAATCTTTGCATTATGATGGTATCCCGGATGAGATAGTGCAAAAGGTACTTTGCTCTCTGGTCGAGTATGTTTATTCTTATGTTGGAACCGGTCTGAGAGAGGATCTAAAAAGTTTTTGAGGATAACAGAAAGGTTTCTCATGTGGTCGTCCACAGGACGAAAAACTTAACTGAAAGAAACTTAAGATATGGATAATATACTCAAGCAGGAAATGGTGTCATATTACGATGAGAGAGCACGAGAATATGATGAAATCTATCTGGGGAAGGGTCCTGCAATTCCTGATCCTATTGCTTATAAAAAAGATGTGAAAAGAATTGGTGAAATTGTGTCATCCTTTGGAAGGGGACATTTAATCGATATAGGATGCGGGGCTGGATTCTGGTTACCCTATTATGCGCGAAATTGTTCACAAATAACATTAATCGATCAATCTGAAAAGATGCTTTCAGAATGTAAAAGAAGAGTTGATGAACTGGGAGTAAAAAGCAAGTGTCATTTTGTTCAAGGAGACTTTTTTGAAATTGGCTTTGAAAACTGCTTATTTGAGAGTGCCTTAGTAGGATTCCTTATAAGCCATCTGACTATGGAACAAGAGGAGTCATTTTTTATAAAACTTAAAAAGATTCTCAAACCCAAGGGACAGTTAATGTTTATCGACTCTGCGTGGAGCAGTAAACGGCAAGAATATCGTAAAAAAGAAAGTATACAGGAACGGGTCTTGAATAACGGTCGTATATTTATAATATATAAGAGATATTTCGATAAATCCGATATCGAGGGAATATTCAAGAAGTATGGTTTTAAGTTACAATCATATTATATGGGTGACCTGATGCTGGCGGTAATAGGAGAAACAGAATCAAGGGAGATTTCAAGTGGTCGTCGGGTCCCCTGACCCGACGGAAAAAACAGTGTGGTTAAATTTCTGAGCTTTGACTTGCCAGGTCAGGGGACCTGGCAAGCACTGAGTGGCATCTGACAACAGCAAATAAATATTATGAGCTTTTTTGAGATCAATATAAACTCTGAAGACACTTTGTTAAAAGCCTTTGACGTTCTTCACGATGCTGCTTGTGATGAGGATGATATCAAATATGATTCAGAAAAAGGAACACTGGATATTATTTTTGAAAGGGAATTCTTAGAGGATCCATCAAAAATAAAATCTCATCGAGTATTATTGATCTTTTATAAGTACGAATTCCCTATTGTTAGAAGTCATCTTCATTTAGAAGGCTTGAAATTTTGTAAGATGCATTCCAAAGATAAAAGTCTTAAAACTCATACCTTTAATGAATGTAAAGTCAAACGAGATAAGTATGTTCTTTATTTCTGTGAGGTTCTGGAAGTAGAAATTGGCTTTGAATCACCAATCTCTGGATTTTTGAAGGATATGGAGTTCGTTGAAGGAAAAAAGTGGAGTTCAATTGGATTCAGAAAAACACCTTTTTTTTCATATAAGTTAAGCTAAGATTAAGTCCATAAGTATCTAAGGGATTAATAAAATGAAAGATAAGCTTCTAAAAAGTATCTCCGGGATTAGAGGGATAGTTGGTAAGACTCTTACCCCGGATGTGGTCTTGAAATATTCTTCTATCTTTGGGAACTATTGCAACGGAGGAAGGATTGTACTGGGCAGGGATACGCGTAAATCCGGGAAGATTTTTCATAAAATTGCATTAAACGGATTAACTTCTGCTGGCTGTGAGGTTATCGATTTAGGAATCTGTCCTACTCCGACTGTGGGGATGGCAGTTAAAGATCTGAAGGCAAAAGGTGGGATAATGATTACTGCCAGCCATAATCCTGTTGAATGGAATGGGTTAAAATTTTTCAATGCAAAAGGGATTTTTTTAGATGAAAAAGAGGGTAAAAGGTTTTTTTCTTTAGCTGAGAAGAAAATAAGTTATTCAGATTGGGACAAGTTAGGAAAAGTTCATGTAGATAACTGGATTGAGAAACATATCCAGAGAATTTTGAATCTTTCATTTATAGATAAGTATAAGATTAAGAAGAAAAGGTTCAAAGTTGTGCTTGATTGTAATAATGGAGCCGGAGCAAGGATTGCTCCTTTGCTTCTCAAAAAATTAGGGTGTCAGGTGATTGAGTTAAATTGTGGTCTAAGTAGAGAGTTCGTTCATTCACCAGAACCTGTGCCGGAGAATTTGGCTCTGCTCTGTAAAAAAGTGAAAGAGACTAAGGCAGATTTGGGATTTGCTTTAGATCCGGATGCGGATAGATTAGCTATAGTCTCAGAGGAATGGATTCCTTTAGGTGAGGAATATACCCTGGCTTTATGTGTGGATTTTGTTTTGAGTAAAAACCTTTCAGATGTGGCAGTGAATAATTCCACTTCTATGGTTATTGAAGATATTGCTAAAAAATATGGAGTAAAAGTTTTCCGCAGTAAAGTGGGTGAAATATATGTAGTCTCACTCTTAAAAAGGATTAAAGGGGTAATTGGAGGAGAAGGGAATGGGGGAGTAATTCTGCCGGAAAATCTTTATGGCAGAGATGCGCAGGTGGGTATGGCTCTGGTCCTGCAATATTTAACTGAATCCGGCAAAAAGATAAGCCAGTTAAAGCAGAGCTTGCCTCAATATTTCATACAAAAAGGCAAAATAAAACTTTCGGATAATTTCGAAGATAAACTTAAAAAATATTTAACGAAATTCAGCAAGAATAATATAGATTATTTAGATGGTGTCAAGGTGTTGCTTGAAAACTCTTGGATTAATATCCGCAAATCGAATACCGAACCAATTATCCGGGTGATGGCTGAAGCTACAAATCAAAAAGAAGCAGAAAGGCTGGTTTTTGAAGCGAAAGAGGACCTGAGTTAGATTCCTTTAAAGTTTTGGTATCATCCCATTTCTTCTTCGATGTGATGTCTGATATCTTTCCCCTGCACCAAATAGATAACATCTTCTGCAATATTAGTGGCGTGGTCTCCTATCCTCTCTAAGTGTCTGGAGACTAAGATTAATTCTAAAGCCCTGGGTATGGTGGATTGGTCGCTGAGCATAAAGGTCAGAAGCTCACGGAAAATTTGGTCTTTTAATCCGTCGATCTCATCATCCCGGGTTAAAATCGAACGGGCTAAGTCTACATCTCGTTTAATGAAAGCATCTAAACTATCTTTAACCATCTTTTGCGTCAACTCCGCCATTCGAGGTATGTCGATCAAGGGCTTGAGCTGAGGCTGCTTTATCAGGACTTCAGCCCGCTGGATGATATTTACTGCTAAATCCCCAATCCTTTCCAACTCGCTGTTGATCTTCATAGCCGAGGTGATAAACCTCAAGTCCGTTGCCATCGGCTGTTTCAGAGCCAAGAGCTTCAGGCAGAGATCATCGATCTCTATTTGCAGATAGTTAACCTTTTTCTCGTCTTGATTGACCACTTCGAACAGAGACTTATCTCTTTCCACCAGGGATTTAACCGCTTTGTAGATCATCGTTTCAGCCAAGCTGGCCATAGATAGCAATTTTTCTTTTAGGAGATTTAACTCCTCATCGAAATGTTTGTGAATCGTCATCTTCTTCTACCTTTCAAATTATTATCCAAATCGCCCGGTCACATAATCCTCGGTCTTTTTATCTCTGGGATTGGTGAATATCTTAGAGGTCTGGTCAAACTCCACCAGCTCTCCCAGGAAGAAAAAACCGGTGTAATCCGAAATCCGAGCAGCCTGCTGCATATTATGGGTTACGATTACGATAGTGTAATTCTTTTTCAAATCCTGAATTAATTCCTCAATCTTAGCCGTAGAAATCGGATCTAAAGCTGAAGCAGGCTCATCCATTAAAAGAACCTCTGGCTGAACAGCCAAAGCCCGGGCAATGCAGACCCTCTGCTGCTGGCCACCAGAAAGCTTCAAGGCAGACTGGTCTAATTTATCTTTGACCTCATCCCATAAAGCCGCATCTTTCAAAGTCCTCTCTACAGTTTCCTCCAGGATGTTCTGGTCACCAATCCCCTGAATTTTCAAACCATAAGCTACGTTCTCGAAAATAGATTTGGGAAAAGGATTTGATTTCTGAAAAACCATCCCTACTTTTCTTCTCAATTCTGAGAGCTCGATGCCCTTGGAGTAGATATCTACTCCATCCAGAAAAACCTTACCTGAGCTCCTGGCTCCCGGAATTAAATCGTTCATCCGGTTCAAGCATCTCAAGAAGGTTGACTTCCCGCAACCAGAAGGACCGATAAAGGCGGTGATCTGATTCTCCTGAATACCGATGGAGATATCTTTCAAAGCCTGAGTTCTGCCATAGTAGAAATTCAGTTTCTCAACTAAGATTTTGGGAGTAAAGCTCTCTATTTTCTTTCCTGATATCTCAGGAGTTTTAGGTTCGATTTTGGCTTCTGTTTCTTCTTCCATTATGATCTCTTCGTTCATATTTAAACACTATGTCTTATCTGTCTTCTTACCTTAGACCTGATAAATATAGCAATGAAATTCAAAAGTAAAGTTAAAATTAAAAGAACCAGCACAGTTCCGTAAAGGATCGGCTTGGTGGCTTCCACATCAGGAGATTGGGTCGCCATCACATAAACATGATAACCCAATTCCATAAACTGGTCTGTTGGCTTATGCGGCAGGTAGGGTAAAAAGTACGCTGCACCGGTGAACATTATAGGAGCAACTTCTCCAGCCCCTCGACTGATGGAAAGGATAGCACCGGTTAAAACTCCGGGAAGTGCCTGAGGAAGGACGACCCTGCGAATAGTTTGCAACTTGGTTGCGCCTAAGGCAAAAGATGCCTCCCGGATGTCCTTGGGAACTGCTCTTAGGGCTTCCTCTGAAGCAACCACGACTACCGGAAGGTTCAAAAAGGCTAAGGTTAAAGCCGCCCACATAAGGCAGGGCTGTCCCCAGACCACTTCCAGACCGAAAAAGTTATCCATTCCTGACCCGACAAACTGGATAAAAAACCCTAATCCAAACAGTCCGAAGACGATCGAGGGCACGCCAGCTAAATTATTCACGGCAAAACGGATTGTTTTTGTCAGGGCAGATTCAGGTTTTGCGTATTCGTGTAAATAGATTGCAGTCATAACCCCAACCGGGAGTACAGCTATTATCATTAAAATAACTAAAGCCACAGTCCCGAAAATTGCCGGGAAAATCCCGCCTGCGGTCATTCCCTCCCGAGGAGCTTTGGTGATAAACTCCCAGCTTATGATCTTATGTCCCTGCAGAACTATATTCCCGATAATCACAAACAAGATGGCAAAGATAATCAGGGTCGCAAGTAAGGTTAGACCGGTAAAGAAAGAACCGAATAAGTTAATCCTGAGTTTCATTTAAATCTTCCCTGCTAATTTCCTTTGTAACCTTCCCACAACCAGCTGGGCCAAGGAATTGATAATCAAAGTGAAGATAAAAAGGGAGGCACCGATGAAAAATAAAACATTGTAATGTGCACTGCCGTGTACCACCTCTCCTAATTCTGCGGCGATGGTGGCAGACATCGTGCGAACCGAATCAAAAATATTGGCAGAGAGCATAGAGGCATTTCCAGAAGCCATTAAAACTATCATTGTTTCCCCAACCGCCCTGCCTAACCCTAAGATGATACCTGCCAGTACACCGGGCATTGCCACTGAAAGAGAAACTCGAAAGGCAGTCTGCCAGCGATTGGCTCCTAAGGCCAGAGAGGCTTCTTTTAAACTCCGGGGCACAGAGTTCAAAGCATCCTCAGCTATGGAATAGATAACCGGGAGGATAGCAAAGCTTAATGCCATCCCGGCATTAAAAGCGTTTAAGCGCATAGTTGAATGAAAGATGCTGTGAAAAAACGAAGCCATAACCATCAGAGCGAAAAAACCCAAGACCACAGAAGGTATTCCAGCCAAAATCTCAACAATCGGCTTGATAAATTCTTTCAATTTGAGAGGTGCAAATTCAGAAGTATACATAGCCGCTCCCGCAGAAATAGGAATTGCAAAAAAGAGGGCAACCACCACAACTTTGAAAGTTCCAAATATTATGGCAATCAAACCATATCGAGGGTTATCTGAAATCGGCTGCCAGGTTACAGTAGAAAAGAAAAGCTTCAAACTCGCCTCTTTTTTAACCTCAGGACTGGTGAACACAGGCAGAGCTTCACGAAAAATAAAAACGAAGATTAGAATAACACCCAAGATGGCAAAAAAAGAGGAAAGGAAAATTACCTTTTCAATAACGAATTCCGACAAGCGGAATCTTTTCTTAGAAATGACAAATTCCGATTGGCGTTTCTTTTCAATAGTCTTCAAGTTTTCCATTTATGGAAATTAGATTGTAGGGGCGTTCGATTGAACGCCCCTACATGAAAGTTCACTTCACCGGGAAGTAGCCAACCTTGCTCACAATCTGCTGTCCCTGTTCGGACAGAACGAAATCAACCAGTTTCTTTATTTCACCTGTGGGTTTATTTCTCAGATACCAGTAGAGATATCGCGAAATAGGGTAGTTACCGTTTTTCACATTTTCTAAGGTTGGTTCATAACCTGGTGTCTGGGCATCCTTTTTAACTTTGCAGTACTTTACACCTTTGGCATAGGCGGCACCACCGTAGCCGATTCCATATCTATCCTTTGATATTGCATTCACAATCGCTCCTGTCCCTGGAAGGGTCTGAGTTTGAGGGGCAAAGTCAGCACCCATCAGGACATTTTCCTTGAAATAGACATAAGTGCCGGAACTATTTTCTCTTCCGTAAAGTAATATCTTGGCGTCCTCTCCTCCTAACTCCTTCCAGTTAGTGATTTTTCCACTGTAAATCCCTTTGAGCTGGTCTAGGGTCAGTTCAGAGACTTTATTTTCTTCGTTTAGATAAATTGACAGCCCATCTCTTGCTACGGATATTTCTACTCCCGTAGTATTAAATCTCTCTTTCAGTTTATCTATTTCTGAGGATTTGATAGACCGGGAAGCTTCGCAGATATCGGTTGAGCCATTGATTAAAGCGGCAATTCCTACACCGGAGCCTCCACCAGTTACCTGAATGGTTGTCCCTGGATTCTGGTTCATATAAACTTCTGCCCATCTCTGTCCCAAAATGAGCATAGTATCAGAGCCTTTTATGGTAATGGTTTTGCCAGCAAAGGCTGAAAAGTAAGTAATAAATAACACTGAAATTGCTAAAAAAATCGTGCTGATTTTATTGGTTGATAATTTTTTCATTTCTCCTCCTTAGTGTTTAATATTTAAAACATAAACTGAAATTGCAAGGTAAATCTGTTATCCTTTATATCTCCTTCATATTTTGAAAAAACCGAATTGTCTTTTAGCTTATGAGGTATATCATAAGCAGCTGTTACTCTTACATAAGAATCCCAGAAATAATGCAGGGCTAAGGATAAAGTGCCAGTAGCATCGTTCTTTGCGTTCTCAGCAGTATTCGGATCCCAGTAATCATATCTAGCTGCAGCTCCAAATTTAGTGGTTAAATTCTGGGATAACCAGAGATGCCAGCCCATTTCATCAGCTAAAGAATCCTTCGCATTTTTATTATAGTCCTGAGCCAGGTAAAGCTCTCCCCTGATTCCGGTTCCGCCAATTGGCAGGAAATCAAGATAAACCTGAGCATCAGCACCATACCTGATTTTGTCTTTTTCCACTGCAGGGACTGCGACTTTTGGAGCAGTGGTTTTAATCTCGTTTGGATCCACGATTGAATCTCTATCTGCATCATACCAGGTAGTTATCCCGGATACGGTGGCACTTCCGGGGATATAAGTTTTACCCCAATAACCAGAAACTCCTAAATCGACCATCCCTAATTTCATCTTTGCCCGAGCGATAACATCTTTCGCTTTGGTAGGGTCAAACCAGGTGAAGTTTTTATCCTCTATCCCGTAACCCTGGAAAAGACCTAAGTTGAACTGGAGATATTTCGGAAGAGCCCAAGTTAGATTCACCCCCCGGTCTCTTTCCCCTTTGAAGAGGCTGTTTTCTGCTAAACTTCTTTCCGGAAAGTCTCTTTTGGAAGAAGAATATTCTATCTCATATCCAAAGGGCCAGTTGAATTGTCCAAAAGTTAGCGCGAGATTATGTTTTCCGATACTCTTGTAAAGCTCAACATAAGCTTCTTTCAATGAAACGGTATTCTTAGAAGCATCAAAATAGATAACATACTTACTTGTAGTACCAGGTTGAACCGTGAACTTTAACCTTCCTCTTCGAATATAGAAGTTATTGGCATTTAGGTTTTTAGTGACATCATACCCGCCTGCAACTCCATTTTGGGAACTGTCATTATACTCATACCGCGCTTGAATGTAGCCGGATATTTTTACCCATTTCAGGATAGCAACATCGCTATTTAAAGTTGCCATATTCTCAGAAACCCCATCTAACCGGTCTTTCAATTCCTGAAGAGCAATTTTTGCGCTGTCATCCGGGGCCTGTGCCCGGGATTGGTTTAATTGTATTGTTACTAATAAAAGCAAGATCAGCAAAATTTTTGTTTTCATATTTTCTCCTTTTTTGTTCTGGTTTCTTAAGTCCTAACTCGTCAGGCTTTCATACTTAACTTCTCATACCACCTCCTGTAAAACATTTTCTACAAATTACAAGATCAATCCTCTTTTATACTACTGAATCAAACGTCCAGTATGTTACACCCGTGTTAACTAAGTGTTAACTCTGTGTTAAAAATTTCCTTCAGTGGGCACATAGTCCTCGAAGCCGGTTTCCGGAGGTTTTAAAAGAATGTACTTTCCTTCTAAAATTTTTCCCACTACTTCCAGAAACTTATCGGTGCTTAATCCCTGCAGCCCATAGGTTACCCAGACTTCCTTGCACGGCAATCTCCTTACTTCCCTTACCTCAGCCATACACCTACCTCCTAACGTAAGATCCGACTAACTCACGATGGAAAACATTCCAGTCAGAAACAGATCTATTAATCTTCTTCCTGTTCACCAATTCTTTGGAGCCGATAAAAAATGGGCAGTGGCAATATTCTGCGCTATGGCAGAAGTTCTTGAGTTCCAAAAGATTTGGCACCATCCCGTCGAACAGCTCAGAATCACACATCTCTATTTTCCCCTGGATTAGCTTGGGGCATTCCATTTTCTTTCACCTCCTCTATTGATAAATCTTCTTCCTTAAATATTTTCTCAAGTAATTCAAAAACCCACTCAGAATCGTCTGTCTTGGTTTGGTCCTGGATTGGCTTGTGACATACCATGACCTTTCACCCCCTCGGTTGATGGATTATTTTCGTTAAATATCTTCTCAAGTAGGTCATAAACCCACTCGGAATCACGCATCTTTGTTTTGGTCTGGATTATGTCTGGACATCCCATTTTCTTTCACCCTCTCTTTTGATGAATCATTTTCGCCAAATATCTTCTCTATCAAGTAAAAAATCCACAAAGCCTTTGAGGAGACCAGAGGTTTACCTTTGATTTTTCCAAAAAATAGGTAACCCAAAAACGCCCCTGTTATTATTAAGTATATGCTCATCAGAAATAGGATCTTCATACATTTAACATTGCTCAAGAATGACTCTCATATTCATAAACTCCTTTATTTTCACCCAGATTAAACGGGGATTTGATTTCAGGAGGATTAAATTCAGGTTAAATGTATGTTAAAAATGGTTGGATGAATTAAGGGATGTCAGTTGAAGGGTATGTATGCTGGCAAAAATGACTATGCTTTTCTCAATCTGAAGCTAAATTCACTCCCCTTACTCAATTGACTTCTAACATTTACTTTTCCCCCGTGAGCTTCGATTATATGCTTGACAATGGATAGTCCCAGACCGGTTCCACCTGATTCCCGGGAGCGGTCTTTATCAACCCGGTAAAACCTTTCGAAGATTCGGGGCAGGTCTTTCTCAGGGATTCCGATTCCATTGTCTATTACCGCGATTTCTATAAAGTCCCCTCTATCCCGACCCTCGATTTTAATGTTTCCATTTAGAGGTGTGTATTTGATGGCATTATCCACAAGATTGGTTAATGCCTGAGTAATTCTATATCTATCACCTAAAACTTTTTGGTTTTCTGAATTCAAAGTTAATTTTACCATTTGTGACTTCTGATCAGCTATAGGCTTGAGAGCATATAATACCTCCTCAAAAAGCTCTTTGATCAAGAACGGTTCAATTTTCAGTTCAAAATCACTGGATTCAATCTGGGAAAGATGCAGTAAGTCAGAGATGATTTTGTTCATCCGGTCAGTATGCTGGGAGATTATCGCAAGAAAACGAGCTGATTTTTCCGGATCGTTTATAGCTCCATCTTTTAACGCCTCTACAAAACCCTTGATCGAGGTCAGGGGGGTTCTCAATTCATGGGAGACATTTGCTACAAAATCTTTCCTTATCCTTTCAGTCTTTTTAAGTTCGGTTATGTCGTGAAAAACGAAAATCGCAAAAATCGCACCCTCCTTTTGTCTTTCTACCAGAGCAGACTGGACCATAAAATCTTTTTCCCTGGGATAGATAAAAGAGAATTCCATGCTTTTACTCTCCTGGCTCGAAAGAACTGTCTGGATGAATTGGTTCAGTTCATGACTTCGGATCAACTCAAAATAGGATTTACCGTAAAAAGATTTATCCAGTTCGAACATCAGGCACATAGCAGAGTTTGCCAGAATGACTTTACCCTGAGAGTCTATGGCTAATACCCCTTCGACCATATTTGAGAGGATGGACTGCATCTGTGATTTATCCTCAGTAATCTGTTCTATCTTCCCGGAGAGATCAGCCGACATCTGATTTAAAATCTCTGCCAGTTCACCTATCTCATCTTTAGCTCTTACCTTGACCTTTTGAGAGAAATCACCTTCAGACATCCTCCTTCCTACTTGCATCATCTGTCTTAAAGGTCTGGTTACCCTGAATGAAAATCCGAAACTCAAGAGGAGTGAGAAGACGAAAGCTACTACCAGTCCTAAAAGGACAAGTTTGATAATCATATTTTGCCCATGTCTTAACTCAATCAGAGGTAAGGCTAAGCGAGCTACTCCGATGATTTCGCCTTGAACTTTTACAGGAGAGGCTACATAGAGCATATCTTCTTTGATAGTATAGCTGTAGCGAATATTTTTCCCAACTTTGTCCTGCAGGGCTTCTACAACTTCTGGTCTATTTTTGTGGTTCTCCATGTTTAAAAGCTTTTCTCCGCTCTCATAGGAATCTGCGACCACTTCACCATTTCTATCAATTATGGTTATCCGACCCTGTATTTTATTACCGAGCTCATCTGCTAAGCTGTCTGTTTTTGTTAAATCCAAATTTTCTAATAGAGGGGAGGTAAATATATCAGATAAAAGCTGGGTTTCAGAGATCATACCCTGTTCGAGTTGAGTAAGTGAACGCTTTCTTTCAAAGGAGGAGATTAAAACCCCGGCAAGGGAAAGTCCAAAGACGCTCAGAAGAAGGTAAGTTAAAAACAATTTCAGTTGCATCTTCATCGCTACATCCTTGGAAATTAATTCTAAGTAGTTTCTTTTAATTTATAACCCAGATTTTTCACGGTTTGAATTGCTTCAACAAGAATAGGAATTTTTTCTCTTAATCTCCTTATATGTACATCTACTGTTCTCATTCCGCCATAATAATCATAACCCCAAACCTGGTCCATCAGATAATCTCTGCTTAAAACCCGGCCTTTGCTGCGTAAAAGACACTCTAACAAATCGAATTCTTTTGAGCTTAACTCGACTGTCTTATTATTAAAGGTAACTTCATGTCTGGATAAATCTAAAGTGAGATTCCCATATCGATATGCTTTTTCTTTTTCTGCCTTTCTGTCGATTCTGCGAAGCAAAGCTTTCACCCTGGCAACTAATTCCTTAGGACTGAAAGGCTTGGTTATGTAATCATCTGCCCCTAATTCCAACCCAACGATTTTGTCTGTTTCCTCTCCCTTGGCCGTAAGCATGATTATCGAGGCAGATTCGGTTTTAGGATCTGACCTTAATTCTCTACAGACCTCTAACCCATCCATTTCTGGAAGCATTATATCCAATATCACCAGATCGAAATTTTCAGCTCGTGCCTTTTTAAGACCGGAGAACCCATCTGGAGCCTCTGTTAGAACGAAATTTTCTTTTTCCAGGTAATGTCTCGCCAGTTCAACGATATCTTTATCGTCCTCGATTATTAAAATCTTTTTCGACATAGATGATCTCCAGAAACCTTAAAGGTATTATAATTATAATTTCTTGTTCTGGCAAATTAATTTTTGAAGAAGATGGAGATGGAAAAGCCTTAACCACATTAGGTAAGTTTTTCTTTTGACAATGAATGCCGAATTTATTAATATTGTCAGAGGATAGGATCCGAAGGAATAGATAAGTAATAAGGAGGAACTATGTGCGGGATAGTTGGATATGTAGGCGATAAAAAGGCTGTGCCAATCCTTTTAGAAGGTTTAAAGAGGTTAGAATATCGAGGGTATGATTCAGCCGGAATAGCGGTCTTGGAAGAGGAAGGGATAATCTTAGAGAAGTGTGCTGGAAAAGTCTCTGCTTTAGAGAATCTTTTAAAAGGTAAAAGTTTTTCAAGCACCAATGGAATAGCCCATACCCGCTGGGCAACTCATGGAGAGCCAACAGACCTTAATGCCCATCCACACCTTGATTGTAAAAAGAAGATTGCAGTTGTTCATAACGGGATCATCGAAAATTACAGAAGCTTAAAAGAGGTCTTATCCTCTAAAGGACATATCTTCACCTCAGACACAGATACTGAGGTCCTGGCTCATCTGATAGAGGAATATTATGAAGGGGATTTAGTAGAGGCAGTAAGGACTGCCTTGACCCAGGTTGAAGGGACCTATGGCATAGCAGTTATCTGCAGGGATAATCCAGAAGAGATAGTGGCAGCCAGGCATGGTAGCCCCCTGGTAATTGGTAGAGGAGAAGGGGAGAATTTAGTTGCCTCAGACTGCTCTGCGATCATCCGGCATACTAATCAGGTGGTCTATTTAGAGGACAGGGAGATCGTTTATGTGACCAAAGATGGGTTTTCTATCTCTACTATAGACAAAGTTGAAGTAACTCCTCATCTGCAGGAGATCTCCTGGAACTTAGATCAGATTGAAAAGGGTGGCTTCCCTCATTTTATGTTAAAGGAGATCCACGAACAGCCTCTTACTCTGGTTAATGCTATGCGCGGAAGGTTAAACTACGAGGAAGGTATCTCCCGCTTGAATGGGTTGAACCTTCAATATGAAGAGCTTCACCAGATAAATCGGGTTATCCTGACTGCCTGCGGCACCTCCTGGCATGCGGCTTTAATCGGCGAATATCTGATTGAGGATTTCGCCTCCATACCGGTGGAGGTAGAATATGCCTCGGAGTTCAGGTATAGAAGCCCGATAATTCAGGATGGATCAATCGTCTTTGTGATAAGCCAGTCAGGTGAGACTGCAGACACCTTAGCGGCGATGAGGGAGGCTAAAAGAAAAGGTGCAACGGTTTTAGGGATATGCAATGTAGTGGGATCAACCATAGCGCGTGAGACCGAGGGAGGAGTTTATATCCATGCTGGACCTGAGATAGGGGTTGCCTCCACCAAGGCTTTTACTTCCCAGATACTGGTTTTAACTTTGATCTCTTTACTTCTGGGCAGAATGAGGAACCTATCCTTAGAAAAAGGGAGGGAAGTAATTGAAGCATTGAATAAAATCCCGGAGCAGGTGGAATCTCTTTTGAAAAACGATTCTTACATAAAGGAGATCGCCAAAGAATATTATAAGAAAAATAATTTCCTTTATCTGGGTCGGGGGATCAACTACCCGGTGGCTTTAGAAGGGGCTTTGAAGCTGAAAGAGATCTCCTATATCCATGCTGAGGGTTACCCAGCCGCAGAGATGAAGCACGGTCCTATTGCCTTAATCGATGAGAATATGCCAGTGGTGATAATTGCCATAAAGGATAATGTGTATGAGAAGGTCTTATCCAATATCGAGGAGGTCAAAGCACGCAACGGCAGAATCATAGCTATTGCCACCCAGGGAGATGAGGAGATAAGTAAAAGAGTAAACCAGGTGCTCTATATACCCCAAACCTTAGAACAGTTGACTCCTCTTTTAGCTATCATCCCCTTACAACTTTTAGCCTACTATATGGCAGTCCTGCGTGGATGTGACATCGACCAGCCCAGGAATCTGGCGAAAAGCGTCACAGTAGAGTAGACAGTAGACAGCATACAGTAGGTAGGGAAAAGAAGGTAGGGGCGAGGTCTCCTCACCCAAGACTGTAGGGCAAGGCTTCAGCCTTGCAATAAAATGACAGATAGAAGATGACAAATAAAAAATACCAACAGCGAATAGCGGATAACAAATTATGTCAATTTTCGATGTATTAAAATCGACAGCCAAAGTTTTACAGGAGGCTGGTAAACTTGATCTGTATCAACAAATTTTGGATGCTATGGATAAGCTTCTGGAGATGCAGAAAAAAATAGTTGATTTAGAAAGTGAAAATAAAGACTTAAAAGAAAAACTTAGAATTAAAGAAAATTTGATATACGAGAATAATGCTTATTGGATAAATAAAGAAGGTAAGAAAGAGGGACCTTTTTGTTCTCGATGCTGGGATAAAGACATGCGTTTAATAAGATTGCATACTTGTCCTAATCCTACAGCTAGAATATGTCCTGTCTGTAAGACCATTGTCAACATAGAACCAGAGGATTATACCCCTCCCATGATAAGTGAAGGAAATCTTGGACTTTATTAAATTAGAAGAGTTACGTAGGGGCGGAGCTTGTCTCCGCCCTTATATTTTGCTCACAGACTAAAGTCTTCGGTTACTTTCAAGAGAAATAGATAAAATTAGCAATAGGTAAAAATATTCTATAAAGACAAAAAAGACTTATGAGGAGAGAGAAATGGCTATCAAAGAAAAGCTCAGGCGTTTTTTATTAAGTAAACTAGTAGGCTCTCCAGTGCAAGTCCGACATCTGGAATACTCTATGCTTTTTTCTGCGGACGATGATCCTTCTCAACCCTCGAAGTATTTAATCTCGCTGACCTTGGAAGCGATAAAAAATGCACAAAAAGTATCCCTCGATGATATTAGCGCAAGAATGAAAGGCCCGCCTTATTACCCCAGCATCTGGCCAGGAGAACACTATAAGCTCCTTGCAGGGTTGATCTTGGCTTTGAGGCCAAAGGTGATTATTGAGATTGGAACATATACTGGATTATCTACGCTCTCAATGAAAAAATACCTATCGCCGGGATCAGAAATAATCACTTTTGACATCTTTGACTGGAAGTCATTCCCGGAAAACTGCTTGCGAGATGACGATTTCAAAGACGGAATGCTTTTTCAGCATGTTGACGACTTAAGCAATCCTGTTATTGTTTCCAAATATCGTGAAGTCTTAGAAGAGGCAGGCATGATATTTATCGATGCGGAGAAAGATGGAGTTATAGAACAGAGATTCCTTGACAACTTTAGAGGTCTCTCTTTTAATACGGACCCATTAATAGTATTAGACGATATCCGCCTTTGGAATATGCTAAGGATCTGGAGAAATGTATCCTTCCCCAAGTTAGACCTGACTTCATTTGGACATTGGTCTGGAACAGGGATCATCCAATGGAAATAGCCGCGTAGGGGTGGAGCTTGACTCCACCCTTATTTTTTTCTGGAAGGCACGAAATTCAGGTAGCCGCAAGCTTCAGCTTGCGAACGGATAAGATGGGTAATATCGTAAAGCAGAAATTGACCCCACCCAATCCCTCCCCTGTGTAGTTTTTCACTATTTCGGTAACGGTTTTTTCTAGTATAATAAACTAGAAAGGAGGCCGTTACAGATGATAAAATCTATAAAATTAGGATTGACA
>CAZMZF010000032.1:0-22154 GCA_964570765.1 uncultured Ignavibacteria bacterium
TATTACAAAAATTCATAATATCAAGATACAAGGGGCACAGCATGCTGTGCCCCTATGAATATCTCTGGCTCGGGCAGTCCGCCTTTGGTGTGACTGCCCGCATGAGGGAGGGATAGGGGTACAACCCCTATCCCAGATTGTAGATAAAATTTGTGTCGGGCAGCTCCCGCAACCCGACCTACTTTTTCTACTGTTGGTCAGTCCGCCTTTGGCAAGATGAAAGGAATAGGGAGGGGTACAATCCTTATCCCAGCATAGTGGTTTTTGCATCCATTTGGATGCACTCCATAATCTAACGTATAGTAAGCTCTTTTAGCAAACCCTCTGCGTGATAAACTTTATCCAGGAGAAAAAGGACATAACGGATATCCACATTAATTGCCCTTGTAATCTCAGGGTCGAACTCATAATCCGAAGTCATCGCCTCGTAGTCACCATCAAAAGCTAAGCCAACCAATTCCCCTTTGCCATTCATCACCGGACTACCTGAATTTCCATTAGTGATATCATTGGTGGAAAGAAAATCGACTGGAACTCCTCCAATCTCTTTATTAAAATAGGAGCCAAAATCTTTCCGTTGATAAACTGCTTGAAGCTTTTCTGGAGCATCAAAAGGTTCTTCCCCGGTATTTTTCTCCATAACCCCAGAAAGGGTAGTTATATATTTATAGTTAACAGCATCTTTTGGGCTATACCCTTTAACCTCGCCATAATTAAAACGGATAGTCCCGTTAGCATCGGGATATAACCTTCCTTTTTTCCATTCAGCATAAACCTGAATCAATTTGGGTTGTAGCCTTTTTAATGCACCGGAGAACTCCTTGTTTCTTATCCTTATCTCCTCTCTTTCTACCTCTAAATCCCTGGCGAAATTGATATAAGAATCATCCAGTTTCTCCAACTCCTTTTTATTCATCTCAAACATTTTAAGCCGAGTTTCAATGGATCCGAGCTTTGTGTTCTGATATAGATGAGAAACGAAATTTTCTATTATTTTCTCCTTGTCCTGCTTTTCCTTCTCTGTAAAAATCTTCTCTATTGCCAGAATCTTCTGACTAATCGGAAGCTCCAGTGCTTTTTTCAAAAAGTAGGTTAAAACTTTTTTGTCAGCAGAGGGGACCAGATTGATCTGGGCTTCTTCAAACCATTCTTTTGTCTCTGCGGTATCCCGGTTTTGATACCCTGGTTCTCTATCGAAATCTCTTTTCTCTTTTTCTAAGCTCCATTTATAGATGGTGGAGGCGAAATCAAGAAAATCAGTATAAGAGCTCATCCAGTTCATAAGAAACTCTTTATCCTGAAATTTTTTATTCTCTTTATATAAATTATCCAGCTCCGAGAGAACCTGCCCATATTTTGCCTTAAGCTCTGGATTTTTATTTAAAAATTCAGTAAATAATTTCTCCTCTTCCATCTTTTTTAATAAAAGACCAAACTTTTTGAACCCGTCCAGCATTCCCTGATACTTTTTAAGGCGATTATACAAACCTTTGATTGTGGAGGATAATCTTATGGCAACTGAAGAATCCTCCGCAGATGATTTTTCAAAAATAGAGATTAGATCCAGACGGGTTTGTATGTCTTGAGGATAATCATGGTTGACCATATTATCGATAAAAAAAGAACTCTCATAACGACTGGTTGAACCCGGAAATCCCATAAGCATCACAAAATCCCCCTCTTTTACTCCAGCCGATGAAATTTTAAGATAAACCTTTGAATTATAGGGGACATTTTCTTTGGAATATTCAACTGACTTTCCATCTGGAGATACATAAGCCCGTAAAATAGAGAAATCGCCCGCATGTCTGGGCCACATCCAGTTATCTGTTTCGCCGCCGTAATCTCCGATGGAGCGAGGCGGGGCAAATACTAATCTCACATCCCTGATCTTAAAATTGGTGAAAAGATAATACTCCTTACCCTCATACATACTCGCCAGTCTGCATCTTATATCTTCCCCCTTTTCGCATTCTTTTATGATTTTCTTGGAAACCTTCTCAATCGCCATATACCTTTCTAAGTCACTCATCTTTTCATTTACTACTTTTAAAACTTTATCAGTTACATCCTCAAAGGATTTGGTGATATATACATTAGTCCCGATCGCCGGAATTTCTTCCTCTCTGGTTTTAGCATAAAAACCATCTCTAAGATAATTATGTTCTGGTGTGCTCTGCCTCTGGATAGCTCCAAAAGCAACGTGATGATTGGTGATAATCAACCCTTCTGGAGAGACAAAAGATGCAGTTGCGCCTAATTGAACCACCGCATCCGAAATCCCACCCCCTTTGGGGTTATAGATTTCCTCCGGATTTAACTTTAACCCTTTTGCCTTTAAACTATCAATCGGTAACTTATCAATCGAATCTAAAAGCCACATCCCCTCATCCGCAAGCGAATTTAAAAACAAAAACCCCAAAAGAGATAAAACCAGAAAAGTAAGGAATGATTTTTTATTCATAACTCCTCCATCTCAAAACTGATGGTAATAATAACGATTTTAAAAGAGCTAAACAAGAAGAAATTCTAATTGAACAGTAATAGCATGGCAAGCCGTGCCTCTATCGTTCTGTCATCGCGAGGTGTTCATTCGGACGGCGTAACAATCTGCAAAAATTATACGGATTGCTTCGCCTTCGGCTCGCAATGACACTTTATCATTCTAGTGAAGAGATAGAATCCACCTCAGGTGGATTCTGTCCCTGTGATTCTATCTCCAAAAAACCAAGGTAGTGTAAATTATTTTGTGTAAAATTGGGAAATGAATTAGGGTATATCTCCTTAAGGTTAAAGTAAACCGTCAAAATCAAGGAGGATATACCCTATGAAGCAAGTAGAATTTGGTGATAAGAATATAAACTTAAGATGGGCAGGGGTCAAGGAATATTTTTGGAAGCATGTAGAGGATGAGAGCAGGCGGATAGTGAAGCGGTTATTGGAGGAGGGGTTGAGGGTAGAGTTAGATTATCAGATAGGAATAGGTAGGTATAGACGAGGAGTGGAAAGGAGGGATTACCGGAACGGATATTACCTTAGGGACTTGGTAACCAGTCTGGGTATGATTTCATCCTTTTTGGTTTCCCGCAGTCGAAAGGGAGTGTATAGGAGTCAGATTTTGGAGAGGTATAAGAGGAGGACCTTTAGTTTTGATCGTGCAGTAAAGGAGATGTTTGTATTAGGTTTGAGCACACGACGGACGAAGGAGTTTTTTGATGGTTTCTTCGGGGAAAAAGTTTTAAGTCCTCAGGCGGTTAGCTTAATTTTCAGGAAGGTAGAGGAGGAATTAAAAAGTTACCGTGAGAGGAGGCTTTTAGATGATTATGTTTATTTGTTTTTAGATGGTTTTAGTGTTACTCTCAGACGAGCATTTAAGCAACCTTATACGATTTTGTTTGCCTTGGGGGTGACTGCGAAAGGTGAGAAGGAGGTGATAGACTTTAAGGTAGTCAGCTCTGAGAAGACCATACATCGTCAGAGTTTTCTACAGAGGTTATATAATCGGGGGTTAGAGGGCAAGAATTCAAAGTTGATTATCTGCGATGGCTCTCCTGGTTTGGTAGAGGCGATCAGCTGGGTATATCCTGAGGTTAAAAGGCAGGATTGTCGACTTTGACCTTGAGGTAGTGTGCACAAACTGAGGAACCTGAGCAAATATATAAATAACAAAAAGGCCCATCGAAAAGAGCTTTATCAAGATGCCAAAATGGTGTATGAAGCTGAAGGGCGTATGGATGCAGTTAATAAGGTCGAAAGATTTATCCGGGAGCGGCAACCCAAAGAACCTAAGGCAGTTAAGAACTTCATCACCGATATTGATGATTCTTTGACTTTTTATGAGTTTGACCAGAGCTTATGGAAATTTTTAAAGTCTACTAATCCTCTGGAGAGTTATTTAAAAGAGATTTGTCGTAGGGTTAGATTAGTAGATTCTTTTAGAGATGAAAGAAGCTGTGATACCTTAGTCTTTGCTCTAGTTAAAAGATATAATGACCATAGGAGAAAGGTACCCTTATTCAAAAAAACTAAATTCACACAGAGAGCTCTGAAAAAGTTGGATCTGCAGGGCTGGTCCGCCTCTGGCGGACTGCCTACGAGTCATAACCCATTGATATTTCGTAGGGTAGGCACCCTTGTCCGAATGGATCCATTCTGGACCCGACCATTCACATCTACTTTTTCAGAGACCAAACACAAATTTTCTTGACACACCCTTCTTAACTTAATATTTGACGAGAATAAATTTATTGATTATCTTTTTTAAAAACGGAGGTGTAAAATGAAAAGGATAATTTTGATAGAGCTATCTTTAATAGTCTTGAATATGTTCTGGGTAGTAAGTAACAAAGCAAATAATATCCAAAAAGAGACTTATGTCACACAGACAATAATCAATGCTTCTTGGGGAAGGGAACCTGGACATTTTGGGGTATATGCTCTACCCGAAGGAGGGCCTGTAGCAGGACCTGAAACTTTTACCATCGCTCCCAATGGTGATATTTACATTGAAGACGGAATAAACACACGCGTTCAAAGATTTAATTCTACTACAGAAGAACTTTTAAATGTAATTCCTGTTTTTATGGGAGCAGAATACGATTTCTGTGTTGATCAGAATGGAGATATATATATGTTATATGCGGGTCTAGTGCCCAGTCAAGTATGGAAATATGACCAGAATGGGAATGTGTTGAAAAAGTATAAGCTGTCTCACGGTTCGGGACCTCTCTTTTGTGATAAGCAAGGAAGATTATTTATTGGTGGACCTACAGTTTATCAGTTTGGAACCATTTCTGAAGAATTTACTCCAGAACAGCAAAAAGCCACTTTAAGGGAAGGATTTGCAGGTTCGAATAATGTAGTTTTAAACCAAGGTAAAATTTTCCAGACAAAAGAAGGTAAATTACATCTGGTTGAATTTGACTCTACTGTTAAGAAAACAGGTAAGTCAGATAAAGAGTTTAGCTTGTACCGTTTAAACTTATATCCCTATGGAGTGGCTGGTTTTACTGGTGTGGATGAGCAGATGAATGTTTATACTACTTCTGGAAGTGTAATAAGAAAATATAATTCAGCAGGAGATTTAATGGCTGAATTTACCATTCAAAAAGATGACTATATCTGGACTAGTAGATCACTGGTGTTAGATGAGCATGGTAATATTTATGTGATGTCTACTTCTAAAGATGGTTTAAAGATCATCAAATGGTCGTCGGTTGAGGGAGGGAAGTGAAAACCTAATTTTGACTTTTAATCCTTCTTTTAGAACCTGGCCTGAATGAAAAAAAATTTACAAATCTCAATTTTTTACTTGACAAACTAAAGTTGGTTATATTATTCTTATTTAAGAAACTTACGTAAATTAAAAGGAAGACCCAGGGATGGAATGGGCGGTGGGGTTAAACTGTTTTAAATAAAAAAAGGAGAGTAAGAGAGTAATTCAGGAAGTTGGCTCTTAACTTTTATCATAACCCCTACATAAGGAGGTGACAGTAGTTCTGAGGGGGAACAAAACTGGAGGTAAAAGAAGGAGAAACAAACCTGACAACATCCTTTAAACCTTTAAGAGAAAGGAGTTTAATTATATGCTTAAGAAAATATCTTTGGTTGTCGTTCTGATATTTCTTTTGGGGAGTGTCGCCTGGTCAGCTAATAAATTAGTTGCTACTAACGACTTAAACAAAGCATCCCTGAATCTCTCTGCGGATGAGCCCTTAGGTGCAGTAGCCGTTGCTTTGAAATTCGCTGAACCAGGAACAGATGTTATCTGCACAAGGGCAGATTTCTCCAACGGGATAACAGACTATATATCAGATGATGGGCAAAACGGTGTCAAGTTCACAATCATCGACAATGAAAAGAAGACCATCTTAGCTGTAGTCATACCATTCCAGGCTGAGGCGATCCCCAAAGGTGAAGGAGTTTTTCTGAATCTGGAATTCAAAGGTGAAGGAAAGGTTAAGCTGGAAGAGACCACTATCTGCCAGCAGAAAGGGATTTCTCTGGTGAATGCCAAGGCAGAACAAATTAAATTCGATTTCAGTCCAGTTGAACTTGGTAGTCCGATAAAGCCGGTCCTTCCCACAGAGTTTAACTTATCCCAGAACTATCCCAACCCATTTAACCCCACAACCACCATCAGCTATGCTCTGCCTGCAAATTCCTATGTCAAGCTATCGATTTACAACATCTTAGGGCAGAAGGTAAAGACCTTAGTGGATGGCGAGGAACAAGCTGGATTCAAAAATGTAATCTGGGAGGGTAAAAACGACCGGGGTGAAGAGGTTGGCTCTGGAATCTACTTCTACCGGATACAGACTGGCTCTTTCACCAAAACCGCTAAGATGAGTTTGTTGAAATAAGTTTTTCTTCTTCCTCATTTCCTTTCCTTCGGATCCGAATTAGGACCTGTGGTAAAGTCTCCCCGTATTTTACGGGGAGACTTTTTTTTAGACGATTTGGGTTTGATAAATTGAACCCATACAACCTTTGTTTGTAGGAGCTTGATTTATCACCAATTAACCCATGTTGAGGGCAACATGGGTTTACCAATTAAATTAGAGTTAATATTCGGTAAACCCGCCTTGCCCACAAGGCGGGATAAATGTTAGCAAGCCCTCTGCAGATAATACAAACTCGGAAATCCCACCTTGCCCTCAAGATGGAATAAAGCCTTTTTAACTTATATTCTTAAATATTAACTCTTGTTTTTTCGTAGAAAATATCTATATTGGAAAGTCGATTATAAAATTGAATTGATTGGAGGAAAGATGTCAAAAACTTGTGAGATTTGCGGTAAAGGTCCACAATATGGACACACTGTCAGCCATGCTCATAACCTGTCCAAAAGGCGCTGGATGCCTAACCTGCAAAAAGTCCATGCCTTAGTTAATGGAAAAAGAGTCACCCTAAGGGTTTGTACCAGTTGCCTTAAAGCCGGTAAAATTCAGAAAGTAAAATAAAGTGATCAGTGGTAAGTGGTCAGTTGAATTCATTACTGATCACTGACCACTAACAACTAACTATGACCCAGATTAGGATTTCAGCCAAGGAATTAGGTGCATTTGCCCTGAAAGATTCCTGCCCCCGCTGTCTGTGGATAAGACTTCATTCTGCCAATAAATTACCCTACCAGATTTTCCCTGGAATTTTCAGCTCTATAGATTCCTATACTAAGAAGTTCATCAGCTCTTATTTTGAAAAATATGGACATTTCCCGGATTGGCTTCCCTCTCAGGAAGAGCTCACCGGTTTGACCAAAAAGCTTCACCATTCTACCTTTAATATCATAGACCAGATAACAGATATACTCTTAACTGGTGTCCCGGATGAAATCTTCACTCTAAAAGACGGTTCTTATTTTATCTTAGACTATAAGACTGCAAGATATACAGAAACCCAGGATACTCTTTTGCCCCTGTATGAAGTTCAGCTTAATGCTTATGCTTATATAGCGGAAAAAAAGGGTCTTTCACCCGTGAAAAATATTGCTTTGGCTTATATGGAACCACAAACTGCTTTGACTCAGGAAAATGTTGAAGAGGTAAAAACCGAGCAGGGATTTCTTTTGCCCTTCTCTGGGAAAATCGTTCAACTTAACTTAAAACTCGACATAATCCCTGATCTACTAAGAAAAGTCAGAAACTTATACGACCATCCATTTGCTCCGCAGGGTAAAACCGAGTGCAAAGATTGTCTTTTGCTGGACAATCTAATTAAAATTCTCAGTATAAATTGACCATGCATCAAATCTCTGAGACCAAATATATCTGGATAATATCCGATGGCTCTGGCTCAACTGCAGAAAGGGTTTTACAGGCAACTCTGGTTCAGTTTGGACAGAAAAACATTGTAGTTGAGCGTTTTCCCAATGTATTAAAAAAAGAACAGATAAGGGAGATAGTCCAGAGGGCATCAAAAAGTAAAGGGCTTATCGCCTATACTCTGGTTACCCCAGAATTAAGAAAAGAGATTGCGATCCAGGCAAACCAGTATAATCTTCCTACAGTTGATCTTTTAGGACCACTTCTTACCAGCTTGAGCAATTTTTTAGCCTCACCCCCAGAGGCAAAACCCGGTTTGCTCTCAGAGCTGGACCATAAATATTTTAAAAAGATAGATGCAGTCGGATTTGCAGTAAAACACGACGATGGACATAGAGTTCGCGACCTGAATGAGGCAGACTTAGTAATAACCGGTGTCTCCCGAACCTCCAAAACCCCTTTGAGTATCTATCTGGCTTACAACAAGGGGCTACTTGTAGCTAATATCCCTTTGATTTTAGGAATAACCCCACCGGATGAGCTTTTTAAAATCGACTGCTCTGCATCCAAAGGCGGACAGTCAAAAATCGTGGGCTTAACCATAAATCCTGAGCTTCTGATAAAACTCCGCCAGAGCAGGTTGGCACAACTTGCACATCCGGATATAAACTATGCCGACCCTGTGCACGTAGTAGCAGAACTTAATTATTGCCATAAAATCTTCCTTCAAAACCCCCACTGGCCCATAATCGACATCACCGGCAAAGCCATCGAAGAAATAGCCAATGAAATCTGCTCGTTGACGATTGATAAAACAAGTAGTCAGTAGACAGTAGGTAGTAGACAGGGAAAAACTGGAGTGTAAACCTTTAGGTTTACCAGAAGGTAAAGCTGAAGTCTCAAGACCTTGAGGCTTTACACTCCAGTGGTTCTTTCGTTCCTGCGGGAATTGGAATTCCCGCAAGAGATTGGTTCGGGTCACCAGGATTCCCCCGCCTCTGGCGGGAGAAAAATCCAATTCCCGAACCAACTTAAGAAATTTACTCGTTAACCACTGATAAGGTGAAAAAGATGACCGTAAAACCGATTTTACTTCTGGGTAATCCTGAATTGTATGAGATCTCTGAGCCTGTGAAAAAAGAAGAAGTTGAGAGCCTGAAACCTGTAATCCGGGATTTACACGATACTTTAATCGAATTCAGGAAAAAATATGGAATAGGCAGAGCCATTGCCGCTCCTCAGATAGAGGTGATGAAACGAATAATTTATATGCACATCGACGAGCCGGTAGTTTTCATCAATCCGGTGATTGACCGGAAAAGCAGGGAGATGATTGAAATCTGGGACGACTGTATGAGCTTTCCTGATTTATCAGTCAAGGTATTGCGTCATAAAAGTTGTCGCATAACTTATAGAGATTTAAACTGGGAAGAGAAAACCATCCAGCTTGAGGATGATTTAGCTGAATTACTCCAACACGAATATGATCATTTAGACGGCATCTTGGCTGTATCGAGAGCCATCGATGGGAAATCATTTGCGCTTAAGCATCAAAGTCAATTTTTAAAATAGCCAATAGGTGAATTATCAGAGCTTTTCATGTGGTCGTCGGGTCCCCGATCTGACGTATATTTGAATGCGTAGGGGCGGAGCTTGACTCCACCCTTGATTTTGGTAGCCGCAATCTTTAGTTTGCGAACAGATTGAAAAAAAATAACGCAGACTAAAGTCTGCAGCTACCTTCTTTTTTCCACAGAGGAATCGTAGTTGCTCGATTTATCGAGCATAACAGATCAATTTCTTGAATTAAAAATGCCCAATGAATTGGGCGACTACAGTTCCTTATCCTCTCGTGGGAGAGGGGTCACAAACGATTTTTTTTCACTAAAATATATTGACTCTGGGGAGAAAACAGGGTAAATTAAAGAAAGATATCCTCAACATGAGAAATGAGGGAGGCTTTCTTTAAGTAGAGGTAAAGAGTTTGCAATATGAAATTTGACACAAAAAATCCATGGCTTGTTGGTATAATTGGCGGAGCTATTGGAGCTGTTTTAGCAGGGATTATACTTTATTATTTATTTGAATACAGAATGCAGGAAAACCTCAAAACTATACTTATTAGTTCACTAAATAATGCAGATAGACTGTTAGAAAAAAGTATGACTACGGATGCATTAGAGATATACAAGGATTTATTAAAAACAATTTCTGAGAAAAAAGAACCTCAGCTATATGCTCATATCAAAAGCAATGAAGGAGTTTGTTACTATAATTTATCCATTGTTAACAATGAGGAAGATAACCTTACTAAGGCGATCCAATCGTATGAAGATGCTATAAAAATATATACAATTGAGAAATATCCTGTGGACTATGCAATGACACACGATCATCTTGGAACAACCTACAATAGTCTTTCCGAAGTTCGAAATAAAGAAGAGAACCTAACCAAAGCAATCCAAGCTTTTGAAGAAGCCTTGAAAATTCGAACTATTGATAAGTATCCAGTTGACTATGCAATGACACAGGATCATCTTGGAACCGCCTACAATAATCTTTCCGAAGTTCAATATAAGGAAAAAAACCTGAAAAAGGCGATCCAGACTTATCATAAGGCGCTCAAGATATACACCATTGAGAAATACCCTATTGAGTATGCTAAGACGCAGAATCATCTCGGAACTTCATATGCACCTCTTGCCGAGGTTCGAGATAAGGAAGAAAACCTAACCAAAGCAATCCAGGCTTTTGAAGAAGCCCTCAAGATATATACTGTAGAGAAATATCCTAATAACTATGCGATGATTCAAAACAATCTTGGAACCGCTTATGATAAATTTTCTGAGGTACGAGATAAGATGGAAAACTTGAGCAAGGCGATCCGAGCCTATGAAGATGCTCTGAAGATATATACTATCGAGAAATATCCCCTATATAATAAGGTGGTTATCTCAAACATGGAGAGAACGAAACAGAGGATGTGACTGCGGGCTTTATGTACTATTCTTATAAGAGTTTTCGCAAATCTCGCGATTGTACTATACCTCCTCTCACATTTAACATAGGATATATGATTAACGCAGCTTTGCCAAAAACCTTTGACACTTTTTGAACACGCTCTATCCATAATCGTCTTTCTTCTACATTCTTCCCTCTTATACACTCCCTAGACAAACTCTTCTTTCCGGTTTCCCTTCTCCACCATCTCCCACGGAAACAAATAGTCCTTTGGTTTTTCTTTAAAAGCTAAAACCTCCATATCCACTCCTGCTTTTCTAAAAGCCTGTGCCAAAGGCAGGTTTTCTTTTATATGGTAATAAATCCCCATCCCTACTTTCCTGTTACCCTGTGATAAAACCCCTTGCAGGATTGCTTCTTTTATGCTTTTCTTCTCGAACTTTATCCCTTTCAAGCCTCTTATCCCATCTGAGATTATTTTTAATTTCTCCCGTAAAGATTTTTCAGAATCCATTGGTGCCCATTGGAAAGGGGTGAAAGGTTTAGGAACAAAAGGGTTTATGGAGAGGATGATTTCTTTTCTTCCAGAAGCAACCAGGGGTGTTGTCCCTACATTTTTTGTAGGGGCGACCCGCCGGGTCGCCCCTACGTTTTCGACAAAGATATTATTAATCTCTTTAATCAAATCCACAATCCCCTGAATATCCTCTTTTTTTTCAAAAGGAAGTCCAACAATAAAATAAAGCTTCAGCTTCTCTAAGTTTTTCTCTTTGGTTAAACGAACTTGATTTAAGACATCCTCACGTTCAATCCTTTTATCAATTATCTTCCATATCCTCTCAGTTCCGGCTTCAGGGGCAAGAGTGAGGGTTTTTAAACCGGATTTAATCAGGATATCTAAAAGACCTGGAGTAACTTTATCCAGCCGCAAAGATGAAATTCCTATCTCATACCCTTTTTGATATAACTCAGAGCAAAGCTCCTCCAAAAAAGGCAGATCAGAGACCATCGAGCCTAAAAGCCCGACAGATTTTGTTCCTCCACTATATTTTTCGATCTCAGAGATAATCTTTTCCTTTGTATGAAACCTGAAAGGCTTATATATTTGCCCGACTGCACAGAACCTGCATTTCCAGGCACATCCCCTTTCGGTCTCAACTATGAACATATTTTTAAAATGAGAAAGTGGAGTAACTATCGAAGAATAAGTCTCGATCTTTTCAAGATTGACTTTTCGCCTTTCGATTTTAGAGGGAAAGCCTCTTTCGATCTTATATTCTTTTAAAAACCCTTTTTCATCATAAACCGGCTCATAAAATTCCGGAACATAAACACCTTTAACTTTAGCCAGCTCTAAGAGAAGCTTTTTCCTGGGATAACCTTTTTTTAAAATCTCAGCCATCTCAACAATCCCTTCTTCAGCCTCACCAATAAAAATAGCATCGAAAAAGGGTGCCATAACTTCAGGATTTAAAGTTACCGCTACTCCGCCAGCCATGAGGATAGGATGGCTCTCATTTCTATCCTTTTTTAATAAAGGGATTTTTGCCTGTTTTAAAATCTTTAAGATATTCAGATAATCTAATTCAAAGGGGACTGAGAAAGAGATGACCTGGAAAAAATTCAAAGGGTCACCTGATTCCAAGGTTCTAACTTTATCCTGAGGTTTATAATCGAATCCTAAAACGGATCCGGAGGAAAGAAAAAATCTTTCGCAGGAGACACCCCCTATCTGATTTAAGATTCTATAAATCGATTGAAACCCTAAATTAGCAATCCCCACTTCATATTTATTGGGAAATCCCAAAGCCACTCTGAGCTGGTAGGAGCTCTTGAGTATAGTGCCTTTTTCTTTGGATAGAATCTCTTTTCTTATTTTATCGAATATTCTCATTCTTATCATTTCCCTCCCTCGACGGGAGGGATAAAGGGAGGGTGATATAATCACCTAATGGCTTGATAAATCAAGCCTCTACAATTCTTCTTGTCATTCTGAGGGAGCGTAAGCGACCGAAGAATCTAAAGATTCTTCGCTATCGCTCAGAATGACATAAATAACTATATAAGACCTCTTGGACAACCAACTACTATAGACTATTCCTTTATCTCTTTTCTAAAGTTTAACATCACAATTATAAAAAATAAAAAAGCTTTCTCCAAGATAAAAATGGTAGGGGCATCCCGCCGTTGGCGGGACAACGTGCCTCTACCTAAGCAACCCTAAAGGGTTACACTATGAAACACAAGTTTTTACAAGCTCACTGAAATCCTGTATAATCCACCCTCCCTTTCAATCATCATTGCCAGCCTTCTCTGCTTTTTAATATTACTGATAGATTTTTTATAGTCATCCAGATTATTTATTTTCTGATTATTGATCTCCCGGATAACATCCCCTTCCATCAAGCCCAGGCTCTCTCCCCTGCTGTTCTCCTCAACCGAAGTTATGACCACCCCGGCCCTACTTGACAAACTCAGCTTATCAGCCAGCCCTGAAGTAATTTCTGAAACCGTAATCCCTAAAAAATCTTCCTTCTCTTCTGAAATCTTTATTGTAGGCTCTTTCTGAGCTGAAACGTCCATTTTTAAAGTCTTATTATCTCTAACCAGAGAGAGCTCAAGTTTATCTCCCGGCTTTAACAAAGAGATAAGGTCTTGAAAATCAGCTTTATCCCTGACCTTTTCTCCATTAACTTCAGTTATCAGATCCCCTCTTTTAATCCTAACTATTTCTGCGGGGCTTCCTTTTTCCACCTCAATTACTATAGCCCCTTCCTTTTCTTCCATATTTAAAGATTGAGCCAAAAGCGGAGTCAAGTCCTGAACCCTTACTCCCACCCAACCTTTAACCACTTTACCTTTACTGATGAGATCAGAGAGAATTTTCTTGGCTCGATTTACAGGTATGGCAAACCCTATCCCTTCTGAACCCCTGCTGGTAGTGAAAATAAAAGTGTTTATGCCTATGACTTCCCCATCCGCATTTACCAGTGGTCCCCCGCTATTCCCTGGATTAATTGCCGCATCGGTCTGAATCATTTTGCGATAGACCCTTTCCTCCCCCGTTCCCCTTTTTATATCCCGGTTCAGGGCACTGATTACCCCTACGGTAACTGTGGGATGTGGGTCATCTAAAAGATACCCAAATGGGTTACCCAGGGCGATTGCCCATTCACCAATGATAAGATTATCTGAATCTCCTAAGAGAGCATAAGGGAATTTATTACCGTCAATTTTAATCACTGCCAAATCTGAGGTGAAATCCTGTCCCACCAGCTTACCCTTAACCTCTCTCCCATCCGGCAGAGTAACTTTGAGCTCGTCTGCATCTCTAACCACATGCTCATTTGTCAGAACATCGCCATCCTCGCTGATTATCACCCCTGAGCCTAAGGAATAAACCTTCTGTTTATATTCCCTGGGCTGAAAGTACCTGCCCCAGAACTCATCGAAGAACTCATCCCCAAAAGGGGAGAAAAATGGCGATTCCCGGATGGTCCTGGTCTGCACCACACTGATAGACACAACTGCTGGACCAACCTTTTCTGCGGCACGAACAATGGCATTCCTTCTGGTTTCTGTTATCTCCTCTTGAAGAGCAGTGGTCAGTGAGGAGTAGTCAGTGGTGAGTTGCTGACCACTAACCACTGGCAACTGACCACTGTTCTTTGCATACTGATAAACAGGAGAAATAATCTTTCCCGTCTTTAACCAGAATAATCCAAGCCCTGTACCTATAAAGGCACCCACAAGGGCTAAAAGGAAAACAATTAGATAAACAGCTTTATTAAACCTTGGTTCATACATAATATCCTCCTGCTCTTTAGACTATTCAGTTTACCCCTCCCTTGATGGGAGGGATAAGGGGAGGGTGCAATATACAATTCTAATTATACAAATTAAATTTTAGAAAGTTTGAAATATTTTTTTATTTGAATTTTACTTTTTCTCTTTCAGATATTTCTCAGGCTCTTTATCGAATCTCTGTTTGCAGATAGGTGAACAGAAATAATAAGTCACCCCTTTGTATTCGCTTTTGATTGAAGTTTTTTCTCATCCACTTTCATCTTACAGACCGGGTCGATTGCCATATAACCTCCTCCTGTAATTAAGAGACGAATCTGAGATTTCAATTACCTTTAAAAAACGATTTTCTATCCCCAAAAACTAATTAATAGCTATTTAAAGATTAATCCAAGAATCCATTATCCTTCATCCATCTATCCGAGTAGATTTTGCTCAGATAACGGGTGCCTGAGTCTGGCAGGATGACTACGATGATTTTAGCTTTACCTACTTTTTTAGCTAAATCCACTGCCACTTTTGCGGCTGAGCCGCTTGAGCCACCCACGAAAAGTCCTTCCTCTTTGGTTAGCCGGCGAGCCATTATAAAAGATTCCTTATCGTTCACCTGATAAATATCGTCTATGATGGAGAAATCGACATTCTCCACTAACATATCCTCCCCAATCCCTTCCACCTTATAGACCTTGGGCTCGATAAGTTTCTTATGTTTGAAATAATCGTAATAAACCGAGCCGATTGGGTCAACTGCAATGATTTTTATATCCGGCTTTTTCTCCTTTAGAAATTTACCTGCCCCGGACATAGTCCCGCCGGTCCCAATACCTACCACGAAATAATCTATCTTTCCTTCAGTCTGTTCCCAGATCTCAGGTCCAGTGGTATAATAATGAGACTCAGTATTTTTTAGATTATGATATTGATTTAAGTAAAAAGAATTCGGAGTCTCCCGGGCGATCCTTTTTGCAGTCTCGTAATAGCTTAAAGGTGAATCTGGAGGAACATCTGTAGGGGTTACTATCACTTCAGCCCCGAAGGCTTTTAAAAGATCGATCTTCTCCTGGCTCATTTTGTCCGGAATGGTAAAGATGGCTTTATATCCCTTAATGGCTGAAATAATCGCAACCCCAACCCCAGTATTCCCGGAGGTATTTTCAACAATCGTTCCTCCTGGCTTTAGCAATCCCTTTTTCTCAGCATCCTCAATTATATAAAGAGCCATTCGGTCCTTGATGCTCCCCCCGGGATTCATAAACTCAGCTTTAGCTAAAACCGTGGCTGAGTTTTCATCCACTATTTTCCTCAGTTTAACTAAAGGGGTATTTCCTATAGCTCTGGATATATCAGAAATAATCTGCATATCTGTAGTAGAAGTTTTTAGATGGAACGGTTGGGACATCTCCTGAAAACTGGCATGTTCTTGGAGCTTTCTACAGTTATCTGTCTTTCCATTTTTTGACCATTTCGCAACAAGAGGAGCTTAACCTTGGAGCCGATGGGAGATATTGAGATCATCTTCCTGAACTCTAAATCATTTCTTACTTTTTTCCCCTCACACTCTATGATACGATCTCCCACCTTTACCCCCTCCTTAAAAGCAGGTCCATCTTTAAATACCTCAGTCACCAGAACCCCTGGCCCACCTTTGGAGAAAGTTTCTTTCCCCTTGGCACATCTTCTCTCAGTGAAAATACCTATCCATCCCCTCTTCACTTCTCCATTTTCCTTAAGGATCTTCCCCACTATCCCACAGGTAGAGGCTGGCAGTATCAGGATTATACTCTCTTTCCCCTCTAATCTCCCTTCTGCCAGACCAATAAGTTCTCCTTCTGAGTTGAAAATCGGTGTCCCGCTTTGATAAGCCGAAAAAGGAGCGGATAAGACCAGAAGTTCCTGGTCGTATGGGTCAACCCCCCCTATCCAGGAAGAACCCACTGTCCCCAGAGCTATTTGTAGCCCTTTGGAATAGTTGGTGTTCCCGATTATCAGACCTAAGGTTCCATTTCTGATCTTCTCTTTTTTAGCCAGCCTAACCGGTTTCAGGTTTCCCTTTTTTATCTGAATAAGGCTAACGTTTGTTTCAAAATCACAATAGATATTAGCTATCTCTGAATCTATTATACTGCTACCATCCTGTAGCTGGATCTTAAGCTCATCCGAATTCTGTAAAAGGTTTTCCGTGGTGAGGATAAAATCTTTCTCTAAGGCAACTCCTGAACCAGTCTTTCGTTCCCCATTGGACCGATTGATTGCTGTTATCGAAACCACCGAAGGTCCTGCTCTCTCCATCACCTTATAGATCTCCGACTGGATTTTCTCTAACGGATTTTCTCTGCCACATCCGTTAAAAAAAAGCAGGATAAATACTATCCCGCCTATTTTAATTGAAAGTGAATTTAAAAAAATCCTCATACTAAATTTAATGCAATATGTTTTTGTGCTGCCTTACTTCTGGCTGACAGTATATATGGTCAGAAAACCATCGTCGCTGGCAGAGAGAAGCTGACCCTCATAGATTATAAGGTTATTAACTAAATTGCTGGAGGAATATCCTCCTGATTTTGATAGAGACGAGAAACCAAAGGCGGCAAATATCAAAAGCAAAAGAGAAAAAACATAAGCCGGAATCGGCCCTAAAAGCGGGGTTTGTAATAAGGAGAAAAGAAAATCCAGTTTCGCACGGAAATAGTTTCTCAATTCCAGAAGAGGAGGATAAGAGCTCAGCTTTAATCTGAACTTTTCCCAGTAGTTCTCTGGCGGTTTAAAAGTCAGGATCTTTTGTAACAAACCCAGAGTAGCTTTATAATCCTCAAATTCCTTGGCACACTCTGGGCAGTTTTTTAAATGTTCGTGCAGAAATCTTTTTTGAACTTCACTTAGATCTGAATAATCTAAGAAAAAATCTTTAGCTTTTTTACACTTCATATTTGATCCCTGCTTTCTCCAAGATATTAGGGTGATGTTTTACCAGCTCATCCCTGAGCTTGGCTCTTGCCCGGTGTAGATACCATCTCACCGTAGCCTGAGGCATCCCGGTTATTTGAGCCACCTCCTTTATATCCAAACCTTCCAGATCCCTTAACACAAACACCGACCTCTGCTTGGGGTTCAAACTATCAAGGGCTTCATTAATTGCCAGGCGAACCAGCCCTCTCTGGTATACTTTTTCGACATCATTCTTTTTTTCCTTTAGTTGCCCGATTATGTTATCCAGCACCTCGAATTTATGTTTGCGAAATTTCCTGATAAAATCAATGGAGGCATTAATGGTAATGCGATAAAGCCAGGTAGAGAGTTTCTTAGAAGTATCAAATCGATTCAGATTTTTATAGATCTTCACAAAGACCATTTGAGAGATATCTTTAGCATCTTCATAATCTCCGATCATGCGATAAGCTATCCCTGCCACCTGAGCTTTATACTTCTGCACTATCTTCTGAAAAGCTTCCTCATCTCCTTGCTGGGCTTTCTTGATAATATCTAAAAGCTCCTGTTCTTCCTTTGCTCCGGCTAAGCTTTTCTCTCCATCCCTGGTTAGTTTTTCATCCTTTAAATTTTCAAAGGACATATATACTTCCTGTTATAAGATACGATTTCATTTAAATTGACGTTTGGTAACTAATATGGCTACAAAAAATCTATTTAGGAAAAATCCTCATCCCTTTTTTGAGAAGGAGAGCAGAAGTGACTCCCGTAATTTTCTTCTGACTATCCTCCCCGTAAGTTGTAAATCTAAAACCACAAGAGGGGCTTCCCTCTTTTAACCAGGCAGAGTTGATCTTAAATCTTTTGGCAATTCGAAAAGATAAATTGGCTCCTCTGGAGAAGAACTGGCTCAAATCTTCACCTGAGATAGAAACAACTTTTTTTCTACCAGAACTGTATTCTATCATAGCTGCTTTCCGTGGTGTGGACAAACCACTTAACTGTTCCGGACAAAGAGGTATAACCTCTCCTTTATTTATCATTTGAAAAATCTTTTTATCCAGCTTAGCTTCTCCATTATATCTACATCTGACCCCAGCCAGACAGGCTGAAGCAACAAATTTTAAAACAGTCATACTCAATCCAGACTAAAAAAGTCTTTCAGAAAAGGAAGTTCACAGGATTTACTTTAAAAAAAGAATTTTAATATCTTCCACCCCAGAGATATGATTGTGGATTTACAGCCCTCCCTTTTAGATGAACTTCATAGTGCAGGTGAGGACCGGTTGAATATCCGGTATTACCCACCCTTCCAATTGTTTCGCCTCGTTCAACATCTTCTTGGCTCTTAACCAGAATAACTGAAAGATGCCCGTATGAGGTTTCATACCCATTTCCATGGTCTATAGTTACAAGTTTTCCCAACCCTTTTTGCCAGCCAACAAAACTTACTTTCCCCCTGGCTGGAGCTATAACCGGGGTCCCAATGTCTGCTACTATATCCAGACCCTGATGTAACCCACTCTCACCCGTAAATGGGTCTGGCACAACTCCAAATCCCCTGCTAATACATCCATCAACGGGATAGATTGAGGGAGTGTGTTCTAAAAGCTCTTTTTTCTGGTTAAGATTTTCATATATATATTCAAACCTATCTTTTTCATTTCTGATTTCGTCGATCAATCTATCAAGATTTTTTGCTTTACTCTCTGTATAAGGATTTCTATTATCTAAGATAATTCGATTTCTATCCGTAAAGTTGTTAATTCTCAATAACTTAGGACCAAAAAGACTCCTGATATCCTGCTCCATACAACTTAATTCTTTAATTTCCTTGTCTAATTGACTCAAGAAGAATTCGAGATCCAGAAGCTTGACAGCTAAAATCATATTTTCAGACTCCAGTTTAATAGCCTTAACCTGATCAATTCTCTGTCCGAAAAAGTCTAAGAAACTGAAACTAATCGTACCAACTAAAAGAAAAAGGCTAAAGCCCAAAAAATAGACAAGCCCTTTGGACAAAGACTCTTTTAAGAGCCTAATAGTAACTTTAAGTTCAGAATATAAAAAATCTAAAGATTTTCTCATTTTTAGAAAACTTTTTGAATTAACTTATAGAAAGGAAGGGAATTGTCAAGCTTTATTTTATCAAATTTACCTGCCGCTACAGTTATCCCCAAACTCTTTACCTCTCCATTTCTTAGTAGTTATTTTAATTATCTTATGGGTCTTTAATAACATCATAAAATTTTTTAAAACTCTTATTTGATTTCATTATTCTCTCTGGGTTAGCTCGCTCAGCTATTTCCGTGTTATGAAGAGTGTGGATATAGTCTTTGTCGGCTTTCCTGAAAATATCTTTCATAACCTCCTTTGGTTTACATTCCTTTGATGCCGAAGGTGAAATATTAACTTTTGCTCTTGGACCTAAGTATTTTTTAATGCAATCTGGGTCCGAAAGTAGCCATCCTTCAAAAGCATGTACAATAGTTATGTAGTAAATGGGTTGCTTTATTTTTGCTTTAAGGCTTTTCTCTATTTTATTTGTTATTTTTTCTATTTCCTCTTCTGGAGTACATTCCGAGTCAACACAAACGATAATTTTAGAGATACTGTGATAGATTAATAAAAAATTAATATGCGCCTTAACTTTTTCTTCATTTAACAAATTTCCCCTTTTCACAACTCTGTCAATAATCCCAGCGTGCTGTCCCAAAATCTTATGAATGAAGGTTTTTATGGGTTCTTTAGAACTCTGTTCCTCTATGAAGATGGCAATTTTCACGACACACCCCCCAGACTACCCGAATACCACATTTCTCCCAAACCCAAAGTTTTTAATGCTTTTTTTATCCCTTTTTTATCTTCTGCTTTCCTTACGGTTGTTTGAGCCTCCTTTTTCTCGACGATAAAAAGGTCCTCTGGTTGAACTAAATCTACAAAATAAGGAGAATGGGTGGTTACGAAAATCTGTGTTCTTTCAGAGGCCGTTTTTATGAGGTCCACAATCAATTCCAATAGTCTTGGGTGAACATAATTTTCCGGTTCCTCGATACATATAAGCGGTAGTGGCTTAGGTAAATAAAGTGCGGCCAGTAGCCCCAGCAATCTCAAAGAACCATCGGACATCCCCCAGGCAGGAATGGAGAGTTTGAGATTCTTTTCCTTAATTCGAACATAAGTCTTGCCCGGTTCATGGGAAGTCAAGCCTGTAGTTAAGTCTTTAAGTTCAGGTATTGCAGATTTCAAAATTTCTTCTATTTCTTCAAACTTATCTGGATACTCAGACTGCAAGGCATGTAGCACCACTGGCAAGTTCTCACCCCAGGCTCGAAGCTGTAATTCTTTTTTTATCGGCAGTGCCTCCTTCATCAAGGGTGGGAGTAGATTTAAGAAAGTCCAATTCTGCATCTCGCTTGAAAATTTACCAAGTATGGGATAATGATTTATATCATCAAAGTAATTGAGACATAAGCTTTCGCCACCAACACCTAAGCTACTGATTTTCCCACCGGTTTCATCCCGGACGATTACCTCGTTTTTCTCAACAGGAAATTCGAGCAGAGGTTTTTCCAAACCTTTTATCGAAAAATTTTCTTTGGCTATGCGTAATCTTCCAAATGTTATGCCAATCAGCTCAACGTGATATTTGTACGGAGTTATCTTGTGTTTAATTTTTAATGAACCCTGTAGCTCGATAGTAATTGCATTACCTATATCTCCATCATAGACAATTTGCTCAAATCCACCTCTTTTTACTACTGCTCTTCGCCCTTCATCACCCTTTTCTCCAAATTCTGACAAAAACTGCATACAATCAAGGATATTGCTTTTTCCAGCATTGTTCGGTCCGATAAAAACCATAAACGGTTTCAGCTCTAATGAAAAATCTTTGAGACTTTTATAATTTTTAACTATTAGTTTATTAATAGGCATTTTTTACCTCTTATTCAACTTTTTCAAACATTTTCTTCGATTATTTTCCTCATCAGTAATATTATACAGTTTATAACTTATCTCGTCAATGTAAAAATAGCCTCTTTGAATTGTAAACCGAAAATACTTTTTTGTTTTAAACAAGGATTGGATAGAGCTGAGCTAAAAAAGAGGCTATGATTTTTTAAGCAAAAATTTAGCACTATTTGTGTTTTATTTTATCAGAATATATTCCCTTTTCAAAATTTTATTAACCACCCGGATAAATTTATCCGAGCTTAACGCTTGAAGGGTATATATGTGCCAGCAGGTTTTCTCCGGCAATTTGGGGCTGATCTTTTTCTTCTTATTCACTTATTTTCTCCTTTAAGCCCACCCCATCCTGAATTTACTAAAGTATAGAGCAATCTTTATGCCCAAGCCCAAAGATTTCCAATCGAAGTCTTGCCCCCTAATTCTATAACTTTCAGTGAATTAAAGGAAAGAGGGTTTTAAAGAGATAATCAGGTGGATTTTTCCAAAAAAAGTATTGTCTGAAGTCAATATCTTATTGTTTTATTCCTACTATTGAATCTGGATGAAAAGAGCTGCGGGAGTATGACAAGTTAAGCTCTTATAATTTAAAAGCTGGGGCAGGAGTTGAACTCCTGCCTGAAACCGATAGCTAATCTACAAGGTGGATATAATCATCCGATATAGTATCTATGTTAAAACTTTTTTATTTGTAATTCAAACAGAGTTTTACTATCTTTTCTGAAACCTGTA
>CAZMZF010000033.1:0-20513 GCA_964570765.1 uncultured Ignavibacteria bacterium
GCCTCAGGTCATCCTGGGTAAAATCTGAATTATCTTTTTTGTTAAAAAGACATAAAACTCCTATCATCTTATTTTTTAATTTTAAAGGCACAGCTAAAAGCGATTTTATCTCCGTAGATTTTTTTTCAATCCCTATGAACCTTTCGTCTTTTGAAATGTCGTTGATTAAAAGCGGCTTCTGGTTTTTGAGCATCCAGCCAGTCAGGCTCATCCCGAAATGGTAGGGGACACTGCTCATTGTGGAATCGGTTATTCTTAAAAAGGTTTTCAAAGGGGCAGTTTCGTCTTCCACGCTCACCAGGAAGATGGCACCCTGTTCTGCCCGGATATGTTTGGTGCACTTTTTAACAATCAGCTCAGTCATCTTCTCTACTCCCATAGTGGAGCTGATGGCTACGCTTATCTCATTTAAAATAGATAACTCCTCAACTGCTCGCCTTAGATTCTGGATTTCATCATTTAATCCTTCTACCATTTTTCCCTCACTTTTTTAAACCTTGGTGAGAATGCATTTAATTTATAAGCATAATATAAGGATTTTTCAAGTCTTTTTTAACATTTTTTCAATTTTTCTTGAGAATTTTAAAAATAGAAGAAAGTCAATTAGCAATGAAAGATGAAAACATTTTCCCCGGGGAAATTATAAAAATTTTTTCTAAAGCTTTACACTCCAGCCGTTCTATTCAGCTTCGAGAATTCACATTCCCGAAACATTAAACCTAAAACGAAAAGTATTTCTCAAAATCTGGCTTGAATCCTCTGGGAGTATAAGTTCCCCAAATTTTATCTAAGATATATTCCCCTTTATATTTTCCAGCATATATTTTCTTCAGCCACTCTATTAGATAGTCGATCTCCTCAAAGTTATTATAAAAACCAAAGGAAACCCGCACAGCTCCAGGGAGCTCTGCTCTATTGTTATTTTTTATTTGCGAGATGTATTTTTCAGTTTCCTCTGGTCCTATCCCTAATAAAGCTTTAACATAGGGATGAGCACAGAAACATCCATGCCTGACTCCGATTCCACCCTCATAACTTAATATGGCAGAGACTAAAGCATGATGCACCCCTTTGAAATTAAAGGCAAAAACTCCTAACCTTTCTTTGCAGTTTTCTGAACCATCACCATATAGAATCAGTTCATCTATCTCCAGAAATCTTTTCAGAAGATATTCACAAAGATTTTTTTCATGATAGGCTAAATTATCCATTCCCAGCTCATTCAAAAATTTAATCGCCTCTGCTAAAGCTACTGTCCCGACCACATTCGGAGAACCAGCTTCTTCTTTATCCGGTGGTTCTGCCCACATAACCTTGTCTAAGGTTACTATTTCAATGGTTCCACCACCTACTAACTCTGGAGCACCTTCTTCAAAGAAGTTTTTTGGGCCTATCAAAACTCCAGTCCCGAAAGGAGCATAGATCTTATGCGCGGAAAAGGCTAAAAAGTCTATGTGTTCAGGGTCGCTGTCTGGTTTAAGATCTATAGGACGATGAGGAGCTAACTGGGCTGCATCTACCACTAATTTAGCACCAGCCTGATGTACCTTCTTAGCAATCTGATGAATCGGGTTTAAAAACCCGGTTACATTTGAAGCTCCAGTAATAGCTACTAAGTCAATTCTACCTTTATATCTTTTCAACTTTTCTTCTAAATCGTTTAAATCTAATCTGCCATCCGGAGTAATCTGGATATGGATAACCTTAGCTTTTTTCCTCCAGGGTAGATCATTAGAATGATGTTCCATCATACTGGATAATACTACAGAATCCTTTCTGAAGGGGAAGCGATAGGCTAATTTATTCAAAGCCTCAGTGGTGTTTTTGCCGAAGATTACCGTATTTTTCTTCAAATCTGCCTTGAAAAATTCCCCTATTCTTAGACGAGCTTTCTCATATGCTTCAGAGGAAAGAAGAGATTTAAACCCGCTCCCTCGATGGATGCTGGAATACCATTCAAGAAACTCATTCACCTTGTGCAGGACAGGTTTTAAAGTCGGGGTGCTGGCGGCATTGTCAAAGTTAATATAATTCTTCAACCCTTCTAAGGTGGGGACTTTTTTATCAATCCCCACCACCTGTTCTCTCAAGAGCTTGATTTTATCTTGATCGAAACTTTTAATTCTTTCTAAAGTAAGCAAGGTTTTCCCCTTTTTAAAGGTTCTATCCTTTTATTTAAACTCATCTAAGATATTCTCCTCAACTGGACCAGCTATAGTTATAACTAAATTATTAGTATCTAGATATTTATTCGCTACCCTCTGAACATCATCTTTGGTTATCTTACCGATCCGGTCAACATAGGTATCGAAATCGTCCATGGGAAGATTATAAAATATCTGATCTTTAATTATGCTGGCAATTCCATCAACTGTCTCCACCACCATTGGCATTATACCTTGATAAAATCGGATAGCATCCGAAAGCTCCTCATCTGTAACCGGCTCCTTCTTGATCCTTTCGATTTCCGCTAAGGCGCTTTTGATCAGTTGCTTTACATTTTTAGGCTCGGTCCGGCTCTGGATAAACCAGATACCGCCGTAAAGCCGGGTTTTGCTCTGACATCCTATCCCATAAGCCAATCCCTGATTGTCCCGGATATTTATTCCCAGGCGGGAGGAAAGAGAACTTCCACCTAACACCCTTTCCATTATATCCAAAGCATCGATATCTTTGTCGTTTTTCGGAACCCATCTTAAGCCGATGCGGATATCTACCTGCTTTTTCTCGGGCATAGGGAAGACTTTTACTGCCCTCTGATTCGGTTTCATCTCTGGATATTTTTCCATTTTAAGCGGCTTTTCATTTTTCCAGTTTCCGAAATACCTATCAATAAGGCTTATCATCTGCTCTGGTGTCAGATCACCGTACATCACCATTACAGTATTTTCTGGTTGGAAATATTTTTTATGAAACTTAATCAACTCCTGCCGGGTTATCTTCTTCAAAGATTCTTCAGTACCAGCAGATTTTCTACCATAAGGATGGTCACGGTAAACTGATTCAAATAAAAACCTGGAAACTTTCCACCCGGAACCGGCTTCTGCTTTCTTGAGTTTGGCAATCTGGTTGGTTACCGCTTTTTCCAGTTCCTCCTTTGGGAAGCTGGGATTGAACATCATATCACTTAAGATCTCCAGAGAGCTATCAGCGATATCAGATAGAGAACTTGCTCCGAAATCAATGCTCTCATCTCCACCTCCTATTCCTGCTCCGCAAGCTAAGAAGCTTTTCCTTTCAACCAGTTCGTCATGCGTTCTTTTTTTGGTTCCTTTATTCATCATATTAGCAGCAATCAGGCTTAATCCCAGTTTGGCATCATTTTCTAACACGTTTCCAACCATTATATACCCGGTCAAGCCGAATATGGGGTAATTATGGTCTTCGATCATATAAAGGGTTATACCATTGGAGAATTGATGTTTTTTCACCCGGGGAGCAATCGGCTTAGCCCTTAAGATTTCATCTGAGGAGAAAACATTCGAGTTCAAGTTCTGGAAATCATAATAATATTTCCCGTCAAGCTCGGAAATTTGAGAAATCACTTTTCCCTCTTCAATTCCTTCCTCTTCTGTAGCAGGTTTCTCTTTTTTAGGTTTTGACTCTTTTGTTTCTTCCCCTGGTAATAAATACCCGATGGTGAGGTTACTCTCATTAAAATATTTATTCATTACCTTTTTGATATTCTCTGGAGTAATAGCGTTTAATTGCTCTTTTTTCTCCTCAACATATTTCCAGGTATATATAGTTTCATTGGAGCTTAAGCGTCCGGCAACTCCGGAGACCTTCATATTCTCAACTGCTTCAGAATATCTGAGGCCATTCTTAATCTTCTGGATCTCATAATCTGAAACCAGCTCTTTTTTCATTTTTTCCATTTCTTCTTTAATCATCTTTTCAGCTAAAGAGGGGTCCTTATCTGGCAGAACATCTGCATAGACCATAAATAAGCCCGGGTCTTTTCTGCTGAAAACCCTGCACCCGGCTGAGAGGGCCACCCTTTCTTTTTCCACTAATCTTTTATTCAGGCGAGAAGTTGCGCCGCCACCCAGAATACGGGAGATGGCAGTTAAGGCCACTCCATCTGAATCACCATACTGGCACATATGATAGTAATAGTTAACCGAAGGATTTTTAACATCCGCCCGGCTGAAGGTAACTGTTTTTTTAGCTACCTGTGGCTCTTCTACTTCATTAACCTTTGGGACCTCTGGACCTTTCGGGATATTCCCGAAATATTTTTTCACTAAGTAGAGCATCTCCTCGGTATCGAAATCACCAGCTAAAGATAATATTGCATTATTAGGAGTATAATAGGTATGATAATACTCCATTACCTGTTCTGGAGTGATGGAGTTCAAATCAGACATCCAGCCTATTACAGGCCAGTGATAAGGATGGACTTTGTAAGCAGTGGCTTGAACCTCTTCTAAGAGAATAGCACCAGGACTGTCTTCGGTTCTCATCCTCCTTTCTTCTTTTATGACCTTGAGTTCAGAGGCAAGCTCCTCCGCATTGACTGAGCAGTTCTGCATCCGATCAGATTCTATATCTAAGGCAATTTCGATTTTATTTTTGGGGAGTTGTTCATAATAAGCGGTCATATCGTAATCGGTGAAAGCGTTAAAAACACCCGAATTGCGGGCGATGATTTTTGCCACCTGCCCTTTTCCGTATTTTTTTGTCCCCTTGAACATCATATGCTCGGTTACATGGGAGATTCCGGTTATTCCAGATTTTTCATTTCTTGAACCAACTTTGTAAGATAACTGCGAATAGATAATGGGGGCATTGTGCAATTCTACAGTAAGAACCTTCAACCCGTTATCTAATATGGTCTCAACTACCTCCCCTTCCTTTGCGGTCCAGGCAATAGAAAACAAGAAAAGGGTAAGAACTAAACTCAAAACCACTTTTTTCAAAAACTTTGACATATCACTCCTCTCGGTTAATTTTTATAGTTATTATTTTAAACTTTTTCGATTTAAGTCAAGACTGAAAGAAAGAAAACGAAGGTTAAGATAATTCCACCTGCAGTAAAAAATTCTTTCAGCTCCATTTTTTTAAAAGGGGGTGCTTTAAAGCACCCCCTTTTAACCAACCTCAATTTTACCAAACTCCATCACATAATCAAAGGCAGGCAATTGGTGTTAATCACAGGTACAGGTCCACCCTTGAACAGATAGTTAATTAGATAAACCACATCTGAGACTGAAACTTTAGGTATACAGGTTCCAGGTGTATCTCCGTTAGCATCTCCTGACATAAGAATCGTAGGAGCTGGACCACCTTTAAATAGATAGTTTATCAAGTAAACCACATCCGAAACTGAAATTTTATTGTCTTGGTTAGCATCCCCGTGCACGAAAACTCTGATTTGCTGGGCAATTGTCCCGGAGCTTCCCCAGCAATCGTTTGTTGTGAAGTCCACCGTATAGGGTGTTAAAGATGCATCTGCCATCACCGGTGCCCAGGAGTAATTTCCAGTAGCAGGCGAAACTCCAGGAGAGTGAGACCAGCTTCCTACTCCACTCTTGGTCACTTGCAAAACATCTAATGCGTCCGCATCCCAGGCTGTCACCCAGAAGTTTAAAGTGTACCCTACATTAGCTGGAATCAAGAGCAGAGCATAATATTGTTTGGTAAGATAAGGTGCATTGCTCTGATACTTACCTATGAAACCAAGGCTTCCGGTGGCAAGTAGCTGACAAGACCCAGAAGTATATGCCATAGCGTTAATTGTAGGATTATCTCCTAAGGGAGTAATAATTGCCGGCTCCTTAGTCCAGGTTGAACCACCATTATAAGTATGATACACAACACCATCGGCCGCACCGATCCAGCCTTCCAAGGTATCCTTAAACTCTATGGTATAACAGGTAGGTCCATAGGTGCTTGTTCCAAAGTCATAACCTAAGGAGTCAACTAAGTCCCAATTTGTTCCGCCATCAGTGGTCTTGCCTAAATATCCTCTATAGCCCACAGTATATCCAAAATTAGGAGTCACAAAGACCAGATCATTATAGGTGGCTTTATAAATAGAGTCTCTGTAAGACCAGGTGGCTCCTGCATCAGTGCTGTAGTAAATAACTCCGTTATTCCCTATGCAGTAGCCATCAGTACTGGTTTTAAAGGCAATCCCATAAATGAACCCGAGACGGGCAATAGTGGTGAGTGAAGTCCAGGAAGCACCAGCATTTGTAGAACGAGACATCTTGCCACTCCCTGCACCAGCCACTACGATATTATCATCTGCAAATGCCACACAGTTATGGTTAACACTGGTGCCTGGACAGGTTATTGAAGCCCAGGAATCGCCACCATCGGTAGACCTGTTTTGCCAGCTGTAACCAGTTGCCCCAACAATTACGCCGGCTCTGGCATCTATGCCGCTAATATCGCTTGAGTTGATATATGGAAGCTCAGGTGGTTTCACTCTGTTCAGACCTGAGGGCAAAGTCCAGGTATCACCACCATCAGTTGACTTAGAGGGTGCGCTCATCATCCCTATCGCCACGGCATTATCGCCGGAAACATACAGGCCGTTAAAAGCCCAGCCTGGCCAGGCATTAGGGTCAACCGGTGCCCAGGTGGAACCACGGTCTGTGGTCTTGATTATGAAATTGTCACCTGGTCTCCCATAGAGTACGGCAAACCCAACCTCCTCGCTCACAAAGGACAAACTAACGGCTGAGGTGCCCATACCGGTATAAACATACTGGGTAGAATCAAAGCCAGCCCAGCCTGTGGTGGTCCTTCCTATCTGGTTCCAGCCGTACGCCAAGGTTACCCTAACTGAATAGTAACCCACTGAATCATTTACAGTCTCTACATCCCTGACCGCAGGAAACATGTTACTACGGTTCCACCAGGTACCATCTGAAACCCAGTTAACTCCTCTATCAGTGGTCTTAAGCATTGCCCCTCTTAAGGCAAACGAGCGTGCACTGGTAGAGCCTGTCCTAGCTAAATTACTTGATGGACGGAATTTCTCCGCACTAGCTGCAGTAATAGTTGCCGCAGACCAGGTCTGTCCTCCATCTCTGGTATAATAACCATAAATGGAAGTAACGCCAACACCAGCCGCAACTGCTCCACTATCTGGAGTCCAGAAAACCACCCAGGGCGGACCGATATAACCCCAACCAACTATAGGTGGTCCTTCTTTTTGCTTCAGAGAGTCAACCATACCGTAGTAGTTCCAAGTATTTCCACCATCAGTTGTTTTTATAACACAGGCATGAAAACTACTCTTATTAAGACCTATCCAGCCTAAAGTATCGTTCAGAAAGTATACACTGCTGAAAGTAAGAGAATCAGGCACAGGCAGGGAAATTTCACTCCAGCTACTACCTCCATTTGTGGTCTTCAGGCATAAAGCACTGTCACCGAAGATAAAACCTGTGTTTGTATTCTGGAAGTATATCTTGCTGAGGATTTTGGTGCTGGGGTTAGTCTGTTCAAAAAAACTGACACAGCCATCTGTGGTTTTAAATATACCATTGCCAGAAATAACCCAGCCCACGTTCTCGTTCACCATAAAAAGGTCGTCAATAACCATTGTCGAGGTGCGGGACTTCTTTATATCCCATAAGCCTTGGGCTAAAGCTAAACTGACCAAGAGAAAACAGAGGATTATACCCCCTGTAATCCCTATAAGTTTGTTTTTCATCTCTACCTCCCAAAAAGCTAAAGGTTAACTTTTTGCCGACCCTTTGAATGAAAGCTCTGAAAAAGCGAGTAATTCAGCGGACAAGGTGTCCGCTCTACGAGAGATTTTTCGTAGGCAGGGCTCCCAGCCCTGCAAATTTTAGTTTTCCAAAGATCTCTGGATCGACCTTCCTCCTCTCCTCATTAAACCGTTTTTCAGGTCATCCCCCAAACCACACTTAATCTTTCTTCATCTCTTTCCACTCTTCAAGGTTAGCTTTTTTTAAAATATAGGGGTAAAAACCAACCACGGTTTTTTGATTTTTTTGTTAATCGCTAACTGAAAAGTGCTTTTGCTTCACCTCCTTCTACAGGGTTTGAGGGTTTCAATTTTAAGAACTTCACTTGCCAAAGAAAAACTTGGAAGACACAAAGAGATTCAATTTCTCCCGGGAAGCATCCGGGATTATTATATGCTGAGTATTTAAGGCATCTCCTCTGGTCCGATTATATCCAATAGCTAAATCGATCAAAGCTTTTTCTGAGGAATACCCCAGTCCCCAGCGAATTTCAAAAGAGGTATTCTCCCTTAACCTGTCCTCAGGAAGTATCTCACCCTCAAAACTATATTCGGCATAAACTATTCCACTCCTTACCCAAAAATTCTTCTCGAGTCTAAATTCACCCCCGATATTATAGCTCAGATTTTCAATCCTGGTATCCCTGGTTCCCCTGGCGATATAATCGGTAATATCCTCTTTATAGCTGGAAAAATGTGCCTCTGTTCCCCATCTGAAGCTCTGAGAAGGGAAGACCCCTAATCCTAACCCGAAGCGATCCTCGGTTATCGGTCCTTCATCCAATTTTATATCAAAGATCGGATTTTTGGTCCAGGTCTTTTGGTAATTTCTACGATAAGAAAGCCCAATGTTTACTGTGTGAGGGGTAACTCTCCACAATCCCCGATATTCCAAATGATAACCGTCTGACTGCCAGTAAACTACCCGGTTTGCATCGGTTAAACCATCGTTTATATCTAAATTTCTGAACTCGTAATTTAAGATAAAACCATTTACTAATGACCTTCCAATATCCCAGGTTCCTTGAAGACCAGCTTCATAAATTTTATTTTTAGTAATCCTGGTCATACTGGAAATCGGAACTCTCCATTGAAAACCGACTACATCCTTAACTATATTCCCACCCTGTAATCCAGGATCCAGATCGATCCTCTCCTGGGTATCAAAGGGTTTAAAAGATAAACCCAGGACTATCCCCCTGGGGAACTTATGAGCTATTCCGAAATTGAAATAGAAAGTCCTCAAATAGGTTTCTGGCCAGATATATTCCCTTTTTACGCCGTGTTCCAATCTATACCCCACAGTTGCACCGACGAAAGTATTCTTACTTATCCTGCGGCTGTGTCCGGCGAATAGATCAGGACCTGTATAGGTAAAATTGGAACTTATCTCATCGACTTTACCATCTTTGTCCACATCTACAAACCCAGCCGAATCCAATAGACCGAATTTATCTTCATAAGGATATTTCTCCACACTCCCCACAATCTTCTGGTTGTCATAATAGTAGTAACCCACATATCCAAAGAAGACCTTATCCGGTCCAAAGGTCTTAACAGCATCAAAAGAGGGGATCAGAGTAAAAAGAGTCTTTGGGTCTAAGATTCTCCTGTAAGAACCACTTTCGTGATTTAAAAAGGAGCTACCTCTTCCCCAGGAGAGTTTCTGGTCTATCACCACCCAGGCAGGGTTGTTTCCGAAATCATACAGGTTGATATCATTATCCTCATCTTCTATCACCAGGGATAAGTCTCCCATAGAGAAAAGCTTGGTCTGAGAACAAAATGCAGAATTATACTCAAAGATAATGGAAGAACTTATTAAGATTAAAGCTACAAACCAGATTTTAAGATTATTAAACAAATCTACCTCCTTATTTAAGCTGGTAAAGATTCAAATGAACTATTTTAGCCTTAGCTGGCGGATGCCACACATCCGAAGAGGTATGATGATAACCTGGTGTTGGATGAGTGATTATCTCGAAATCGTTAGTGCTGTTATTGGTATCATATCCGGGAATTATCCTCTCTATTGAAAGACCGTTATATTGCTGTGACCCAATTCCTGCGTATCCCTGGTCAACCAGAGGGGTTAAAGCCTTTTGTTGCGTTGGGACCTTGCTTCTGTATTCTACTCCATCCACGATCGAGGAGATATTTATCCCATCCATATAGTTCACATCTGAGCCATCTGTTAAAACTATCACATCTGAGGCTAAGCTAATCATAAAGATAGTGCTCTTGCCTTCATAGATATTGGTGATATTTGGAATATTCGGATCGTCTGAATCCCGGGTGCAGATAGGGTTGAAGAACTCAAAATCAGCATGAGATAAATCGACACTGGTAGGACAATACTTTCGGTGGTCAATCGGGGTAACGGCACAGACAACGAATTGTCCCGGGGCGATTGGATAGTCCCTGCCGGTTATGGGCGTCCCGGGGAATTGAGCTATAAAAACAACCTTATCGATATCGCCATCTCCATCATTATCCTGTCCATAATACTGGGGCGGTTCAGAACCCTCATAAGAAACGGTTGAAACCCTGCAGATTATCATCCCGTCTAAATAAAGTGTGTCATCCTCTGGATTGTATAACTCTATATACTGGTCATCATAGTAAAACTCATTGGTATAGGCCCCTCCATAATAAATTTCATTAATCTTTATACCAGTGGCAACATATCTCAGATCGATCTCGCAAACCGGGGAATTACCCATGGAGACTGTTTCTATATTCTCCACTGAGCCGGAGAATTTTATCTTTTTCCCTTCGCCAAAGCTATAAACCCTTAAAGCATCTATTTTATATCTGCTGGAAAAAAGGCTATCAATTATCACCTCTCCTTTTGAATTGGTATAAAAGGGGTGTTTTGACCTTCTCCCGTAGATATCCAACCAGGTCACCTCTACGCTGTCTATCCTCATAGTATCCGGGTCAATAAAAGCTCTGGCGGTGATATCAAATCCAACCTTTATCAAAATTGAGCTGAACCCTTCCGGGGCAGTTGGCTTTTTCTTGCCACAGCTATTCTGTAGCATCAATAATCCAATTAAAAAGATTAAAAAGCTTAAGTATCCGATTTTTTCTTTCCTCATTATTTTACCCGATAAAAGTTCAGATGAACTATCTTGGCATTGGCTGGTGGGTGCCACACATCCGCAGGGGCATGATGATAACCTGGAGTTGGATGAGTGATTATCTCGAAATCGTTAGTGCTGTTATTGATATCATATCCAGGGATTATTCTCTCTATTGAAAGACCAGTATATTTCTGGAGCCCAATCCCTGTATATCCCTGGTCAACCAGAGGGGTTAAAGCCTTTGCCTTTGGAACGCTGCTTCTGTATTCTACTCCATCCACGATGGAGGAGATATTAATCCCATCCATATAATTCACATCTGAACCGTCCCCTAAGATTATCACATCTGAAGCCAAGTTAATCATAAAGATAGTGCTCTTACCTTCATAGATATTGGTGATATTTGGAATATTCGGATCGTCAGCGTCCCGGGTGCAGATAGGGTTGAAGAACTCATAATCTGCGTGTGATAGATCAACGCTGCCTGCACAATACTGCCGGTGGTCGATTGGAGTGCAGGCACAGACAACGAATTGTCCCGGGGCGATTGGATAGTCCCTGCCGGTTATAGGCGTCCCGGGGAATTGAGTTATTAAAACAACTTTATCGATATCGCCATCTCCATCATTATCCTGTCCATAATACTGGGGCGGTTCAGAACCCTCATAAGAAACGGTTGAAACCCTGCAGATTATCATCCCGTCTAAATAAAGTGTGTCATCCTCTGGATTGTATAACTCTATATACTGGTCATCATAGTAAAACTCATTGGTATAGGCCCCTCCATAATAAATTTCATTAATCTTTATACCAGTGGCAACATATCTCAGATCGATCTCGCAAACCGGGGAATTACCCATGGAGACTGTTTCTATATTCTCCACTGAGCCGGAGAATTTTATCTTTTTCCCTTCGCCAAAGCTATAAACCCTTAAAGCATCTATTTTATATCTGCTGGAAAAAAGGCTATCAATTATCACCTCTCCTTTTGAATTGGTATAAAAGGGGTGTTTTGACCTTCTCCCGTAGATATCCAACCAGGTCACCTCTACGCTGTCTATCCTCATAGTATCCGGGTCAATAAAAGCTCTGGCGGTGATATCAAATCCAACCTTTATCAAAATTGAGCTGAACCCTTCCGGGGCAGTTGGCTTTTTCTTGCCACAGCTATTCTGTAAAATCACCAATCCAATAATCAGAATTAAAAAGCTCAAATATCTTAGTTTCTTCTTCATATAATACCTCCTGAAACTTATTTCCCAAATGTAGTGCTGAACTCAAAGCTGAAATACAAAGGGTTGTTCTTAGCTGTATACAATTTATCATAAGGGTTATAGACATAAGCCCAGTCATCCGGGAAGTTGTTCACCCTTAAAGATAGCTCTGAACCCCAGTATAAGGATTTACTCAATTGCAGATTGAAAAGCCAGTAATCTCCTTTAAACTTCAACCCTTTAACATCAGCGTATTTTTTCCATTGATTGTTATAAGGGTCTATCCCCACATAGGAGAAGTCTTTTAACCAATCCAGAGGATGCTGTTGAACAGTTATCTTTATCCAGACACCTAAAGGTTTGGCTTTGTAATCTATACTATAATCTATAAGAACCTTTTTACGCCAGCTATTGCCTGAAGGATATACAAATCTTTCATTTCTGCTGGTATCAGGGGTGGTGTTATACAACAAGCCTTCGCTTCCAGAATAAGCATAAGTATAGGTGATGTTAGTTTCGAAATTGAAATCGCCAATCCGGTTAGCAGTGATGGTGAATTCCACTCCTCGAGTATATGAGAAGGATCTGTTTCCATTGAGCATATAGGTGGAATCGTTAAAGATGAGTTGTGGTAAATTGAAAGGATATTCCCTGTCGGTGATTCCATCGAATATATGTTTATAGTAGAGATTGAGAGATAAACCGATTTTCTTCGAGAGCTCTTTATCGATAGAGAAATTATAACTTTCCTGTTTGTAGGACTTGAGCTTAGGATTGGAGAAATAATGAGTTATACCGCCACCACTGGTATTCCGCCTGAATGGACGGAATACCTGCCCAATACTTGGCTGCTTAGTGTTCAATCCGCCATCTGCCCTGATCTGAGTAGTTGGGTTGAGCTTAAATAATAGACTAATTCGAGGGCTTAAGTTAAAGAAGCCATTTGCTAATCCAAAGTAGTTATGCGACTTTTTGGGAATTCCGTAAGAGTCAATCCTTAAGCCTGGAGTAAGGATAAAATCTTTTCCTAAGAATTTTGAACTCCATGAATCGCTGGTATAAAAGCTTAATGTCAATCTATCAGGGATATTATCAAACCGGTAAGGGGTGTATCCCAGGTCAGTAAAGTAGTAAGAGGAATCAGGAGGCCACCATAAACCAGGACCAAAGTTACCCTCATATTGCATCGATAATCCAGCCAGAAAATCGTGCAAGGTTTCACCTTTTAAAAGCTTATACCTTAACTCTAATTTAGATCCGGCCAACCATTCTTCTCCCGTGATGGTCTTCTGACCAATTCTGGGTCTGCCTGTTTCCTGGACTATTGTTTCGTCATGCTTTTTATTGCGAGTGAAATTAACGTAGCTGTCAAAAGTATAGCTTAATTCCCTTTTGGGAGTATAAGTCCACTGGGTTTTACCCTGGATCATATACCCTTTATCGTAGTCGTTTAAAGCATGTTCCTCTGTAAGGGCTTTGGCATCAAAGGTCTTTAAACCCCAGACCTTATTAAAAGTTTCCAGTTTGTCACCTAAGAGCTTACTCTGAAAAATCAAATAGCCAGATGCCCTGGAAAACCTATCTCTGGCAACATAGGCTCCGGTTTGTTTTAAATCCTTCATGCAATATGCATAGTTGAGGCTATAGTTTAAATTAGAATTACCCAATACAATTCCATGGTCTAAATTCCCTTCACGGTTTTTAGCGTTAGAGGAATATTTGAATCTTAAGGGTTTTTTCCCGATTTTGCTTTTGACATCTATTATCCCTGCGGTTAAATCGCCATATTGCACCCCGGGAACACCTTTTATCACTTCAACCGTGCTCAGACTTGCAGCCGGGACTCTTCTTAAATCTAAACCACTGGCCGTAGCTCCTCCTTGCATATAGGCATTCATTGACATAGGAACACCATCTACCATTATCTTGCTGCCAAAGTTATCTCCCCCCCTTACACTTGCATATACGGCCCCCTCTAAGCCGAATCTGTTAGTTTTTTCTACTCCAGGCACTAATTCTAAAACATCACCCAAATTAGTAGCCTGCGATTGCTCGATTTCTCCAGAGCGAATTACGGTCTTGGTCTCAGGCACATCCTGAATTATCGGTCTTTCAGCAGTTACCACAATCCCGCCGATCATAAAGACTTCCTCTTTTCCTGCTTTACCTTTGCGCGAAAGAGGGCAATTACAGAAGCAGGTTTTCTTAGGGAAGACCTGTTGATCTGATAATTTGGCAGTGGTAAAGCCTTCTTCTTTTACGACTACAGTATATTTCCCAGCCGGGATATCTTTAAACTGGAAGGCACCTTCTTTATCAGTAGTGGTTTTGAATAGAGTCCCTTTTAGCTCAACGGTCGCGCCAGGAACAGGCTTTTCAGTTTCAGCATCTACCACTTTTCCGCAGAGTATACCCTTATCCTGGGCAAAAGAAAGCTGGAAAGCGAATAAAACAAAAAATAACACAGTCAGAAAAAACCATGTTATCTTAGAATAAGACCCCATATTACCTCCTTTTCCTGAGCTGGCAACAGCTGGAGAATAACTCCAACTGTTGCTACTACAGGTGCAGACATATTTATAATCTCTTATAATTTTTATCTTCATTCCTAAAAAGAAAAGGTAACATAATCAGAATAGATTATGTTACCCTGAACAGACTCCTATGTCGTTACAACAGCCGCAGATTCCACCACAGCTGTTGTTACTATAGATGCATTTCATACACTGACAGAAGCCTTGCCTCATCTAAAACCTCTTGAAGTCCTTCCCTGCTTCTGCCCCTAAAAAAAGCAAAGAGGTAGCTTGTTATTTTTTTCACAAAGAGGTTTAATACAAAAAACCTCTCGTAGTTTAAAATACAGTTTTTTATAAGTTTGTCAAGGGAAAAATGTGTTTATACCTTTATTTTTTTCAGGGGGACTGAGAAAAACAATTTTTCTCTTTATTTCCATCGACTTAAATAGAAGAACCCCCTTTAAAGAGGGTTCTACTATTTTGAACTTATTCTTGTTCAAAAACACCATCTAAATTCTGATAAGCCGTATGCATTTTACTCAGCTTTTCCTCTATCTTCTTATTATCCTTTTTATTACAGGCTTTTACCAGTTCATCTACTGAGGATTTAAGGGCTTTCCTCTTTTCGATAAATTGTGGAGCTATCTCTTTAAACCTTTCAGATAGTTCAACTTTCATAAGGGTATCCAGCTTATCCTGAAGAGTTGGAGCACAAGCAATAATGGTTTTGAAATCTTTATTGGGTAAAGCCTCGTGCCAGAGAGGATATAATACCAGGTGAAAGCTCTCTAACTCTTTAGTTCTGGGTGCAAAAACCCTGGCAAGTTGTTCGTAGACGGTGTGAAGGTTCTCAGTTGCCTTTAATAAAGCTTCATTATCATTCCCCTTTGATTTCTCCTCTAAATCCAGGACTGCTTTGGATAGAGTCTCTCTTTTCTTTTCAAAATCTTCATTCTTTTCTCTGAAAAATCCTGGAAGCTCAGCTTTATTTATCACTTCCATTTTTGCCTTGAACTCTGGAACTGCATCCTTTATAAGCTGATAATCTTTATCCGGATAAGCTGAATGCCAGACTGGATATACTACATCATGGAACTCTTTTAACCCTTCAAGCCTGGGTTTGCTCATTTCCGCAGCTTGCTGCGGGCTGGTCTGGGTCTGAGCTAAAATGGAGGAAAAGATGGAAACTATAAATAGTGTGAATATTAGAATTACGATTTTTTTATTGAAAATCATTTCAACCTCCTCATTTTCTTTTAAATTATTCTTATATCTATTAATCGTATCCGCTTGAGACAGATTATCAGCTATCTGGATTTTGGTTCTGTTCTTTAGCTCAATTTCCACCTCCTTGGTCGAGTTCTCCTCACCTTGATTGTTAAATTTTACGAACCTTCCGTCAAATAATTTGTGGAAGTTTCTTCCCTGTCTGTTTAAAAATAGATTCTTTGATTTAAAATTCAGGGACACAAGGAAAGGGACCTGACTTAAAGAAAAAATTGATCAGATAAAATATATCAGAGAGAGATGATTTATTATCGCAGTTTAAATCTCCTGCTTGTAGGGGGGTAGGTGGGGGACCGCCTTTGAAAAGATAATTCACCAGATAAATTAAATCCCCAATTCTTAAAAGGCTATCTCCATTAGAATCTCCAGGAATTAATTGCTTGGAATCAAGTAGCAGGAAAAATCTAAAAGGTGAAGACCAGGCTGAAACCTCACCTGTGCAAGGGTCTTTATGCCTTCCCTTCCAGAAAAAGCTTCCCTGGATTAAAGGAACATTAACTTCACAGGTAAAATAAACATTAGATTGACATTTAAGCCAGTTACTCTGGTATATAAGATTTTTAAAGTCTTTATCCCTGGATACTTGTATCTGGATAAAAAGAGTATCACATTGAATATAATTAGCAGTTTTAAATTTTAAATCTATATTCAAAGGATAGGTTTTCGCTATTAAAACAAGCGAGGTGAGAAAAATCAGAATAAGAAGAAAAGGAGATATTTTAGATAAATTATTGAGAAGACTGGGATTAAATTTTTTTAAAGAAATAAATGACATTTCTGTTCTTCTAAGGATATAAAAATTAAAAAGTTACCGGGAACAGCCAGAAAGGCTTTTACCTAAAGCCAAAGACCAGGTTGACTGCATCCTCTAATAAAGTTGTAAGAAGCTCAAAGTTCCCACTCCCCCAGTGGGGCTTAAATAAATGAGCAAAAAAGTTATTTTATTATAACTATTTTCTGTTGGTTGTCAAGAACCTTTTGGAACATTTTTTTCAAAATTTATAATTTCTTTAAAGTAATTGATTTATAAGGAGGTAGATATTAAATTATACCCGTTTTTCGTATTATAATATGAAAAATGAATAAGAGAAAAGAGATTTTAATTATAGGGCTGAGCGTAATTATACTCTCGCTCCTTCATTATATTACGCCGATTGATAAGCCCCTTCTGCATGACCTTTATAGAAGGTTGTATTATGTTCCGATCATCTTCTCTGCCTTCAGCTTCGGTTTAACAGGAGCTTTGATCACTTCAATGGTAGTGAGTCTGGTTTTTTTAACACATGTTTTTCACCGCTGGGGACAAATCCACCTTCAGACCTATGATGCCTTATTTGAGATTATACTTTATAATATAGTTGCCTGGGTCTCTGGAACTCTGGTTGGAAAAGAAAGGAAAAGGAGGGAGGAGTTAAAAAAGGCTCAGGCAGAGCTTATTCAGGCTAATAAGTATAAGGTAATAGGTGAGTTAGCGACTGGCATAGCTCACGAAATCAGAAACCCTCTGGGTTCTATTCGGGGATCTCTGGAAATCCTGCGCAAAGATTATAAGCCAGAGGATACGAAATATGAATTTTTAAATATCCTGTTAAAAGAGGTTAAAAGATTAAATAAAGTGATAACCGATTTTTTAAATTATGCTAAACCTGCTTTACCTAATCTTATAGATACTGATATAAATCAGCTTATTTCTGAGACGGTTTTAATCCTTTCTCCTCAGGCAGTTAAAAAAGAGGTCAGTTTGAAAACAGAATTGGAAAAAAATCTCCCCAGAATAAAAGCAGACCCTTCCCAGTTAAAGCAGGCTTTTATCAATTTGATCTTGAATTCATTGGAAGCAATAGAAGACAAAGGGGAGATTACGCTATCTGCCCATCAGGATAAAAACAGGCTAAAGATAGTTTTTCAGGACAATGGCAAAGGTATGTCTGAGGAGACTAAAAGTAAAATCTTGACACCTTTCTTTAGCACCAAAGAAGGAGGGACAGGGTTGGGCTTAGGGATTGTGGAAAGGATAATTCAGAACCATAAAGGAGAAATAAAAGTGGAAAGTAAGTTAGGAAAGGGAACGATATTCACCTTAAGTTTTCCGATTGAGGGGAAAAGTCGATGAAAGCATTACGACCCGTAGGGATGAAGAAAAGTAAAATTGTGATTGCTGAAGATGACCAAAGCCTTTCAAGGATTATGGAATACAGTTTAAAAAATGAAGGCTTTGAAGTTAGTGTTTTTCCAAATGGGATAGAGGCTTTATCTTTTCTTCAAGAGAAAGATGTGGATTTGATTATCTCGGATTTATCTATGCCGGAAATGGATGGAATGGAGCTTTTACGAGAAGCTCAGAAAATTAAAATTCAGGTACCCTTCGTTATAATCACCGCCTTTGGCACAATCGATAGTGCAGTGGAAGCGATGAAAGCAGGCGCTTATGATTATATTACCAAGCCCTTTAGTCAGGAGGAGTTAATTTTAATCGTTAAAAAAGCTCTGGAACTCAAATCACTCAAAGAGGAGAATATTAATTTAAAAAGTCAGTTAGTTGAAAAATATAAATTCGAGAATTTCGTTGGTAAAAGCCCAAGGATGGAGAAGGTTTTTGAGCTTATCTCCAGAGTAGCTGGCACAAATTCGAATATACTTATCTTAGGTGAAAGTGGCACTGGAAAGGAATTAGTTGCTAAGGCGATTCATTATCATAGCCCTCGAACAGGAGGTCCTTTTGTAGCAGTCCAGTGTGCGGCTATCCCTTCAGCCCTTTTAGAAAGTGAGCTTTTCGGGCATGTGAAAGGTTCTTTTACCGGAGCGATAAAAGACCGGGAAGGGAAATTTGAGCTGGCAGATAAAGGGACTTTATTTTTAGATGAGATTGCAGAGATGTCACCAGAGATGCAGGCAAAGCTTTTAAGGGCAATTCAGGAAAGGGAGATAGAAAGGGTGGGTGGAAGTTCACCCGTAAAAATAGATGTGCGAATAATTGCAGCTACCAATCAGGATTTGGAAAGATTAGTAAAAGAGAAAAAGTTCAGAGAAGACCTGTATTACCGGTTGAACGTTATCTCGATTACTCTTCCTCCTTTAAGGGAAAGGAAAGAGGATATCCCGATTCTGATTGAGCATTTTCTAAAGAAATTTGGGGAAACAGATTGCACAGTTGATAGAGAGGCAATGGAAGTATTGATGAGCTATTCCTGGCCCGGGAATGTCAGGGAGTTAGAAAACACGATTGAACGCGCTTTGGTTTTAAAGAAAGATAATATAATAAGGAAAGAGAATCTGCCAGAAAGGTTATGGAAAGGTGAGAAAAGGGTAGGGAAGGTGGTAATGGATCTGCCAGAGGAGGGGATAGACTTGGAAGAGGTGGAAAAAGAGCTTATTAAAATCGCCTTGGAAAAAGCCAAAGGTAACCAGACCCAGGCCGCAAAATATCTTGGGATCTCCAGACCGACTTTACTGTACAGGATGGAAAAGTATAAGTTGTAACGTCCTCACTCCTGTGAGGAAGAACAACACGGTAGCCCACCTTGTCCTCAAGGTGGGCTTCAAATTTGTAGGTCAAGCATGTCCGTCCTTCAACAAGGTCTGGGTGCTGAGTCTTCGACCCTGAGCTCAGACCGAAGGGTAGAGTCGAACCACAGGACTGCTTGACACAGAAAAATGTCAACTACACTTCGGGATGGTTGACCTACAAGCTCTTCTTCGACTTTATTTTAGCGAGAGAGGACATTTGTTAGTATCGCATTTAGTGGGATCATTACCATACACACAACAACATTGCTCAGCATGAAGGGGAGGGACAGCGTGTAGAGTGTTAGGACCGCCTTTAAACAGATAGTTAATCAGATAGATAACATCAGATACTGTTATCTTGCAATCATCATTTGCATCTCCATGACGCAAAACTGTCAAAGGATCATTAGGATCTTCTGCAGGAGATCCCGGATAGAAATAATCTGCTGGATATACCTTAGGAGGAGGGCCACCTTTAAACAGATAATTAATCAGATAGATAGCATCTGATATTGTTACACTATCAAAGGCATTTGCATCGCCGAGGAGTTCTGCTGGAGGAAGATCAGCTATAGCTGCGGTAAGTATGCTACCCAAAAACAAAATCACTAAAATGAGCAACTTCTTTGACATTTTTGCATCCTTTTTAAAGCTAAAAGCCGACAGAATTCTATGGTTTTAGTATGTGCTTAACCAACAGTATTTATAGCTCAAATATCGAAAAAGTCAAGGAAAATAAATTTTTCACAGCAGATGGAGCAGATTAAGCAGATAAAGGCAACGGATATCAGCCTCAAGGTCAAATTCGACCATAATCCTCCCTGTTTTTTAAGAGAAAATTATAGCTATGTCTTAGGACATTTCTACTTTGGTTAATTAGGACATTATCATTTTGGTGTAACAGAAAAATAACAAAATAAAAAGAAGAGGATTTTTTGTCTTAATTGATGAGGAAAGTCCGAAGAAGTTTAAATATTTAAAGATTCAGGTGGAACAAAAAAAAGTCATTGCAAGGAGTTCATTTGACCGACCAAGCAATCTCTGCATAGAGTGGACGGATTGCTTCATCTCGCCTTCGGCGGACTCGCAATGAAATAATAAAAAAGGGGCGGACACATAGGGTCTGTTGCTTAACTCATAAAATTGTGACCTGGGTTACTGTGACTGCCCAAAT
>CAZMZF010000034.1:0-19967 GCA_964570765.1 uncultured Ignavibacteria bacterium
GATTCGTAGGATGAAAATATCTGTTATCAGCCTCAAGGTCAAATTCGACTTAATCCTTTTAATCAGCTGTGAGGGCTCCACGACCTTTGCGGGCAGTCCGTCTATCGCGTGACTACCCGAATTGTGGCAATAACATGGTTATTGCACTCCAAATAACCCAAAAATTGTATCATCTGCTACACCTTTTGTAGGAAAAGATTCAATTACTTATATATAATAAAGGAAAGTAAAAAATGAGACCAATTATATCCTATTAACAATTAACCACTTACGAGAAACATAATTGGTTTTTTGTTTTTGGCAGGGCTATTGCGATATAGATTGCTTCGGATGGTAAAGGATGGATATGGGAAAAGTCAAAATAATAGTAATGAGCTTGGTTTCAGTTCTGATAGTAGGGGCTACAATCTATGCCAGGAATTATCAGATTACCGGAGCTTTGGATTACAGGTTTATGTTTAATGATAATCAGAGTAAGATAAATGAGGACAATTTCTTGCTTCACGGGATTGAGGTGAACTTCAGATATATTTTTCAGGGCGAATCCGGTGACTGGGGGACTCTTGTTTTACAGGGTTCGTATTCTCCGGATTTTGATTATTTCTCCAGGGAGTTTAATTACCACTACGGGGATAAATATTTTGTTCTAAAAGGTCCTAAAGGGCAGGTAAATTTTAAAATCGGGAAATTTGTGGTTCCCTTTGGAAACCTGCAATATTATGTCTCCCATCTTTTAATCCTTCAGCCTATGTTTGCAAGAAGTCTGGGTATAAGAGAGGATATAGGCGCAGAGGTAGGCGGATATTTTAAGGATTATGAGTATGACCTGTCTTTTACCAATGGCAGGCAGGATGGCAAAATAGATTTTAAGAATGAAGGGCTGTTTATACTCAGACTTGGCAAATCAGATGGTGATTTGAAATATGGGCTTTCTTTTCTTTCAGGTGGAGCACCGGAAGGTGATTATATGATAGGAATGGTGCATAAAGAGGATGAGAAGATTAATTACGTTCACAAAAATAGATTGGGGTTCGATATACAATATCCTTATCGAGCTTTTACCTTAAGAGGTGAGGCAGTTTTTGGAAGAGATGAGAAAATAAACGTTGGTGGGTTCTATTTAGGAACAGATTATGAGATTTCTCCTAAAATTTTTGCCAGCTTGAAATATGATTTTTGGGATCCGGATTTTAAAAACAAAGATTATATCATTGATTCAGGACTGGGTTTGAGCTATTGCATCAATAAATACGTTACCCCCAGAATAGCTTATGAGAAAAGCTGGGCAAGAGATGAAATGGGGATGAGTGAAAGTACAGGATTCTTTACTGCTCAGGTGAATTTTAACTTCTAAGAAGGTAAGACGTGAGAATTAAGACGGGAGACGAAAAACGAAAAAACAATAAAGAAAAAGGAAAACGTAAGAAGGAAAAAGAAAAAAATGAGAATACTTAAATTCAGAAAAACAATATTAATTTTAGCCTTAGTTTTGGCAATCTATTTTCCACTATCCAGTTTTGCTGCGGTCTGTGTTTTCCGTTTTCCGGATAGAGATGTTTATAAACTCTATCCCCAGGCAACTAATTATAAATCGGTTTTGAAAAAAGTGGATAAAACCGCCAAGGGAAAAATTGAGGCTTTGCTTGGCCAATCTTTAGAAGCAGACGAAACTGAGCTTACTTTCTATGAGATCTATAAAAGTAAGGATTTAATCGGTATGATTCACCCGCATGCGGAAAGGGGAGAATACGGCACTATCGAAGTGGTCTGGGCATTTACCCCGGATGGTAAGATAATAGATTTTACAATCCAGAGGGATAGAGAGAAGAAAGGGAAGGAGCTTAATAGCCCAGGTTTCAGGAAACAGTTTGCGGGTAAGGATATTAACTTTCCTTTTACAGTTGAGAAGAAAAGAGAGATCAATTCAAAGTTAATCAAACCAGTGGAGGGAGCAGAAAAAGGTTCATCTGCCATTGCTTTTGGAGCTAAGAAGACTTTAGCCTTTTATAGATATCTTTTTCAGGAGGTAAAATAAAAATGAAATTCATCAAATTTGTTTTAAAGAATCTATTCAGAAACAAAGTCAGGACTCTTTTGACTATACTTTCTATGTCCATCTCGGTTATGGTATTGTTCTCTCTCCTTTCCTTTACTAAAGGGTATGAAAAAGGGATGACCACTGAATTAGGTAAAATGGGTTATCAGATTATGGTTGTTCCCAGGGGATGCCCTTATGAGGCAGCATCCTTAGCTTTATCCGGAGGAAAAATCCCGAACTATTTCAGCTATTCAGTTTTAGATGAGGTTAAAAAGATTCCAGAGATAGAAATATCTGCACCTTTCTTCATGTCAGCCATAATAAGACCAGATGAGGACCGGACTGATATCTACCTAGGGATGGATGAGACTATGCTTCAGATGAAAAGGTACTGGAAGATAAAGGGTAGCTATTTCAAAGATGAAAACTCAATGATAATGGGTGGAGACGCGGCTTATATCGAACAGACGGATGAGCCGGGTCAGAAATTCTATGTTAAAGAAAAAGATAGGGAGTTTGAGGTAATCGGTATCTTAGAAAGGACTGGCACAAAAGACGATGGGTTTTTCTTTATTCCATTAAAAGCGGCTCAGGAGATGTTCGGACAAAAAGATAAGTTAACCGGAATTGCAATACGGGTTAAAGACCCTACTTTAATTCCAACGGTAGTGGAGAAGTTAGAGAAATTACCGGATTCACAGGTAATAACTATGTCCCAGCTTATGGGAACTATGATGAATCTGGTGGCTCAAGCTAAGACTTTGATTTTATCTATTATTATTATAGCCATAATCATCAGCGCCTTAGGGGCTTTAAACACAGTCTTGATGTCGGTTTTCGAACGAACCAAAGAGATCGGAGTAATGAGAGCTATGGGTGCAGGCAGGGAGCATGTGTTTCAGTTAGTCTGGGTGGAGACCTTAGTGATGACATTAATAAGTGGAGTATTGGGGATAGGCATAGCCCTTATAGGGATGGGGTTGGTAGAAAGGATAATCAAAAAACTTCTTCCTTTAACACCTGAAGGGAGTGTGGTCTCATTTGATCTAAATATACTTTTAATCTGTCTGGGGTTTGTGGTTTTGGTCGGTTTAGTCTCAGGGATCTATCCAGCTTATCGAGCTTCAAAACTTAAACCGATAGAGGCGATCAGAACAGAATAGTCCGAGGAATGGAGGAGATATGAATTTCTTTACTTTAGCTGTTAAAAACCTTTTAAGAAGAAAGATCAGAACAACCCTTACCATATTGAGTGTGGCAATTGCCATCTCTATCCTTTTCAGCTTGCTGGCATTTAACCGGGGTTATGAAAAGGAGATGAAAAAGGAGTTAGCCTATTTAGGTTATCATATCTTAATTGTTCCTAAAGGATGTCCTTATGAGGCGGCTTCATTAGTATTACACGGAGGGAAATTTCCCAGATATCTGAAGGATGAATATGTGGAAGAGATAAGAAAAGTGGAGGGAGTTAAAGAATCGGCCAGACTTTTTATGAACTCGGAGACAGACTCTTTGACTAAAGAGACTAAAATCTATTTTGGCATTGATCAGGATTATTTAAATTTTAAACCACACTGGAAGTTTAAAGCGGGTGGCTTTTTTAAAGATGAGCACTCAACAGTAATCGGGGAATATGTGGCTGAGAACAAAAAGCTGAAAATTGGTGATAAGGTTAAAGTTTTGGGAGAAGAGTTCATTGTTACCGGTATCTTAGAGCAGAGCGGGGATCAGGATGATGGATTCTATTTTCTGCCTATTAAGACTCTAACCAGACTTTCAGGCAAAGAAGGTCTTTTAGTGGCAGTTCCCATAAAAGTGGATGATCTAACAAAAATTGAACAGATAGCCGAGAAAATAAGAGCGGCAGAAAGCGATATGAATGTTGTTTCGATGAAAGAAGTTACCGGTGCAATTATGGGATTGGTCAGTTCCACCCGGGTTTTAATCTATGCGGTGGTTTTAATTGCTATTCTTGTGAGTGCAGTTGGAGTTCTGAACACTATCCTGATGTCAGTATTTGAACGCACCCGGGAGATTGGGATGATGAAGGCAGTTGGCTCTTCCAGGATAGATATATTCCGGCTGATTTGGTATGAAACCTTTATCGTCTGCATGACCGGAGGACTTTTGGGTTCATTTTTAGCAAGTGTAGGTTCAAGCATAATAGAGAATTTTATCAAGAAGTTAATGCCTTATGCTCCTGGTGGTCAACTGATCTCAGCAGACCTTTTAGTAGTAATTATTTCGGTTCTGTTTGCTTTGATTATGGGGATTTTAGCCGGGATTTATCCAGCTTATCGAGCTTCAAATCTAAGGCCGATTGAAGCTATTAGAACCGAATAGCTATAGGAGAAGGAAATGACAAAAGAACTATTTAACTTAGAAGAAATAACTAAGATTTATAGGAGAGGTAAAGAAGAAATTAAAGGGGTGAATGGGATTACTCTGAAAATTAAAAAAGGTGAGTATATTTCCATCCTGGGTCCTTCAGGTGCAGGTAAGACTACCTTCTTAAATATGTTGGGTTGTATAGACTCTCCAACTTCTGGAAAATTGATTTTTAATGAAGATAATGGAGATAAACTTGACCTTACTGATATGAAAGAGAATAAACTGGATGAGTTCAGAAGAGAAAACATCGGTTTTGTTTTTGCTGACTTTTTCTTGATTCCTTCTTTAACTGCAACTGAGAATGTAGAATTACCCCTGCTTTTTTCCAGTGATAAAAAAGTTGAGCAGGATTATTCAAAAAGAGTTTTAGAGATGGTAGGTATGGGTCACAGGCTTACTCACAAGCCCTTGCATCTTTCAGGTGGTGAGATGCAGAGGGTTGCAGTTGCCCGTTCCATTGTAAACAGACCAAAAGTCCTTTTAGCAGATGAGCCGACTGCCAATCTGGATACTGGGAACAGCGAGGTCATCTTTAATTTGTTCGAAGAGCTGAACTCTCAGGGGATGACAGTAATTGTGGCAACCCATGCAGAGGAGTTAGCCCGTAGGGCTAAAAGGATAATCTTTCTTCTGGATGGTAAGATCGTTGAGGATAAAGGAGGAAGATAAGATGAGTAATTATGCTATACAGGGTGAAGGTCTGACTAAGATTTTTCAAAGGGGAAGTGAAAAGCTCTACGCTTTAAAAGGAGTAAACTTCCAGATAAGTCCAGGTGAGATAGTCTCGATAATTGGCAGGTCAGGCTCTGGAAAGACGACTCTTTTGAATATGATCGGATGTCTGGATACACTATCAGAGGGAACCCTACATATTGGAGATATAGAGGTATCTAAACTAAAAGAGAAAGATTTGATCAAGGTGAGAAGGGAAAATATAGGTTTTGTTTTTCAACTGTTTTATTTAATCCCCACTTTAACTGCTTATGAAAATGCACTTTTGCCTTTACTTTTCACTCGCAGGTTAGATAAAAAAGAGAAAGTTAAAGAGATTTTCCAAAAAGTGGGGTTAGGGGAACGGTTAAATATGCTTCCTTCAGAGCTGGATGGTGGGGATATGCAAAGAATAGCTATAGCCCGGGCCTTGGTAAATGAGCCTGAGATAATCCTGGCAGATGAGCCTACGGGAAGGTTAGAATCTAAGTCCAAAGAAAACATTTTCGATCTTTTTAAAAAATTGGCTGAAGAAGGATTAGCTATTGTGATAGCTACTCATGACCTGGACTTGGCATCCAGAGCTGACAGGATGATAAGGTTAAAAGATGGAATGGTGATAAATTAATTTATTGGAGCTATACGAGGAGGTGAGATAATGAAGAAGATCTGGTTAATAGTTGCAGGGGTAATAATAATTTTAGTTCTGCTCTTGGGATTTTCCACTGGCTTTTTTGGTAATAAAGGGGATAAAACGCCTAAGATGGCTGTTTGCCCGGTATGTAAGATGAGGGTATTGGTTACTGAAGAGACTCCTTCTTATATCTATAAAGGAAGGACCTATTATTTTATGAGTGAGGAGCACAAGAATCTTTTTGTAGAAGACCCGGAAAGGTTTCTAAAATAAATAATTGACTTAAAATCTTTAAGGAGATTGAAATGAAAAGGTTAAGTTTAATAACTCTGGCGATTTTAACAGGAATAGTTTTCTTATATCTATCTTTTGCTATCGGTGGACAGGATAAAACCAAAGTTAGTAACCATAAGATAACTAAAGAGGAAATAGGTAAGAGTTTTACCTGTGTGATGTGTAATATGAAGATGAAGGTTTCGAAAAATACCCCAGCTCTGGATTATCAGGGTAAAGCCTACTATTTTTGTAGTGCCGGGGAGAAAGAATCATTTTCTAAAGAACCGGAGAAATATATATCTTCAGAAAAATCGGATAATAAGAGTTTAAAATACATTGAACATAAGATAACGGCTGAGGAGTTAGGGAAAAAAGCGACCTGTCCGGTTACTAAGGAGAATTTCACTATTTCCAAAAATACTCCGGCTATAGAATATAAAGGAGAAATTTACTATTTCTGCTGCCCTGGCTGTATAAAGAAGTTCATAGACTCCCAGACAGATTCAGATTCTCTAAAGGTTGCGCCTGATTCTCTTCATAAACTGAATATGAAAGAAAAATCTTGCAATCATAAAAAATGCTGTTGAAAAAAAGACATCTGATATTTTTGGGGATTATCTTCTTATTAGTCTTAGGGATTTTAGTTTTCAGATCAAAAGATGAAGAAAATTATAATCCTACTGGTAGCGTTGCCACTCCTGTGGCAACGAACCAGCGTCCTCACGGAAGTGAGGAAGCTACGGGGACGAGTGCACATCCTCAAAAGAGAAAAGAGGAGTTCAAGGAAGGGGTTTATGAGGGGGAGACCCCTTCCTACGGATCCGTTGCCGGCCCAGATTTTGTCCTCAAAGACCTTAAGGGTAAAGAGGTAAGTTTAAAAAGGTTCAGAGGTAAGATAGTCCTTTTAAACTTCTGGGCAACCTGGTGTCCTCCCTGCAGGAAAGAGATACCTTCAATGATTGAGCTTTATAAAAGGTATAAAGATAGAGGTCTGGAGATTATAGGAGTTAATTTAGATAAGCTGGATAAATCAGGGGTCGAGAAATTCAGTTTAGAATATAATATTAACTTTCCTATCCTTTTAGACCCTACGGGAAAGGTAGCAACTTTATATGGGATAACAGCTCTGCCAGCTACATTTATCTTAGACCAAAATGGAAAAATTCAAGAAAGGTTTGCAGGTGGAAAGGATTGGTCCTCCGAGGAAAATCTTAAGAAATTTGAAACCTTTTTGAATGAAAAGGAGTAGAATTATTTAGGTAAGATTTGGTAGTTGACGAGAGTTGAACTCCTGCCCAAGAGAGTGGTTTTGTTGTTCTGGAGACCAATAAAAAGCGGGTGTTTGCTTCTCGTCCAAATTTGTCATCAAGACCCAAAATCGGGGATCCATAGGATTGTTGTCCTCACCAACGAAGCAAAAGAGGAGAGAGAAACTATTAGAAAAATAATCTAATTTTGGTATTTAAAAATTTTTTAAAGAGGTCAAACAAATAAAAAGGATATTTCGTTGAATTAGTGAAAAAGGAAACGGGTAAATTTTAAAGCTGAAGTCTTCACTTATTTCATTCTATACTGAGTTCCTGCCCCCCTCTCAGGTAGAGTAGGTAGTGAAGCTCCTTCAGCTTTTTTTATTTGATTAAAACCATAAACCCACATTGGGGGCAATGTGGGTTCACCAATTTGGCAGGGACGTATTGCAATACGCCCCTGCAAGTTTTTATATTAAAGGAAGTTGATTTTTAAAAAAAAGAGTATATTATATGATTATGACCAAGAAAAAAGCCATAGCCCTTCTCTCCGGAGGGTTGGACAGCACCTTAGCTTTGAGAATTATACTGGATTTGGGATTTGAGGTGATCGGTGTAAATTTGAAAACGCCATTCTGCACCTGCGATGGTAAGAAAGGGGTGTGTTATTCCAGTAAATATGCTGAGGAGTTCGGGATAAAGCTTATTCGAATATTCGGAGGTGAAGATTACCTGGAAATAGTGAAAAATCCTGAACACGGATATGGTAGAAATCTTAATCCCTGTATAGATTGCAGGATCTATCTTTTCCTGAAAGCAAAAGAGGTTATGGAAAAAGAAGGTGCAATTTTTATATTTACCGGTGAAGTATTAGGGGAAAGACCTATGTCTCAAAGATTAGATGCTATGAAGTTAATTGAGAAAGAATCCGGGCTAAAGGGAAAAATTTTAAGGCCACTTTCAGCTAAACTTTTAGAGCCAACCATTGCAGAGAAAGAAGGGATAATAGATCGAACAAAACTTTTGAATATTCAGGGCAGGTCAAGGAAGATTCAGATTCAATTAGCTAAAGACTACCAGATAAGTGATTATCCCTGCCCGGCTGGAGGTTGTCTTTTAACTGAGGAGAATTTTGCCAGAAGACTGAAAGATTCTTTCCTGCATAATGAGGATTCCTTGAGGCATATTGCTCTTTTGAAGATGGGCAGACACTTTCGATTACCATCAGGTGCAAAACTTATAGTGGGAAGAAATAAGGAAGAAAATAATCTCATTCTATCTTTAGCTCAAATTGATGAGATTAAATTTACAGTAAAGGGATTTAAAAGTGCTTATGGGATCTTAGGGGGGAAAACTGAAATTGATGACCAGGTGCTCTCAGCCAGAATATGTGCCCGGTATTGTCAGGAGCGGAGTTTAAATAAGCTTGTAGTTAAAAGCTGGACAAGCTCGGAAGATAATTTTAATGAGATAGAAGTAACTTCTTTAACGGATACCCAAATTGAACCCTACAGGGTCTAAATAGATGTAGAGTTTTGCAGAGTATATGAAATTGGTTTCAGTAGTTTTTTTTAAAGATTTACATCTAAGTTGTTATCATAAAAGAAAATACGTGAATAACCTGCTCATTTGGTGCCATTCCCCTAAGAAAAAGTTCGTATTCCTAACTTTTTGAAAGGAAACAAGTTATTGATCAAGCGTACCTTTTTATAGATGGTATAATTTTTGCTTATACCTAATCGAGAGGTTAAATGAAGAAGATGGCAAAAAAGCACTTTAATAAAAAGATAATTTTTTTAAAAAATTCGAATTTTTCTATTGACAAAAAAAAAGAGGGATGTATATTATAATTGAAAGTTGTTAAGTGTAAGTCCTCAGTAATATCACATAAAAGACCTTCAGGAAGATAGTCCTTGTGAGGGGGAACTGAGGGTGGAGGAAGGGAGAAAGGATATCTGAGTACCGCTTTAAAAAGCAGTAGCTTTTAGTTGTATTAAAAAGTAAACTTCGTTCTTTGAGTGTAAATTTTAGGGAAAGGAGGCAAAGGTTAAGCCCTTGTGATCGGAGGTAATGGGGCATTTAAGGAGGAAAACCATTTGCAAAGAGGGAAGGGATGAACCTAAAAAGAATCTGGATTTACCTGTTTTTCGGTTTAGTTGGTTTCTTAAGTTTTTCTATGGCTCGAGCGGATACGACGACGATTTTTATAAGCGATACCATAGCTTATCAAGGGCACATTCAAACTCAGATCCCGGTCTATATCGACAACATAGATCAATATATCGAAGGTTTTACTCTTGATTTTGTGATAGTTCCGAATAACCGGGTCTATTTCACCACCGATCACTTTAAGGTTTTCATTGACACCGTCTGTTGTGATACGATTAAACCTTGTCCTCAATACTGTGTAGATACTACTATTAGTCGGTTCATAAAGATAGATAAAAGTGGTTCTTTGACAAGTAATTTTCCTACACTCGAAGCTCGTGGAGATGTGGGTGATACTACCAGTCCCTATTGTATTAATGCGAGCGTCTTAGGCCTGGCTCCGGATAATCAGCCGATCGGTCCGGGTTTCGGAATTCTTTTTAAAATATACTTAGATGTTCTCTGTATTTCAGATACCTCATTGCCGGATACGATGGTTTATATAAATGTATATGGAACTCTTGCCCAGGGAGATACCCTTATTAGAGAAAAAAGATTTTTACCGGGTCGGTATATAATATTAACGCTTAAATATGGTGATGCGAATGGAGATACTAAAATCTCAGTTGGGGATGTGGTTTATTTGATAAACTATCTTTTTAAAGGAGGTCCACCACCTAATCCCTTTATAAAGGGAGATGCAAATGGCGATGGTAAAGTTTCGGTGGGTGATGCAGTTCATCTGATTAATTATCTTTTTAAAGGAGGTCCGCCTCCCCATTGTTATGGGGTATGAAAATATTTTAGTGAGCATTATGAACGAAGAGGGTAAAACTGTAAACTTTTATCCGAAAGGAGGTGAGGAAGAGAAGGGGTAAAAACCAACCACGATTAACACCCTTAACCACTTTCGAAGGAGGTGAGTGTCTTAAGAGGTAACTAAGCTTTGACCTTTGAAAGAGAGGGGGAAGTATCAAAGATTTAAAAGATAAGTTAACATTTATTTAGAGGAGTAAGAAAATGAGAAAGAATTTATTATTAATTGTCTTAGCATTCTCTCTGGTGTTATTCTTCTCCAATCTCGGATTTGCCCAGCACGACTCTATCTATATTCAACCAGTAAATCTTAATATTCATCCCTGCCTTGGCGGAGGAACAGTAGAACTTAACATAATGGTTAAGACTGTGAATCCCAAAATTGTAGCAATTCAGGTTCCCCTGTTCGTGGGTGGGACTTCTGGTCCTACGTTGAATACTGATCTGACTGGTAATGTATTAAGCACCGTTCCCGAACTGCAGGCTAGGGCTTTTGCTCTACCAAGCTTGGTTTACGCATTCTCCAGCTTAACGGTGAATGAATTGCAGACTGGGGGGAATCCACTGATGTTTTCGGCACTTGATTTCGGCAATGGTATTGCGCTCCCATCAGAAGGACGCTTTTGCAAAATGTTCTACGATGTAACTAATGCGGGAACTATAACTTTTACTACTGGTTTCTTCAATCCTGCTGGTTACTTGGGCATGGACGCCGACACTGGTGCTATTACTACCGTTACCTGGGGTGGACCCTATTCCTTTGACGTGGTCCCGACTACTGAACAAGCACCAGATCCTGACTGCCCTGCCACCCTGATTGCCTTCAAGGGTGATCTTCTCACTTATGCTGTCACTGCTACAGATGCTGGTGGCACAGATATTCAGGGTGCCTTTATCCAAGGCGTGGTACCTGACCCTGGGTTTGACCCAACTATAGATCCTATCAATCCTCCTCCTAGTGAAGGTCCCTGGACTATAGAATGGGCCACCGGGTCCGTAGCTGCGGGTGTGTATGATATTACTGTAGGAGTATATGATGAGTGCGAAACCACCTACTGCACTACCACTGTGACTCTAAAAGAAACTAGTAAAATCTGGATTGGCACGGTCGATGGAGAGCCATGCGAAATTGTTGATGTGCCGGTTTACTTGATACCTACGGGGGATTTTGGTGCCTTTGATCTCCGGATTGAGTTTGACCCAACGGTGCTCTATTTCCTGGGTGTGAAGAAAGGCGCGGACTTGCCTCAGGGATGGGAGTTATTCACCTACAGACAGCTTCCTTGCCCGATGTGCGGCTGCTGCAAATACAAACTGCTGATCCTCGGTCTATATGATATAAAGGATCAGCACCAAGGTGTGCCGATTTATACCACCGCCGATACTCTGGAGATTGCCGTGCTGGAGTTTAAGATTGCTTGTGACCAGAATCTGAGAGGGTTCGATTTGAACATCTGCTTTGAGTTTGACGATGAAATCTGCACAGAGAATACCTTCTCCGACGTTGATGGTAATATCCTGTTTGTCAGCGACAATCCGGACTTCTATGCTTACCCGCCTTGCCCTGAACCCGGTACAGGTATAAAGCCCTTGCTGACTTTTCTCCTATTCAGTCCTCCAGGAACCTATAATCCGCTAGAAGGCCGTCCCTGCGGTGGAGTGCAGTTAGGAAGCACTGTAGATTTGCTGAGAGGAGATATCAACCTCAACGGTATAGCTTATGACCCAGCAGACTTGACGTTGTTCTCCAGCTACTTCATCTTGGGCACAGGTGTGTTCACCATCGACGAAGACCTGCAGATAGCTAACACCGACATCAATGCTGACGGATTCCCGCTCTCCTTGAGCGACTTCGTCTATATGTTGAGGGTGATGTTAGGTGATGCTACCAAGTTCCCGAAGCCGACTCCAGGTTCAGATTTAGCCACCATTTATGTGACCCAGGGCACAGTTACAACCAATGCCACTCTGGGTGCAGCTCTGTTGACCTTCAAGGGTGAGGGTAAGGTTTCCTCCGACTTGACGTTCGAACAGGGTATGGTTGATGGTAACCTGAAAGTTCTGGTTTATATGAACTCTGGCGCTGGTATCACTGGTGAACTGCTTACCGTTTCCGGAGCTACGTTGGAGAAGGTCGAGGCAGTTGATAACTTTGGCAGACCGGTGAAGACCACTTTGGTCAACAAGGTTATCCCGACTGCTTTCGCTCTGCATCCCAACTATCCCAACCCATTCAACCCGACTACCAACATCAGCTTTGCTCTGCCCGTAGACTCCAAGGTTTCCTTGAAGCTCTACAACATAGCTGGACAGCTGGTCCGGACACTGGTCAACGAGACCATGCCGGCTGGTAATCATACGGTTACCTGGAACGGGAACAACTCCAATGGTGAGAAAGTTGCTTCTGGTATCTACTTCTACAAACTGAATGCTGGTAACTTCAGCAAGACCATGAAGATGGTTATGACGAAGTAATCTTCATTCTGTTATTACCGAAGGAGGGGAGACTTTCCCCTCCTTCGATTTAAAATGAAAGGAAAAAGAGATAAGATAGAGTTTTAAGAGATTTTAATTTTCTTCTCCTCTGAGTGAGGACCTTGTAGTTAGCTGACTGAAGAGCAGTTGTTGATTTGACGATAGTAAGAGTAGTTAGTTTAAACAAAATAGCTTTTTGAGGTAGAAGAATGATGAAAAACAAACTCTTTTCCTTTCTTTTTGTTTTTATATCCATCCTTTTTTCCTCAAATCTTTCCTTTTCTCAAATCCCAGATACAGTCGGAATAGTTGATACCTTAAGAGTAGGAAATGTAACAGCTTATCCTGGCTCTAAAGTATGTGTGCCGGTTTATGCTTTTAATGATGAGAACTTAGGAGCTATAGTCGTACCTCTTAGGTTTTCAAGTTCTGATATTTATTGCGATTCGGTTTCCTTTGTGGGAACGAGGGTTGCCGACGCTCCGTTAAAAGGGGGAGAAATAGACAGCTTGAATAGAACTATTAAGATTTATGCTATGACTTTCACCCTGATAAGTTCCGGGAGCGGGCTGGTAACAAATATGTGGTTTAAAATAAAGGATGACGCTCTTCCACAAACCGTGGAGATAGATACTTATTCTACTCCTGAGCCTCCAGTATATTTAACTTTTGTCTATACCTGGGCAGAGGAGATGATCCCTGCCTTTGTTAAAGGGGAAATCATAATAAAAGAGAAAAATTTAGCCCCTCAGATACAACCGATTGGAACCCAGTACGTAAATGAGGGGGATACTTTATTAATCAAAATATCTGCAAACGATCCAGAAGGGGATTCGATAAAGATCAGTTTGCTAAATGGTCCCGAGGGTACTTCTTTTGCAGACTCAAGTAATGGAAGGGCTATTTTCAACTGGATACCTCCTTCTACCGGTCCCTGGTCTTCAGTTAATTCTCCTTTTAAAGTTACATTTGTAGCTTCGGACGGAAATAATACTTCAAGAGAAGACGTAGAAATTAATGTAATAGATGTAAAAACTCCTGGACCTAAAGACTATGTTCTGGAGATCGGGGCAGATTCAGGCTTTTACTCGGATGTCGTTACCATTCCTATAAAACTCACCAACCCCGATTCAGTTGCATCTATGAGATTACTGCTCCATTTTGATCCAAGTTCGCTCTCTTTAAAGTCTGTGAGCAAATTAAATACCAGGATTAGCAACTGGGAATATTTTCAATATAGTCAGCCAGCGTTAGGTGATATTAAGATATTAGGGATTGCTGACCTTCCTGATCCAACACTTACACCACCCTTACCTCCCGGTGATGGGGTAATCGCCAATCTGGATTTCCAGGTCATACTTGACCCCAGTCCTCTTAGTTTATTGGCATCCATAGAATTCAAATTTACAGACTCAACTGATAATACTTTCGGCGGATTTTTGGGGCAGAAATTCATACCTCAGGGGAAAATCACTTATCATAAAGGAAGCATCTACATTCAAAATTTAGGTGTGCTATTAGGGGATATAAATCTCAATCAAATTCCTTTTGAAATTGCGGATGCAGTTCTTTTCAATAACTTTCTAACAGATCCAATTAAGTATCCGTTTAATGAACAACAAAAACGAAATTCTGATGTGAATGAGGATGGAATCTGTTGTTCCCTGGCTGATTTTATATACTTACTTAAAAAAATATTAGAGGGGGATAATCCCGTTATTGCAAAGGCATTACCCCAACCTAACGCAGTTCAACTTTATCTTCAAAGAAGTTTATCTACTATCGATTTATTTTTCGAGTCGAAAGTCCCGGTTGGAGGAGCTTTTTTAGTAATTAGACATCCGGGGATAGATTTAGGAACTCCCACTTTATCCTCAGAAGCAGAGGATATGACTCTGCTAAAGAGAGAATACCCCGAGGAGCTGAGACTACTTATCTATAGCCCCACGGCTAAATATATGGAGCCGGGGAAGAGGAAGTTATTCACCATCCCAATCATAAAGGGAATGGGAAATATAGAATTAAATAAAGCTTCCTTCTCTGATAATTTAGGAAATATGATAGAAGCTGATTTTTATTTACAAAATAATATTGAAGTAGTTCCGCAAAGATTTACGTTATTTCAAAACTACCCGAACCCGTTTAATCCAGAAACCAACATCTCTTTTGCTTTACCCGAAGACGGAAAAGTAAATTTGAAAATATATAACCTCAAGGGGCAGTTGATAAAGGTGTTGGTAAATCAGAAATTAAGCCCGGGGATTCACACTCTCACCTGGGATGGAAAGGATGAATCCGGGAAAGATCTCCCAAGCGGAATCTATTTTTACAGGCTAATTGCAGGTGAATACTCTGAGGCTAAGAAGATGGTAAGGATTAAATAAATTTTGCATTACATAAAGAACAGGTGTTAATTGTTAATTGAAATTGAACACAGATAAGATGAAAGAGAATTGGAGTGTGAAAAACACACAGGATCAAAAAATTGAGAAAATTATGAAAAGGAACTAAAGATGAGAGCAAAAATTTTTTCTCAAAAGGGGCATATTTTAGGGGTAATTTACCTTGCGATCTTGGCATTTATACTACTCTCTTCAGAGAGTTGGGCCCAAATTCCAGTTCCGAGCGATACCTTGAAAGTTCTGGATGCCTCAGGCCAGCCCGGAGATACCACGGTCTGGGTTTCAATCTATTTCAGAAATAGTTATCCTTCTGGAGCTTTTTCTGTAAGACTGCGTTATGATGAGAATTTGATCGTTCCCCGGGAAATGACCATATGGAATGCTCAAGATAATAAGTATGATACCCTGGTGGTTTCAGAACTCACCGGTCGCACTGATACTACGGCAACTGATACTTTCTATTATTGGAATTTCGATTCAAGAAGAATAGAGTCGGGGGTAATGATCAATATAACTATCTTTGATTATTTTCAACGTGTCTGGTTATACCCTGGAGGCGGGCAGATAATCAAATTCCAATTCAAGGTCAACCCAGCCATAACCAAAGATACCTCTACCATTATCCAGTTCGAAGATGACACTTTGAATGCTTACAGCTTTAACATTTATATAGATACATTAGCCGTAACCACATATAAGCCCAGTTTAACTGCGGGTACTTTTACTATAACTACTGGAGGAATACCAGGAAATCATTCACCTGTTTTTGGACCACTGGCAAGCCAGTTTGAGGTGACTGAAGGTCAAACCTTAGCTTTCACGGTAAGTGCAAGCGATGAAGATGGAGATACAGTTACTCTTTCTGCAGATGCACTCCCTTCTAATGCTACCTTTCCCACAATTAAAGGGGATAGTGTTGTCTCTCAAACCTTCAGTTTTTTTCCTGATTTTACTCAAGGACCGGATACTATTAGCATAACTTTTAGAGCGAGAGATGAACATGGCGCCAGTAGTTTAAAAACAGTAACGATTATAATAAATGCAGTTCCCACGGATTTATTGATAGTGACCAGTGGTCGGGGTGGAGTTCCTGGTAGTACTGGTAAACTTGTACCATTGGTTCTTACTAATCTACAGGATATCTACGGGATACAGTTTACCCTTCATTTTGATCCAGCTGTAGTGAAAGTGGATTCATTTGTTCCGGCTGAAAGAATAAATGGATTTAACATAAATTCAAATTTAGGGGATAGCTCCAATCAGGTTACTGTTTTGGTCTTTAGCTTAAACAATGAGATTATAACCTCTGGCTCGGATACCGTTTTGTTTTTTGCCTTATCAGTTGATTCCTTAGCGCAATCAGGAGACACTCCTTTGAGCTTAACCAATGCCTGGGAAGCAATAAGTACTGATCCTGATATCCCGGCAAAAGAGTTGGAAGTGGTGAATGGATTCTTCACCGTTGATAAATTCGGAGATGTGAACTTAGATAAACAGGTGAATATAGGTGATGTGGTTAGCCTGATAGCTTATATCTTGGGGAATGTTAGTCTTAATTCACGGCAAACAGATGCGGCTGACATAAACCGGGATGGAGATATAAATGTAGGTGATTTAGTGGGAGTTATTAATACCATCTTGGGCAGGCAAATCAATGCTCCGATAGGAACTTTGCGTGAACCCTTAGCTTACCTCCACTTAGAATACGATTCTCTACAAGCTGGTAGCGAAGGGAAGATAGATTTATGGGCAGACTTGAAAACCTCAGTAGCAGGGGTTCAATTAAAGATAAAGTATGACCCAGAGCAGTTGACTTTCTCTGCTCCGAAATTAACTTCCAGGTCAAATAGTTTTGAACAACCTTTATACAAAGATGATGGTAATGGGAATCTGACTATTGTATTCTTTAGGTTTGGCAAAGCCCCTATTACCCCTGGAGAAGGTAGTATCCTTTCTCTACCAGTAGTTACCAGCTCAAATTTTGATAAAGAGAAAATACAATTATTCTTAAAAGAGGCAATTCTAGCTGATACAGAGGCGGTGGTGATACCGGTGGAAAAGGGTGAGGTAATTCTACCTAAATCTTTTAGCTTGAGCCAGAATTATCCTAATCCATTCAATCCCAATACTACTATAAGATTTGAGATAGGTGTAGGTGGAGGAAATCAAGAAGCGGTGAATACAACCTTAAAGGTCTATAATATATTGGGTCAAGTGGTTAAAACCTTAGTGAATGAGCCTAAATTGCCTGGGATTTATTATCTGGCCTGGGATGGTAAGAATGAGCAGGGAGAAAAGGTTTCCTCCGGTCTTTATTTCTATCAGCTGAGAGCAGGAAATTACAGCGAAACGAAGAAAATGATTTTAGTGAAATAAAATTACAAATATCAAAGTTTAGAGGCAAACTATATGAATATGAAAAGGAAATTTTTGAATCTGATCTTTAAGATAAGGAACGGATACATGTTACCAAAACAATGGACTGTTACTTTATTTATTTTGCTTGGGCTTCTGTTTGTCCAGGTTTGTCCAGCTTTTGGGGATTGGCAATATGTGGAGAGTGAAGGGGAAGCTACCACCACTAGCACCTCATATCAGACCAAGGCAAGATTGGTCTCTGATACCTCCGGTTATCATTTAATCATTCTTTCTTGGGAGATAGGTAATACCAGCGCTTCTTATTCTGCCCAGGCAAGAGTAACCTTGAATGCTTCAACTGTTCCTGCATCTTTTATTGAGGAGATGTGGGATGCCTCTACGAATTACCGGACCTATGCCACTCATTTTATAGCCAATCTGGCGGTGAATGACAGCATCAAGATCGAGTATAGAAGTAGCAACTCTGCGGCTACTACAAGAATCAAAAGAGCAAGAATAGTAGCGATACCTTTGGTGTCAGGAACCTATGACTATGTTGAGGGAGTGAATGCCGTCAACTTAACCTTCACCTGGACTAATGTAGCCAGCTTGAATGTTCAGCCTACCACGGCAGGAGACTACCTTATTATAGGGTCCTCGGAACTGAGCGCCAACAACACTTCCGCAAACGGAGAAGCCCGAATGTATCTGGACGGTGCTACCTGGGATTCCACTTCAGCGGAGGGAGAAAATACTGCAGATAGAGTTGCTTTCTTCTCAGCCAGGATAGTCAATCTCAATACCAGTCAGCACACCATAAGAATACAAGCACGCTCAGACGCAGGAAGTACCACTGATATCTATCATCCTCGAATTTCTGTAATCAGATTAACCGACGTCTTCCGCGATTTCAGTCAAGCTGAAAATTTGGGAGAAACCAGCACAACGAATGGGAGTGACAACTGGGTGAACCGTGTGACTCATAATTACACTCCCCCTGTCACAGGGAACTATTTAGTAATAGCCAGCTCACTTTTGAAAACAATAGTAAGCACATCCGTAGTACCTGAACATAGATGGACCGTCGCTGGAGCTGAACAAAACAAGTTTATTACACCGGTTGCAGATAATACCGATTACCTGCCGTTTCTCGGTTTAAGAAGATTCAACTGGGACACGACTCAGAAGACTCTCCAATTGGACTATACAAAAAACAGCAGTGGCACAGAAACGGTCTATATAAAATACGCAAGAATTTTAACTCTCTCAGAGGCACCTACCAATCAGGTTCCGGTATTGGCTTCGATAGGTTCTAAGTCCATAAATGAGGGGCAGACATTGCAGTTTAGGATCAGTGCTACTGACCCGGATGGTGACCTGATAAATTTGAGTGCTGAGAATGTTCCAGTTAATGCGATTTTTGTGGATTCAGGTAATGGAGCTGGTTCATTTACCTTTAATCCCGATTATACTCAGTCAGGTATTTATAATGTCACTTTTAAAGCCACAGACCCGTCTTTAGCTGTAGATAGTGAGGTGGTGGCGATAACGGTGAACAATGTAAATAACTCTCCGGTGTTAGACCCGATAGGACCGCAAAGTGTTACAGAGGGACAGGTATTGAGTTTCCGGGTACATTCCACAGATATAAATGGGGACAGTTTGATCTTGAGTGCGTTGAATATCCCAACCAATGCAACTTTCACTGACAGTGGTAATGGATCAGGTTCGTTTACTTTCAGTCCAGATTATACCCAAGCGAACATATATAATGTAACCTTTATCGTAACCGATACAGCAGGGTCAGCGGACAGTGAAGTAGTAGCTATAACAGTGAATAATGTCAATCAAGCACCAGTATTAGACTCGATTGGGGCTAAGAGTGTAAACGAAGGGTCTAATTTAACCTTTAGAATCCATGCCACTGATGCAGATCTGGACTCTCTGGTTTTAACTGCAGTCAATCTGCCAACCAATTCAACCTTTACCGACTCTGGCAATGGGGCAGGTTCATTTAGTTTTAGTCCGGATTATACACAGGCAACTATTTATAACGTTACCTTTAAAGCCACAGATCCATCCTCAGCAGTAGATAGTGAGGTAGTGGCAATAACGGTAAATAATATAAATAACGCACCGGTCTTAGATTCAATCGGTTCGAGGAGTGTAAATGAGGGTTCTAATTTAACCTTTAGAGTGCATGCAACGGATGCAGATGGGGATAGTTTAATTTTGAGTGTGACCAACTTACCTACCAATGCTACATTTACCGACAGTGGCAATGGGGCAGGTTCATTCAGTTTTAGTCCGGATTATACACAGGCAACTATTTATAACGTTACCTTTAAAGCCACAGATCCATCTTCAGCAGCAGATAGTGAGGTAGTGGCGATAACGGTGAATAATATAAATAATACACCAGTATTAGACTCGATAGGAGCAAGGAGTGTAAATGAGGGAGCTAATTTGAC
>CAZMZF010000035.1:0-18200 GCA_964570765.1 uncultured Ignavibacteria bacterium
ATGAGCAGCCAGTAAAACAAAGGAGGTTTTTCAAACTGAGGCTTTTCAAAGATAAAAGGAGTAAGAAAACTGTGATGAGAAATCATCTCTTTAGCCGTCTCAGCATAAAAAGCTTCATCCGGATCCGTTATCGCGATAGAGTTGATCCCCACAACGTATAATAATGCGCACAAAAGTAGAAGGGTAAGAACTGGATAGTAATTTTTTATATCATTCATATATTTCAGTGCTTGCCATCCACCCTACCGGTCGTAAGGCTTTTATCGACCTGAAGTGGACTGACCTAACAAGACAACATTTTAACTTTCTCCGTTGGGTCAGGGGACCCGACAGCCACATAAGTCATAGTGCGACCCTTTAAGGGTCACCCCGGCAAGGTTTTTGCCTTGCCCTATATCTTTTCGTCCCGCCAGAGGCGGGACGCTACTTTCGTCTCACTTCTTACATCTTACATCTCACATCTTTCTCTTCCTATCTTCCATCTTCTTTTTTTCTTTATACGTCATTCGCTATTCAATATTCGACATGTTTTTAAGCATACTCTCCAGAATATAAAGTGCTGCTTCTTTATCCATCGGGCGGTTATTATTACCGCATTTAGAAGAGAGAATACAGGCTGGGCAACCCTCCTCGCATTCGCAATCTTTAACCAGATTATGGGTCATCTGCACTAAAGCTTTGAAGGTTTCAAACAATTTCTCTGAGATACCTATGCCACCCTCATACGCATCGTAGATGAAGATCAAAGCTTTGCCTGTTTCAGGATAAAACGGATAAGAAACTCCGCCTAAATCCCTGCGGTCGCACATAGCCAAAAGAGGAGAGATAGAAATCATCGCATGCTCAACCGCATGCATACCTCCGGCAAAATCCAGACCCCTGAACTCACATTCGTTTCTTAGATGAACTGGTAAATCAAACCACAGCCCTATAGTCTGGAAAATAATCAGGGGTAAGTCTAATTGGACAAAGTTGACCACCTGCTCATATTTTTTGATCTTATATCCAATATATTTATCCTGAACTTCAACCTTACCTAAAAACAAACTGAAATTACTGAAGACTCTTCTTTCCTCCTCCTCCTCGATTATCTTCACCTCATCAATATCTATGCTCTCCGTAAAATAGTCAACCTCTTCTTTCTTTACCTTAGCTTTCAGATTTTTTAAATCCAATTCCTCCACGATATAGCTTTCACCCTGATGAATCAAAACTGCACCCGTATGAGCTGCCGCATAAGCCCTTTGTAAATCCAGGGTCTCCAGAATCTGGTCTTCACAGACCACCTTCACCTGCTGGCTGGAGATATTGTCTAATGAGACAACCTGCTGGGGTCTTTCTTTTCCGCAATAGATATAACCTTCAGGTGTATCCCGGACTAAATTTTCTTTTTGAAGAGATTCTAATATCTCTCTGATTATTGGTCCTAATGATTGATAATTATCTTTTTTTATGGGTAGCTCTGATGCGGCACACAAAAGATGCCCGCTCAAAATATAGGGGTTGGACAGGTCGATTACGGCATTTTCAAAATTTCCAGACAATAAAACTTCAGGATGTTTCAAAAGATACTGGTCCAGCGCATCTTCAAACCCGATGAAAATAACTAAGGAATCCTGCGTTTTCCTTCCAGCTCTACCTGCCTGCTGAAAAAAAGAAGCAATTGTCCCCGGATATCCTGAGATGATAACACAATCCAGCCCACCTATATCTATTCCCAACTCTAAAGCTGTAGTAGAGACTACTCCTTCTAACTCTTTTTGTCTTAATTTCCTTTCGATCTCTCTTCTTTCTAAAGGGAGATACCCTGCCCGGTAGGAGGAAATTTTCAGCTTTGGTTCTTCATTTTTTATCCAGAAAGAGATAAGCTCAGAAAGCCTTCGGGAAACTACAAAGCATAAAGTCTGAAGATTATTTTTCACCGAATGCACTAAAAGGTCTTTAGTCTGAACATGAACCGACCTTTCTTTATATTTAGATGGGTTCCAGAATAAGAAAAATCTTCTTCCCCGGGGTGAGCCATCTTCGTCTATCACCTCAAAACCTTTGGAAGTTAATTTTTCTGCGAACTCTATCGGATTAGCAATTGAAGCAGATGAAAGAATAAATTGAGGAGATGAGCCATAAACTTCGCACACTGAAAGGAACCTGCGGATTAAAAGAGCAAAATTTGAGCCCAAGACCCCTTTATACCGATGTGCCTCATCTATGACCACGAATTTCAGATTCTTCAAGAAGTTCTCCCATTTGTAATGATAGGGCAGAACCTGATGAAGCTCATAAGGATTGGAAAGGATTATCCTCGATTTTTCACGGATAGAAGCTCTTCTCTCCTTAGGGGTATCTCCATCATAAATAGCAGGTCCAATGGATCCAGATTCGGATTCGAATTTAATCTCAAGAAAACGCTCCATTTCTTTTAACACTTTCAACTGGTCATTAGTCAGGGCTTTAAGTGGATAAAGATATAAAGCGGTAGCTCCTTTATCTTTTTCTAATCTTTCCAAGATCGGAAGATTAAAACAAAGTGTTTTTCCTGAGGCAGTTCCAGTGGTAATGATTAAATTTATTCCTTCCCTGATCTTCTTTATACTTTCAGCCTGATGAGAATATAATTTCTTAATCCCTTTAGAAGTAAGATAGTTCTGTAAAGAAGGAGATAGAGGAGGAGAAACCTCACCATATTCCCCGGATTTAGACGGAATGACTTTGGTATGAACGATTTGTTCCCTATACCATTTATATTTTTTTAACTGCTCAATGATCTCATTCATACTCGTTCCTCAGATGTTGAATTCCGGATGATGAATGTCGAATAACGGATTAAAATGTAGTGCGAGGCCGTCAAGGTCTTGAGACTTTTAGCCTCGCATTGGCGACCCTGTCCTACGGATCCGTAATTAGGAAAAGGGTCGCACTACGAAAAAAAATACTTTTTTAATTTTTACTCCGTCCCGCCGCAGGCAGGATGCTACATTCGTCTCACTTCTTACATCTCACGTCTTATTTTTTCCTTTGTTTTTCTCCTTTTGAACTTTGAACCCTTGAACATTTGAACTTTTTTATTCCCCACCAAGATACGCTTCTTTAACCTGCTGATTATTTAAAAGATTCACAGCGGTATCTTCTAAAACTATCCTGCCGATTTCTAATACATATCCGCGGTGAGCAATTTGCAGAGCCATATGAGCATTCTGCTCAACCAAAAGGATAGTGGTTCCCTGCTGATTGATCTCTAAGATAGTGTTGAAGATCGATTTGACCAGTATAGGGGCTAAACCGAGGGAAGGCTCATCTAAAAGCAGAAGTTTAGGATGGGACATTAAGGCTCTACCAATGGAGAGCATCTGCTGTTCTCCTCCGCTTAATGTGCCTGCATTTTGTTTCATCCTTTCTTTTAGTCTGGGAAAAAGAGTAAATACTATCTCCAGGTCTTTTTTAATCCCTTCTCTATCTTTCCGGCAATAAGCACCTAATTCTAAATTCTCTAAGGTTGAAAGGTTAGGGAAGATCTTTCTCCCTTCAGGTGCCTGAGAAATGCCAGACTCTACGATCTTGTGTGGGAAAAGTCTATCCAGCCTTTTCCCTTCAAAAGTAATCGTGCCTTTCTTAGGCTTCAGAAGACCTGAAATAGTATTGATAGTGGTCGATTTGCCAGCACCATTCGCCCCTATCAGGGTAACGATCTCACCTTTTTTAATATAAAAGGATACCCCTTTTAAAGCATGAATAGCTCCGTAATATACATTCAGCGAATCGATTTCTAGTAATTTTGAATCTTCAATCATAAGTCACCACTGGTTGACGAGGGTGGAGACAAACTCCACCCTTACGCAGCTACATATTCTCGTCAGGCATAAAGCCCGACGCTACATTCTTTCGCTCCGTCATAGTCGGAGCCCTACGATTTTTTATTTTCATCTTACATCTCACGTCTCACATCTTACCTTTTCCCTTGTTTCTCTCACTTGAACCTTTAAACCTTTATACCATTTCTTCTCCTAAATACGCCTCAATCACCTTCGGGTCTTTTTTTATTTTCTCTGGTGGACCTTCAGCGATCTTAACCCCATAATCTAAAACTGCAATCCGCTCACAGCAACCCATCACCACCCTCATATCATGCTCGATTAAAAGGATAGTCAAATCGAAATCCTTTCTGATCTTTTTAAGAAGGTCCATCAGAATCTGAGTCTCCTGAGGGTTCATCCCGGCTGTAGGCTCATCTAAAAGTAAAAGTTTGGGCTCAGTTGCCAGCGCCCGTGCCATCTCTAATCTTCTCTGTTGACCGTAGGGCAGATTCATCGCCTTTTCATCCTGGAGAAGTTCCAATCCGAAAATTTTTAATAGATTCACAGATCTCTTAGTCAGCTCTTCTTCTTCCTTCATATATTTTTTACTATGAGTTACTGAACTCCACATTCCCTCTCTGGAATGCAGATGGCAGGCGGTTTTGACATTGTCTAAAACTGTGAGGTTATTGAATAGCCTTATATTCTGGAAAGTCCTTCCCACCCCGTAGGAGGTTATCTGATAGGGCTTTTTGCCATTTAGCTTTTTATTCTGGAAAATTATCTCACCAAAAGTGGGATTATGGACTCCGGTAATTAGATTGAATAGAGTGGTTTTACCAGCTCCATTCGGTCCGATCAATCCAACTAATTCCCCTTTTTCTAAAAATAAGTTCAATTTATCAACTGCTTTCAACCCCCCGAAATGCATCGAGCAGTTTTTTATCTCAAGTAAAGGCATAATAACGTGAACATTGTTCGTTTATCGTTCAGTTTTTTATTTTTCGTAGGACAAATTTCAAGATCCATTCTGGATCTTCAGGTTTGCTTATATTGTTTTTCAGCTATTCGCTGATATCCTCACTAAAGTAATTTTCGCAAGGCTGAAGCCTTGCCCTACATTCTATCTTCCTCCTGGCGACCCTGTCCTACGGATCCGTAATTAGGAAAAGGGTCGCACTACGTAAACAAAATGCTTTTATCCAACTCTTCTTTCGTCGGGCATAAAACCCGACGCTACAATTTCTTGCCCTACGTTTTTAATTCGATATCCGTCATTCGACATCCGTCATCCGTTATTGTTTTATTATTTCTTAGTCTTCCAGACCATCTTTCCAGTTTTATCGATAAATCCCCATTCATCGCCTAATTTCACTCCTGCCAGCCCTTCAGAAAAAATTCCAGCCATATCAAATTGTGGATTAATTATAATCTTACCAGTTCTGTCGATATATCCCCATTTACCTTCGATTAGCACCGGTGCCAGCCCCTCGGAAAAGGGCCAGACAGCATCATATTGTGGACTAATTACAATCTTACCTGTTTTATCAATATAGCCATACCTCCCACCAATTTCTACCATTGCCAGCCCTTCAGTAAAAACACCGGCATCTTTAAACTGTGGCTCAATTACCATCTTCCCGCTCCTGTCAATGTACCCCCATTTGTCCTCGATCTTCACCCCGGCCAACCCTTCGGAAAAAGGTAAGACATCATAAAATTGTGGCTCAACCACCATCTTGCCGGCTTTATCGATATAGCCATATTTTTCACCGAATTCTTTTTGAACAGCTGCCAGCCCTTCGGAAAAAAGCCAGGCAAAATCAAATTGCGGATAAATCACGATCTTCCCTTTTTTGTCGATATACCCCCACTTTCCTCCCATTCTGATACCAGCCAGTCCTTCTGAAAAATCTCCAGCAAAATTGAATTGTTGATCGATAACCATCTTCCCGTTTTTATTGATATACCCCCACTTACCACCAATGTTTACTGTTGCCAGCCCTTCGGAAAAACGTCCAACTGATTCAAATTGTGGTTGAATTACAATCTCTCCGGCTTCATCAATATAGCCATATTTGTTGCCGACTTTCACCACGGCTAACCCTTCAAAAAAACCTCCAACATAATCAAATTGTATTTTAGCTTCAGCTTTCCCTCCTTTGTCAATATCACCCTTTTTGTTATCGATTTGTGATTGTGCCAGTTCTTCAAAGAAAGGTTCTGCCTTATCAAATTTTGGATTATCCATTCCCTTCTCAGATTTTTTTAGATAGCCCCACTTCCCATTCTGCTCAATTGGAAACAGTTCGCTTGAATCCTTCGTCTTATTATCTTGGCTATAAGATATCGAAATCAAAGTAACAAAACAGACAAATAAACAGCTAAGTATTTTCATCTTAATACCTTTCCTTAAGAAACCATTTCCGCAAGGCTAAAGCATTACCCTACGATCTTTGCTCTTCGTTGGTGTCCTCACCAACGAAGGTTGATTCTTTCTTTACCTCTCGCAAGGTTAAAGCCTTGCCCTACGATTTTCTATCCCTATTCCTTTTAGCGACCCTGAAAGGGTCGCACTACGAAAAAATAATCTTTGCTCTTCGTTGGGTCCTTACCCGCGAAGACTTTCTTTCGTCCCGCCAGAAGCGGGATGCTATAATAATCTTCTCACATCTTACGTCTAACGTCTTACTTTATTTTACCACCTGTTCTTTTCTAACAAATAAATTTCTAATCTTTCTCAAACTGAACTCTTCCACTCCGAATATACCCTGCGGACGGGTTAGCATTAAGATTATCAGGGTAAGGGAATAAATCACCATGCGATAATCTTTAACGATTCTTAAGAATTCAGGTAATATGGTCATAATAATTGCTGCCAGTATTGAGCCGGTGATGCTTCCCATCCCACCCAGGACCACCATTATAATTACCTCTATCGATTTCATAAAGGTGAAGCTATTAGTATGTAAATACATCAGATAATGCCCGAAAAGACCACCAGCAATCCCGGCAAAAAACGCACCGATGATAAAGGCGCATATTTTATAATAAGTAGTATTAATACCCATAGCCTCTGCAGCTACTTCATCTTCTCTAACTGAAAGGAATGCCCGTCCATGAGTGGAATAGACCAGATTTCTAACTACTATGATAGTCAGAAGCATAAAAAATAAGACCCAGAAAAGGTTAGTATAACCCGGAATATCCGCAAACCCTCTGGCGCCACCAACTGCATCTATATTCAAGATTAAAACCCGGATGATCTCCCCAAAACCCAGAGTAGCAATGGCTAAATAATCTCCTTTTAATCTTAATGAAGGAATCCCTACCACTAAACCTGCCAGGGCGGCCAAAAGTCCTCCTGCGATTAAGGCGAAGACAAAGATTATCGATTTTGCCAGCCAAGGGAAAAAAAGAATTGAGCTTAAACTCTGGATCAAATCTGCTCCAAAATAGTAGGTCAGAAAAGCTGAAGAATATCCGCCAATTGCCATAAAACCAGCATGGCCAATGGAGAATTGTCCGGTAAATCCATTTATCAGATTCAGGCTCACTGCCAGCATTATATTTATACCTATAAGGATCAATATCTGAAAAAGATAAGGATTCATTCGTGAGGGGAGATAATAGTTCACCAGAAGGAGAAACCCTAAGACTAAAACTATGAAGATGATTTTTTTAGGCTGCATAATGACACTCTTAGCTTGTAGCCTGTAGCTCGTAGCTTTTAATGATAGATTCTTCGGATGTCCGCAAAGGCGAAACTCCCTTAGGATGACAATATGATGCAATATATCTATCCGTCATCTAACATTCGTCATTCGATATTTTATCTCTTTCATTTTCCATCTTCCTTTTTCCATTTTTCATTTTTTTCGATTTATACTTTCTCTCCTTTAAATCCACCCATTAGGCCAGAGGGTTTGAACAATAATATCAAGATCAGAATAGCGAAGGCGATGGCATCTCTATAGGTAGAGGATAGATACCCGACCACCATCACCTCAGCGATACCCATTATCATCCCGCCTAACATTGCCCCGGGAATATTACCTATTCCACCTAAGACTGCGGCAACAAAAGCTTTTATGCCTGGCATTATCCCCATCAAAGGCTCTATCTTGGGATTGGTCAGAGCAACTAATATACCTGCGGCTGCAGCTAAAGCCGAACCTATTACAAAAGTGATAGATATAATCCTGTCGATGGAGATTCCCATCAGCGAAGCAGCCTCCCGGTTAAAGGAGACGGCTCGCATTGCCTTGCCGGTCTTGGTCTTCTGAATAAAAAGCTGGAGTGATGCCATTAAAAATAAAGATACCCCTAAGACGATCACCTGTTGATTAGTCAAGATTACTCCACCGCTTGAGATAAGATCTTTTTTAACTATAATTTGAGGAAAGAACTTCGGGTCAGCGCCAAAGATAAGCTGACCGGCATTCTCTAAAAATAAAGACACGCCGATGGCGGTGATAAGAGCAGTTAAACGTGGAGCTTTTCTCAAGGGCTTATAGGCACATCTTTCGATCACAAATCCGAGAAGTGCGCAGGCTAACATAGAGAACAAAAACACCCCCACCACACCTGTAAGGGTAAGCCCTTCAGATACCTTTAGCCACCTGACCACATAATATCCAGCAAAAGCCCCCACCATATATACATCCCCGTGCGCAAAATTTATCAGCCTTAAAACCCCGTAGACCATAGTATAACCCAGGGCTATTAAAGCATAAATCGAGCCCCAGGCAACCCCGTTAATCAACTGCTGTAGAAATTCGGACATAATTATAAACTAAAATGACGGATGATTAATAAAAATAGAAGATTTGACAAGATAAATAATATAGGGAACGACCGGTTCATTCTAAAGGTTTCTTTTCTTTAAAAAAGATATGAGAGCGCCAATCTGCCTGGTAAGGGATGTTGTCCTTCCTAAAAGTTCTTCTGAGATACCATTATCTAAATAACCCAATTCTTTACAGATGAATAGTTGGCTTCTTACCTCTGATACTGAGCCTTTAGCTATATATAAAGATTTGATAAATTCTTTTTTATAGCTTCGATCAAAACCTTCCGCAATATTGCTTGATATAGAAAGAGCTGCTCTTCTTATCTGTTCAGACAAACCAAAATCTCTTTTAAGTTTATCTTCTTTGGTTATTTTATATATTTGCACTGCTAAGTCTTTCGCTTCCTTCCAGATTGGCAGATCCTCGAAATTCTTGTAAACAGCCATTTTTTACTCGATATTGGTTATTATTTTTTTATTCGAAATCCGTTATCGGTCATTCGTCATCCGTCATTTTTTTCTACGGATTTATCGTCTCCACATATTTAAATTTTCCATCTTCGTATTTAAGGACCACTGCCGATTTTTTGGCATTACGATTCTGGTCGATGGTGATAACTCCCGTTACTCCAGGGAAATCCTTAGTCTGGGCTATGACATCTCTAATCCGTTCCCGATTTCGCTCGGTGTTAACTGCGTCCATTAGAGATTTGGCTTTAGAATTTTCATTATAAGACTCTTTGATATTCTTCTCCTCCAAAATCCCTGATTTTTTTATAGCATCGAAGGCTATTCGGGCCGCATCATAACCCAAAGGTGCCATTGCATCCGGGATCTCATTATATTTAGCTTTAAAATCTGAGATGAACTTTTGCACCTCAGGCCTTGGATCTTCCGGAGCGTAATGATTACTATAATAGGTATTCTCTAAAGCTTTTCCTCCAATCTCAATTAGACGTGGGGAGTCCCATCCATCTCCACCGATCAAAGGAACGTTTATTCCTAAATCTCTTGCCTGGCGAGTAATTAAACCTACCTCAGTATAATATCCTGGAATGAAGATAACCTCCGGATTTTTGGCTTTAAGTGCGGTCAACTGAGCTCTGAAGTCAATATCCCCCTCAGAGTAAGATTCCTCAGAAATAATCGTTCCACCTAAGTTTTTAAAGATCTCTGCAAAAAATTGAGCTAGACCCACGCTATAATCGTTTTTTATGTCTTTCAAGATCGCGGCTTTATTCACCTTCAGAGTATTCCGGGCGAACTTAGCCATCACTTCACCCTGAAAAGGATCGAGAAAACAAACTCTAAAGATATAATCACCCACCTGGGTTACCTTTGGATTGGTGGAGGAAGGAGTGATCATAGGGACTTTACCTTCCTGGCAAATAGGGGCACCGGCTAAGCTTCTGGAAGAAGCCACCTCACCTAAAACGATAAGGACTTTATCCTGAGTAACTAACTTTTTAACAACTGTAGCAGCTTCTTCTGGTTTGGACTGGTCATCTTCTACAATAATTCTAATCAATTTACCCTCTATTCCTCCTGCCTTATTTATCTCTTCCAGAGCCATCTCTATCCCTTTCTGGGTAGATTTGCCAAAGGTCGCAGTCCCCCCGGTTAAAGAACCGAATTCACCCAGGATAATCACATCCTCTTTTTTAGCACAGGATAAAAAAAGTATGCTGGCTAACCCCAGAATTATCCCCCAGAAAACTTTCGAGCTTCTTTTCATCCGTTTCCTCCTTTATGGAAACTATAATTTTTTCAAGTTAAATATATCTTAAAACGTTATTTGTCAAGCCTTTTTTAAAGCAAACTGATGAATGAGTAGAGACGATGAAGAAATCTTCAGAAAAGGGATAAGGAAGATGAAAGATGGAAAATAAAAAAATAAAAAAACCTATATCTAATAGCGAACAGCAAATAGCGAATACCAAGTCAAAATATCAATTGTATTTTATGAAAATTCATATTATTATTCCTGGTGAAAAGTTTAAGAGAGATAGAAATGTCCCGTTATGATAAAATCATCCAGAGATTAAGCCAGAAGTTAGGCAAGTTAGAGACCGTGGCTAAAGAGAAAGAACTATCTGGATCTGAATTAGAAAGGCAAAAAGAAAGAACAGGTTTTGCTCCTAAACTTACCCAGTATGAATATACCCGGGCTCAAGAATTTAAAGGGGAATTAGTAGAAAGATACAGAAATTCTACCCTGAATAAAGTTATACCAGGAGAAAAAATTTCTAATGAGTATGGTACCTTCTTTCATCTTTTCGAAGAATTCGAAGAGGAATGCTTCAAGCCAGGGAAAGAAACTCTGGAAAAATCTATACTTTCCTTCTTTTCTCTTCTCCCCGGGATAAGGGACTTCAGAGAAAATCAGCTCAGAAAAGCTGGTTATCAGACCCTTGAAGATTTAATCTGTCATCCTCGCTGGGGCAAGGAAGCAGAATTCCTTCTACAAATCATTTCCGAAGAAGATAGATCGAAACTCCATCAGGTATTTTCCTCTCGTTTGCCTAAATCTCATCCTTTGATTTTAAGCCTATCCTCTTTTTATCCCTGGAAAGATTTTATCTTTTTAGATATAGAAACCCTGGGCTTATTTAGCGGTAATTTAGTCATCTTAATCGGAATTGCAACCATTGAGCAAGACAAAAAGATCAGATTACATCAATTTTTAGCTTTAGAGGTAAAAGAGGAAATAGCAGTTCTAAAAGCTTTTTCCGAATATCTTATAAAATCAAAATCTATAGTCAGCTTTAATGGCAAAGCCTTTGATCTCCCTTTTTTAGAAGGTAGGATGAGGTATTACGGGATAAGACCTGACCTGCAAAAAGACCATTTCGACTTGTTACATTTTTCCAGAAGAATCTGGAAAAATCGACTGCCGGATTTCTGTCTGGATACTATCGAAAGAAATATTCTAAAAAACAAAAGGGAAACTGACCTGCCTAGCTCTCTGGTGCCAGAGTTTTATTCAGATTACCTCAAGACCAAAAACTACGGGCTTCTAAAACCGATAGTAGAGCATAACCGTCAGGATGTGATCACCCTGGTCCGCATCTTCTCACACCTGCATAGGAGTGCATCAGCTTGCTGATGCTTGAAATATCCAATGAATGAAGTTGCAGATTAATCAGATTCTTTTTCTATTTCCTTTTTCAGTTCATCTATAAAAATTAAGCGCTTTTTTAAGATCTCGTCATATCTAAATTTCAGTTTTGCGATATCGTCGTTAGATTTAATCTTAGATTGATATTTTTCTAGAAATTCTCCGACTGTCATATGTAGCAATTCAGAAAAGGTAGATATAAAGGATTTACACGCTAAAATAGATACAGGCTTTTTAACAGGCATCGCAAATATATTAAGGTCTTGAAACTGATATGCCCAATTAGGAACAGCATGCATGGCTTTGCTTAAAATTGTAAACAAATCGTAGCCTGTTCCCTCTCCTCTTTTCTCAAGCTCATTTTTCATATTCCTTTCTTTAAATTTTGGATTTATATCCTCTCCTGTTGCTAACAACCCCTTTTTTGACTCTTCTAACCATCCATCAATATGTTCTGGGAAATTCCTTAAGAAAGTTAGTGTTAAATTACAGGAATATGTATGTCTCAGTAATATGCTCGAAGAAGTAAATATACCTTTTGACATAAGTTCTTTTACTGCCTCTACATCCTCTATTATATAAGAACTCAATAGACAAAATGCTTCGTTAAAATTCTTGTCTTTATTTAGGAAGTAAAATCCATTTGACACGTTCATAGTCTGTATTAAAACTTCTTCCGATTCATTCAACAGTTCATAATAACTTTCAAAAGCTTTTTTATATAGAAGAGAGAAGGCTTGTTGATTTGTCTCTATCATTTCTAAACTCCACTGACAATCGTTCCATATTTTCTCTAATACTAAAGTGAAAACATCATAGTCCTCTTTTTTAAATAGTACAAAATGAACTTCTTTCAAAGATTTATTATCCATGAAAAATCCTGCCACAGTGTTGATCATCGCATCCGCGCACTTATCCACAGGAAATCCTCCTACGCCAGTTCCCAGAGCCGGAAAGGCAATTGAATTTAACTTCAGTTCCTCTGCTCTTTTTAAGCTATTTAATGTAGCATCTCTAATATAATTCTCGCTCGTTAGTAAATCCTGGCCCATCAAAACAGCGTGTATTACATATTTAGCTTTTAACTTTCCAGCAGTAGTAACGATTGCTTCTCCAATTGGAATCGGTCCTTTTGACATTTACCTCTTTTTCAATTTCATCTCCACCTTTTGCTTTTATCGCTCCTGCTACACCAGAGCCCATCCATAGATGATCGTTTGCCGCATTCACAATGGCATCTGTTTCTAAATCTGCAATACCAGCTTGAAGTAGAATTATTTTTTTATCTTTGAAATATTTCTCAATCTTCATACTTCTATTTTTTTTAAAAACATTCTTCATATAAAGTTTTTTTCGTCAAGCATAAAGCCCAACGCTATATTTGACTTTAAATAATCAGGGCAGACACATGGTTCGACAAGCTCACCATCCTGAGCAAAGTCGAAGGAGGGGTCTGCCCCTACATTTTTTTATTCGTCATCCGTAATTCATCATTCGATATTATTTTTTATTCCGTTTTAAACTCCTCATCCAATGCCTTTTGAGCTTCAGGCAAAACCTCTTCTCTTATCACGCAGGTAATAGCATGTAAAGAAGTAGAAACCGTCTCTAAATTTATCCTGGCTTCGGATAAAGCTTTGAAAACCCGACCAGCAATCCCTGGTTGGGCTGAAAAACCGTGTCCGGTAATCGAGATCAAAGCAATCTTGTCATCATGAGTGATTTCCTCTGTACGAACCTTATTCTTCAAGTTGCTTAACACTCCTAAAAGGGATAAAATCTCTTTACGGGCAATCACAAAAGAGATGTCACTCTTTCCCTTTTCAGTTGGAGTGGAGACCACCAACTCAACATTAAAACCTAATTCACCCAAAAACCCGAAGATCTCAGCTGCTATCCCGGGCTTATCCGGCACAGAATGAAAAGTCACCTTAGCTACATCCGGATTTGCTATAATCTTGATATTGTTCATGATTTTCTCCTTCCCTGCAGGTCGCATCCGCCTGTGGCGAATTATAGACCGATAAATTAGAAATAGTCTCTTTAATCTAAATATAACTTAAAAATGAACTTTAGCCAACTATTTTTTTATGAAAGATTTAGAAGATATGTATGCACAAAATTTAGATGGTTGCGAACGAATATTATGCGATAATTTAAGTTTGCGAAAAAGTAGCTTTGCAATTAGATTTAAACAAAAACGATAATGCATTATCTAATATGGTTTTAAACTTTAACTTTTAATTCTTGAACATCGATCCAAAATAGGCACAGCTCTTGCGATACCGGAATATTCGATTTAAAAAGGAGTGGATGTGATAACTTTGACATTATTTTCATTCATCTTAATAGAATTGATTCCATATCAGAATAATTTAGAAATTGTCTTAAATTTTCATCTATCTAATACCGATTTTAATAATAAGAAAAGAATTAAACCTTTTAATAGACTTCTGGGTCTAATTATATAGAAAAACAACTTAAAGGGAGGTGATATCAAAAAAAGATTTTTAGACCATAAAATTTGAACCCATAGGAGGTCACAGATGAAAGGAAGTAAAGAAAAGTGGATAATTGGAGGAATGATTTTAGCTTTCATGATTTTGTCCTTCTCCGCTTGCAAGAAATCAACCAGCCCAACGACAAATTTAGACCAGGATGCTATCCTAAGATTAATAGCAGAAGATTCAACCACATTTCCTCAGGAGATAACCGACCCGGATTCCTTAGGTACTCCCAAATTAGCAGTCGTGGATTCAGTCAAACTCTGGTGGAGGAAAATTAATAGGATAACCAGAGCCATAAATGTATCTACTTATCCAGCAGATTCAACTCATCTTTATCCTTATGCTTTTGCTACGGTAATTGACACTCTTTATGGACATCTTATTATCATAGGCCGTGATAGTTCCGATTCCGTTGTCCGTCTGGTCAAGCCTTTAACTGATGAGGCTATTAAAAGTGCCTATTTCGAAAAGAGAGGAACAAACGATGACCCCCATCGGGGCTGGAGATTGATGGGGATTTCAGGACTTCTGGTGCACTCATTCCCGAACAACACCCGACAAATAAATTCGGTTCATCTTCTCTCTCCCGGATACGACCGGATATTTACCGAAGATTATATTACCGGGATTACCCCCAGAGACAGTATACTGACCTTTCAGGCTGGAGATTCAGTAACTCTGACTGTTACTACCGGAGACCCCACAGATTTAGTCTATTTGCATAGACTACCCTGTCACTATTATAATTGCAAACCTCACCGGCAGCCTTTTTACAATAATGGAGATGGGACCTTCACCGGCACCTGGGTTATAGGTGAGTGTCTGGTAGATACCTGTGATTTTGTGATAAGACATGCGGCAATTGACGTAATTAAATATAATTCGATATACGGGGATACTTCCCACCATTATGATTCCAGAATCTGGGGCGTTATTTACAGGGTCGATACTATCCCTTAGTTTACAATATCTCTAATAGTTGAGGCAGGAGTTTAACTCCTGCCCCACAAAGAGTTGTTTTTTCAAGGAAAGATTCTTAGAGGTGTATGATAAATACACCTCTATTTTTTGTTAAAATGGTTGCAAAATGTATGAATTTACTTGCATAAAATCAGGTTTATATTCTGGCTTTCCTAAAAATAACTGGGGTTCGAAAAACCTTTAAGACTTAAATTAATAATTAACCTTAGATATATTAACTCTATAATGAATAGACAGTTAAGTTATCCATCTAAAGTTGAGGATAAAGACAATGCCTTGACTTAAACTAATACTTTAGCAAGTGTCTCAGTTCGGCATATAAGTTGCATATAATTTAGAAAGGTCGAGTGATATTACTAAGGATTTGGGAGTGGTGCGTGCTGGTATACTAAAACCCAGCCACCCCGATGGATTCGGGGCATCCCCCCTCCACCACTCCCATTGAAATTATAAAATCCCCCCCTTTCGAGGGGGGATTTTTTATGGGTATAAGATTGGAGAGAAGATAGAATTTTGAGCAGGCGGATGATAACATCCGCCAGTGAGCAGTTAGGGATTGCTTCGTCGTCCCGCCAACGGCGGGACTCCTCGCAATGACATTAAAAGGATCTTTCAATAGCCCTGAAGGTTTACAATCTAATTTCTTTCTTCTAATACTTTTTCATAAATCTCTCAGGTAATCCTTGACAAAATAAATTCTGGAACTATATATAAAGAAAAAGCCTGAGATAAAAAATGAGCTGGAAAGAAAAACTAAAAAAAATTAAGACCGAAGCACAAGCATCTAAAGAAAAACAAAAAGAGGAGGCAAGTGCCTTAGCCAGCCGGGTGAGTTACTGGATAGAAAAAGCTGAGGCTTTAGCTAAAGAGTTTGCTCAGGTAAGCAAGGCAAAAGTAAAGCTTTTTAACCTCAGGCATAAAGAGATAGATGAGCTTACTGGTAAAAAATATTATACTGGAGGAGTAACCCTTGAAATTACCAGACAAAAAAGTTCACTTTTGAACTGGATTAAATCAGATGAGCCAGTAGAAAAACTAATCGCTCAAATAGAATTCCCTCATCCAGAAGCCATAAAAAGATTAGAAGGATACGAAGATAAAATAAAGATTATATATTCCAACTCAGAAAAAGAGATCCCTTTTAAAGAGTTCAGCTTTGAACTATTAAAAACCCACTTAGAAGAGGCTTATTCTTGTTATCTTGAAAAGATGAAAAGATAATTTATTTCTTATAGGAGGGGTAATCATGAAAGATAAGATGGAAATGAAGGAAATTGTGGATGTTTTCGAGATGAAGAAATTGACTGACGCCTTTGTTGATTCTTCAAATCGTTCCCGATTTATTATAATCGTTATAGTCTTCACAAGTATCCTAGCGGCTATAGCATATTGGAATACGCAACCAGAAAATTGGATGCGCAGTCGGCTCCAAATGGCAAATTACGTTATTAGTAATAAGGTTTGGGAGCTGGAAAGGAGAAATAACTTACCTACAGATAGTTTATTTAAAGAAAAGTTACCTATAGATAGGTTGCCTATATATAGGTTGTGTATTAGCAATTTGTCAATAGATAGGATGTATAGAGATTATCGCTTCAGATATTATTTTTCTCAAGATAGCTTACCAATGTATAGGTTTAATAATGATAGCTTGTCTTTATGTAAATCTTTCATATATAGTTTTTCTCTGGCAAAACTCGACTCACTGAAAGCTGCTCTACGATTATGTAGAGATCGAGAGTTTCACATTGATGAATTATGGAAAGGGTATCTTAGCAGTCTGGATCGGCTACGTACGGAAAAAGTACTGATGATCCAGGTCCCCATTTTTGGAGTGTCTTTCGATGTAAATGACCTTAGCCTTTTAGGTGGATTTAGTTTTATAATCATTTTACTTTGGTTCAATTTTAGTTTATGGAGAGAATCAATGAATTTGAAAATTGTTTTTGATGAGGCAAGAAAAATGGGGAAGCTCGGGACTTGCTATCGCTATTTGTTAATGCGGCAGCTGCTAATGATTCCTAAACCATTGCCTTGAATGCTATATCCAGAAAAAAGTAAACCCTGGCTAAAAGCAGTATTACAGAATAAAATGGTAAGAGTGCTATTATTTTTTCCACGTATATTTTTTCTCAAGATACCTGATCGGGTAGGTAGGACATTCTGGAACTTGATAATAAAATTACTGTTCTTTTTACCAGTCGGTATTCAACTTTTAGTATTACGGAATGACCAAATTACTTACTATAAAGGCGAAATGACAAATAAAGAACTAGCAATTAGAGGACTCTGGATAGGATGGATATTTTTTGCTATAATCGCCGTTTTGACTGTGCGATGTCTATTCCGATCTTTGCGTATTACTCAAGAGTGGAACAATGCGCATAACCTCTATATGAGATTAAAAAATTGTAATAAGTAAAAGAAAAGGCCCAACTTATTGAGAATTTTCCTTTAAACATAGGAACACATTACGGTGTGCCCATACTGTTATGCAAGGCTAAAGCCTTGCCCTACAAATTTTCGTATTGCAATCTTTTTCCTATTAGCTGATCCGTAGGACAGGGTTGTATACAAAAACATAGAGACGAATTCAATGCGTCTCTAAAGCTCTTGGTGATAACTACCACACAAATATCCGAAAGACAACACAAGGCTGAAGCTTTGCCCTACAAATTTTTATTGAACAAGGGTGGAGATCCAAAAAAAACTGGATTTCTCAAAGCTCAATAAACTCCGTCCCTACGCGACACTATGGAGTGCATTGACCATGTCAATGCAACTTAATTAAAATTCAGAAGCTTTTAAAACTTCAGCTATAAAACTTTCCTCTGGCAGGGCACCCTCAAAGCTATGCTTTTCGTTTATTACCACTTTGGGAACTGCAAATACGTCATATTTATGCGAAAGATGTGGGAACTCACCTGCTTCTACCATATCCGCCTTTATAAAATCGCATTCTAAAGCTAACTGATGAGCCAGGCTAACTGCCTGGGTGCAGTATGGTCAGG
>CAZMZF010000036.1:0-18178 GCA_964570765.1 uncultured Ignavibacteria bacterium
TTATCACCCCGCCATAGGCGGGGGAAAAAGTTAAAGGTTTTTAGTTGATTGTTTTGATTATTCTTGTCTCATTTATAAAATAAATAACAAGGAATTGGGTTAATTGTCAAGGGGAAAAAAGGGGAAATGAGAGATGAGTATTGAGTAGCGAGGGGAGAGGGTTGTAGTTGCCTGACCGGTAACCCCACCTTGCCCTCATGGTGGGGTTTTTATCAATCTTCGTTGGTGAGGGCAACAAGGAAGAGCAAAATTAAAGGGAAAAGTGGAAAAAATTTTGGTAAAATACTTGACTTATATCGATTTGTTTGTATTATAGCATAATGATAATATGGGAGTTAATTCTATTCTGGAGGTTAAAAGATGAGGTTCTGGCGTAAGCCCTTAGATGCGGATAAGCTCCAGATCCCTCACGGTGAGATACATATAATCCGGGAAAGGTGCAAAGGTTGCGGCTTCTGTGTGGAGTATTGTCCTAAAGATGTTTTAGAGCTTTCCACAGAGTTTAATTATAAAGGTTATCATCCTCCCAGAGCTAAAAACCCGGATGAATGTGTTCACTGTAGGCTTTGCGAGCTGCTTTGTCCTGAATTTGCCTTATTTGTAAAAGAAAAAAAGGGCGATAAAAGTATTACGCCCTGTAAGGAGGTGGTAAAAGTTGAAAGCTAATCCCAAAGGAGTGTTAACCGGAGCTCACTATTTAGATGGAGACCATGCTGCGGCAGAAGGGGCTTTAGCTGCCGGGTGTACTTTTGTAGCTGGTTATCCCATAACCCCTTCAACTGAAGTAGTGGAAAGGATGGCAGAGAGATTTCCAGAGATTGGCGGAGTTTTCATCCAGATGGAAGATGAGCTTGGCTCTATGGCAGCAGTTGTAGGCGCAGCCTGGGGTGGGGCTAAATCTATGACCGTGACCTCAGGTCCTGGTTTTTCTCTGATGATGGAAAATATCGGCTTAGCCTGTATGATGGAAGCACCCTGCGTGGTGGTGGATGTGCAAAGAGGGGGTCCCTCAACCGGGCTTCCCACCCTTCCTGGTCAAGCAGATATGATGCAGGCAAAATGGGGGTCGCATGGAGATTATGAGATCATAGCTTTATCCCCTAATTCTCCTCAGGAATGCTTCTGGGTTTTGATAAAAGCTTTCAATCTCTCAGAGAGGTTCAGAGTACCAGTTTTAGTGATGATGGATGAGTGTGTAGGACATATGACTGAAAAGGTGGTTATCCCGGAAGCGGATAAAATTGAGCTTTATCCAAGAAGGTATACCGAGCTTCCACCGGAGAAGTATCTTCCTTTTAAACCAGGTAAGGATTTAGTGCCGGAGATGATCAAAGCCGGGGATGGATATAAAATTCATGTAACCGGTTTAACTCACGATGAAAAGGGTTATCCGGTGATGACCTGGGAAGCGCAGGAAAAGTTAGTGAGGCGCTTAATAGAGAAGGTTAGACTGTTTAAAGATGAATTAGTAGATATCGAAGAGGAGCAGACTGAGGATGCGGAAGTAGTGGTATTTTCTTATGGGATTAGTTCGCGTGTGGCTATACCTGCAATACAGAAGGCAAGAAAAGAAGGGATTAAAGTTGGGTATTTAAGACCGATTATCGTCTGGCCCTTTCCGGGGAAAAAGATATATGAATTAGCTCAAAAGATTAAAGGGTTTGTGGTGGTGGAGATGAATTATGGACAGATGGTCTTAGAAGTGGAGAGGGCATCCCAGGGGAAAACTAAGTCGATCTTGGTCCCGCATGGAGGTGGCTGGGTGCACGAACCAGAAGATATTTATAAGGCTATCAAGGAGGCTGTAAAATGAGTGAGATAGAAGTGAAAGAGAAGAAAGAGATCGAAGAAGAACACCCGATGGAGCATCTTCTGAGGATGGATCGGATGCCTCATATCTGGTGCCCCACCTGTGGTATCGGAACCGCAGTTACTGCTTTTTTGATGGCACTGGAGAAGTCGCAGATACCTACAAATGATATGGCGATTGTATCGGGAATTGGCTGCACTGGCAGGGTTGCCGGATATGTTAAATTAGATTCTTTTCATTCAACCCACGGAAGAGCTATTCCATTTGCCACCGGTTTGAAATTGGCTAATCCCAAGCTCAAGGTTGTGGTCTTTTCAGGGGATGGAGATACTATCGGAATAGGAGGGAACCATTTCTTACATGCAGCCAGAAGAAATATGGATATAACGGTCATATGCGTAAACAATTTCATCTATGCGATGACTGGTGGACAATGTGCAGCTACCACCCCGGTTAAAGCCAATACCTCTACTTCTCCCTTTGGTAATTTTGACCAACCGTTCAATCTTCCTTATTTAGCCGCATCCTGTGGTGCAGTTTATGTTGCTCGCTGGACCGCTCTGGATGTAAGAAGGCTTTCTAAATCTATCACTGAGGCACTGCAGAAGAAAGGATTCTCTTTCGTTGAGATAATCTGTCCCTGTTCAACTCTTTATGCTCGAAGGAATAGATTGGGTACAGGCTTAGACCTTATGAAGTTTTATCATGACAATTCAGTCATAAAGCATGGTGCAGACTTGAGTGAATTAGATATCGGGTTCCAGTCCAAGATAGTCGTAGGTAAATTCATAGACCGGGAAAGACCTACATTTCTGGATGCTCTAAACCAGGGTTTAAGAGGAGTATTGAAAGATAAATTCGTAGAATATGGAGGGCCAACCGATGATGACTGAGATAAGGATTTCCGGTTATGGAGGACAGGGGGTTATCAGGTGTGGCTATATTATAGGAAAAGCCGCCTCTCTGTATGATAATAAATATGCAACCATGACCCAGAGCTTCGGTCCAGAGGCAAGAGGGAGCGCCTGCAGTTCCCAGGTATTGGTCTCTGAGGATAAGATCCTATATCCTTATGTAACCACAGCAGACATTTTAGTAACCATGTCTCAAGAAGCTTATACTAAATTTTTACCAAATTTAGATGAGAGCGGTATTCTGATCATCGACGATGATTTAGTCACTCCGCAGGAAGCAAAAGGGAATATCAAGACTTATGCCATTCCCTCAACCCGTTTTGCCGAGGAGATGGGGGCAAAGATCGTTGCCAATATCGTGATGTTAGGATTTTTCACTGCTGTAACTGGATTGGTATCGCCAGAAGCAGTAAAAAAAGCCGTTTCAACTTCTGTTCCGGAAAGACTGAAAGATTTAAACTTGAAAGCGTTTGAAAAGGGTTACCAGTTCGGACAGGAGATAAAAGAGGCTTCTAAATAAATAATTAAATATGTCGAAAAAAGGTGCCCTGGTAATTGGTGGGGGGGTAGCTGGAATTCAGGCGGCTCTGGATTTAGCCAATGCAGATTTTCAGGTCTATTTAGTTGAGAAATCGCCTACCCTGGGCGGAAAGATGGCTCAATTAGATAAGACCTTCCCCACTATGGATTGCGCTATATGAATCCTGGGTCCCAGGATGTTAGATGCCGGTCGGCATCCGAATATAAAGGTCTGGACTTACTCTGAAGTTAAAGAAGTAGGAGGGGAAAAGGGTAATTTCAAAGTAACGGTCAGGCGTAAGTCCAGAGGTGTGGATGAGAATAGCTGTGTGGGGTGTGGAGATTGTGCTAAAGAATGCCCGGTAATTGTTCCGAACGCTTTTGATTTAGGCTTGGGAGCGCGCAAAGCCGTATATTCACCTTTTCCTCAAGCTTCTCCCAGGGCTTATGTCATCGACAGGGAGTACTGTTTAAACAAAAAGTTTATCGTGTGCGAGCGCTGTTCTGAAGTGTGCAAGCCTAAATCGATAGATTACGATTTGCCAGATCAGGATATAGAGATAAATGTTGGCTCGATTATTCTGGCTACCGGTTTTGAAGAATATGATCCCACCATTTTAAGCTGTTTTGATTACTCACTGCACGAGGATGTGGTTACCGGCTTAGAATTCGAAAGGTTACTCAATGCCTCAGGCCCTACGGGCGGACATATCCGGAGACCATCAGACAAAAAGATGCCTAAGACTTTAGGTTTTATCCAGTGTGTTGGCTCCAGGTCGAATGATAATAAAGGGGTTCCCTACTGTTCCTATTTCTGTTGTATGAATGCAGTTAAAAACTCACTTATGTCTAAAGTACACGAGCCAGAGATTGAAAAAATTTACATCTTCTATCATGATTTGAGAGCTTTTGGAAAAGGATATGAGGACCTTTATTTAAAAGCTAAAGCTGACTCATCGGTTATCTTCTATCGTGGGAAACCTTCAAAGATAATCGAAGATCCAAAAACAAAAGAGCTGTGGATTGCAGTTGAAGATATGGATAGTGGTAAGGTTGAGAAGATTAAGGTTGATTTAGCCATCCTTTCATCTGCGGCTGTTCCTTCTTCCGGGACAAAAGAGTTAGCAGAGATTTTGGGGATTGAACTGGACCAGTCTGGATTTTTCAAAACTAAGGATATTACTTCGCCTCTGGAATCATCTAAAGAGGGAATCTATCTGTGTGGATGTGCAGGAGGGTTAAAAGATATAACCGATTCAGTAGCTTTTGGCTCTGGCTCAGCCTTGAAAGTCTCCTCACATCTTAAAGGTCAAAGGGTAAAGAAAGAACCAATAAAAGTTGAACCGATTGATATTTCCGGTCCTCCAAGGGTTGGGGTTTTTGTATGCCATTGCGGGATAAATATCGCTGGAGTGGTGGATGTTAATGCAGTAGAGGAGTATGCAAAGAGCCTGCCGGATGTGGTCTTTGTAATGAAAGACCTTTTCGTCTGCTCAGATGGGACACAAAGGCTTTTGCAGGAAAAGATAAAGGAACATAAGCTTAACCGGGTAGTTGTAGCGGCTTGTACGCCGAGGACGCATGAGCCTATCTTTCAGGAGACCTGCCTGAGGGCCGGGCTTAATCCTTATCTTTTTGAGATGGCAAATATAAGGGACCAGTGTTCCTGGGTGCATGCGAATGAGCCAGAGGAGGCAACTTCTAAGGCTAAGGATTTGATACGGATGGCAGTATCCAAGGCAAGGATGCTTCAGCCCTTAGAATCCAGAGAGGTTCAGATGAACTCCAAAATCCTGATCATCGGAGGTGGGATCTCTGGGATTCAGTCAGCTTTAGACCTTTCATCCCAAAGTTATAAAGTTACCTTAATAGAGAAAGAGAAGAGCTTAGGAGGGAGAACAGCTTCTTTAGGCAAGCTCGGCTTTTCTGATGTTAGCGGAAAGGAGCTGGTGAAAAGAAAAGTTGAAGAGCTGAATAAAAATAAAGTGAAGATTTTAACTTCTTCTGAAATCAAGAAGATTGAAGGGTTTGTAGGTAACTTTGAGATAACCATTGAAACGAAAAGCGAAAAGAAAACCTCAAAATTGAAAGTCGGGACTATAATTTTGGCAATTGGATCAGACCTGTTTGAGCCTCAAGGTAGGTTCGGATATGGCAGATTTCCTCAAGTGATTACTAACTTAGATGCAGAAAAACTACTACAAGAAAAAGAGTTTAAAATTGGAGATAAGAAGCCTGAGCAGGTAGTCTTTATTCAATGTGTGGGTTCCAGGGAAAGAGAAGGGAGAAAATATTGTTCCAGATATTGCTGTCAGGTGGCGGTAAAACAGGCAATTGCCTTAGCAGAAAAGGGGATTAAAGTAACAATCTTATATAGGGATTTAAGGACTTTTAATCCAGGGGCTGAAGAGGCTTATAGAAAAGCACGTGGTTTAGGGGTTTTATTTTTGCGATATGATGAAGATAATCCTCCAGAAGTTATGGGAGAGGATAAATTAAAGATGGTAAAAATTCCTCAGCCTTTAATTAAAACTGAGGTGGAGATTCCAGCAGATTTGGTTATTTTATCAGTAGGGATGGTTCCAAAAGAAAAAGATTTTGCTTATCTGCAGGAGCTTTTGAAAGTTCCTCGAGGTTTAGATGGATTTTTTATGGAGAGACACTCCAAATTAGGACCGGTTGAGACTAATACTGAAGGGATTTTCATATGTGGATGTGCGCAATCTCCAAAACTTGTTCCTGAGGCGATCGGACAGGCAATTGGTGCCGCAGGGAAAGCAGCCATACTTGCTTCCAAGGATAAGATTACTCTTGCCCCAATCGTCTGCCAGGTAGTCGAATCCGAATTGTGCAGGGGATGTGGAACCTGTGTGAAGATATGTGAATTCCATGCTCCATCTTTGGAAGAGAAGGATGGTTTATATATAGCTAAGATCAATGAGGCTTTGTGCAAGGGATGCGGCACCTGTGCGGCTTTGTGTCCCACCGGTGCAATTGTAGCTTTCCATTTCACCGACGAACAGATAGAGGAAATGGTAGAGAGCTGTTTGCTCTTTGAATAAGTTTAAAGATTTACCGGGTATCTGTCATTCTGAGTCCCCGTAGGGGACGAAGAATCTACACAAGGTTGAATTCGTCAGATTCTTCAGTCGCTACGCTCCCTCAGAATGACAAAAAGAACTAAAATTATTCTATGATCATCATGTTCCCTAACCTGACGAAAAAAGTAGCGTCCCGTATTTTGCGGGACGAAAGAAATATCAGGGATAAACCCTGACGCTACGAAAAATTTAGGCTTAAGGTAAAGGGCGAGGAAACCTCGCCCCTACACAGAATTAACTTAGAAGGAGGTACTATGGAGAAAAAAGTTGTAATGGGGATGCTTGGTTACTTCGATAAGATTCAAAAGGTAACTTTAAAGGCAATAAAACTAATCCCGGAAGATAAACTTGATTTTAAGCCCTGCCCGGAGGTGATGTCCATAAAAGAGCTGGTCTGTCATATTTATAAAAGTGAGAAAGTATTTGCAGACGGAGCTAAGAAAGGTGTTATCTCTGAGGACGATTTCAAAAAGGCTACGTGTGAAGCTAAGAGCATAGATGATTTAATCAAATATGCCAAGAAGGTTCATCAAAATACTAACCGAATCGCAAAAAAGCTCACGCCAACTCAGATGAAAAAGAATGTGAAGGTATTCTGGGGAGACCAATTCCCAACCTGGATTTGCTTTTCATCTATACATGATGAGCACTGGCATCACCGGGGTCAGCTGTTTACTTACTTACGACTGTTGGGTATTAAACCACCGGATTTGTATGGTTATAAATAATCTCACTATGAAATGAAGGGGAGGGGCTTGTCCCCTCCCGCCAACCCTCGGGCGACAACACGGTTCGACAAGCTCCCTTCGGGTCTGAGCCTCAGGGTCGAAGACACCGTCCTGAGTTCAATCGAAGGAAGGGTTGCCCCTACGATGGACAAGAGGATAGAGATGGAAAGATATAACGTCTATCTGGAAATTGATAGAAAAGGTTATTGTATGGCTCACGTCCGGGAATTACCGGGTTGTTTTGTCTGGGATAAATCTGAAACTAAAACTTTGAAGAAATTGCCTGAAGCGATTAAAGATTATTTAATCTGGATGAAGAAAAATGACGAAAATAAATTGAGCGTTTCAAAGAAGATTGAATTCGAAATTGTAGAAACTCAGAAAGGGACTTGTCCGGTGATAAGTGGAAGCAAAGCTGCTTTGTTCTCTTACGATTTAATTCCTCCAACGAATATTTTCATTAAACGATGTTTGAAATGGATGGGATATAACCGGAAAGAGCTTTTGAATAAAATCAGAAAATTATCGGATGAGACATTAGACTGGAAAGCAAACAAAGATAAACGTTCTATCAGCGGTACTTTAAATCATATTGCCAATGCCGAGTGGTGGTATCTTTCCCGGATGAAGGATTACAAGGAGCTTTATACTTTACCTTATGAATATAAATGTCCGCCGGGGAAAATCTATGAGAAATTAAAAAAGACCAGGGAATTGGCTGTTAAGATTTTGAGAAATCTTTCCCCGGAGGATAGAAATAAAATTAATATACCCAAGAAGTATGCTCAATATAAAAATGAAAAATGGACGTTTGGAAAAGTGTTGAGAAGATTTTTAGAACATGAAAGAGAGCATATTGAAACGATAGAGAAAACTTTGGAGTTGTGTAAGAGATCAATCGCGTAGGGGTGGAGCTTGTCTCCACCCGTCCCCAAGGGCGGAGGTAAACTCCGCCCCTACGCGGAACTGAATGGATAAAGAGCAGAGAAAGAGAAACAATGTACAGAAGAAGGAACTCACTAAGATTAAAGGATTATGATTATTCCTCTGAAGGGGCTTACTTTGTCACGATCAGTTGTAATAATAAAAAGGGGTATTTTAAAACAATTCCATTTAAGGAGATTGCAGAGAAAAATCTTAAAGGTTTAAATAAAATATATAATTTGGAGATCGATCATTTCAGCGTTATGCCAGATCATATACATCTGATTTTGTTTTTCAAACAGAAACAGAATTACACTTTATCCCAACTTATTCAGAAGTTTAAATCTGTTACTGCTAAAGATATGCGAGAAGAATTTGGTGTCAGGGAGAGGATTTGGCAGAGAGGATTTTATGATCATGTGATTAGAAATGAGAAGGATTATCTTGAAAAAGCACAATATATTTTAAATAATCGATTGAAGAAAGAGTTGGAGAAAGAAAGAAATGAGCTATTCGTGTAGGGGTGGAGCTTGTCTCCACCCGTCCCCAAGGGCGGAGGTAAACTCCCTACGGGTCGTAAGGCTTTTATCGACCGCTCCTACACAGACCAAGAAAGGAAAATAGAAGAAGGAAAAAATAATATGACTGGTGCTACCTGGGTGATGATTGTTCTGGCTATAATATTGTGTGTGATAGCCTACCTAAAAAGTTCAGATCTACCACTGGCTGGGCTTAAAAACGGTGGGAAGATGTTTATCAGCATCCTGCCTATTCTAATTGTGTCTTTTGCCATTGCAGGCTTGATGCAGGTTTTGATTCCTAAAGAGGTGATAGCCAAGTGGATTGGAACTGAGTCTGGATATAAGGGGATTATGATCGGTTGCGTAGCTGGAGCTTTAACCCCGGGTGCACCGTACATAACCTTTCCCATTGTAGCAGGTTTTTATAAAGCTGGTGCGAGCATGGGTGCGGTAGTTGGTTTTGTGGCAGCCTGGTCTTTGTGGCAGGTTTACAGAATCCCGGTTGAAATAGCGATAATCGGTCCTAAGGTAGCAATGGTAAGGTTTTTATCCACACTTATATTTCCACCGATTGCCGGGATTTTCGCTCAGACTTTTTTCGGGAAATAGGTCTATGAAAGAAAGTAACTTTGAACCAAAAATCGTAGTCTTTGCCTGCAACTGGTGTTCTTATGCTGGTGCAGATACAGCCGGGGTTGGCAGATTGCAATATCCTCCAAATGTCAGGCTTATCCGGGTAATGTGTTCAGGGAGGGTTAGACCAGCCTTTATTTTGAAGGCATTTGAATTAGGTGCAGATGGAGTAATGTGGTCAGGTTGCCATTTTGGGGACTGCCATTATGTTTTCGGAAATTATTGGGCAGTTGAGCAGTTCGAGATCACTAAAAATTTGGTCAAGATGTTAGGGATAGAAAAGGAAAGGTTAAGATTGGAATGGGTCTCAGCCGCAGAAGGTGGAAGATGGGCACAACTGATTAAGGAGTTTGTGGAGGACGTGAAGAAGGTGGGACCAAGTCCGTTGAGAAAGAAAAAGGAAGAAGGAAAACAGAAAAAGGAAAAAGAAATGATGAATGATGGATAACGAATAACTGATAAGAAAATAATATACCGTGTCATTCTGAGCCCGAAGGGCGAAGAATCTTCCTCAAGGTCAAATTCAACAGATTCTTCGGTCGCTACACTCCCTCAGAATGACAGAATAATAAACGCGAAAAGCAAAATTATGAAAGAAGATATCATCAAAAAAACCAAAGCCTATTATTGTCTGGACTGTGGGAAATGCACTGCGGTTTGTCCTATTGCTAATGTCAGGAATGGATATTCTCCGAGGAAACTGGTGACTCTGGCGGTAAACCGCTCAGATGATTATGTTCTGCAAGATGTAGGTTTATGGAGCTGTTTGACCTGCAGGAGGTGTCAGGATATCTGTCCTTCGGATGTGGATTATGTTGAGTTCACTAAACTTTTAAGAGCTGAGGCTAAAAAAGTAGGTGAGGAAGGGAAATGTTCTCACGGTGGGGCTTTGCATTCTCTGATGAAGATAATGACTGCAACGGAATTAAATCAGGACAGGAATGGCTGGGTAACTACCGATTTAAAAACTTCAAAAAATGGTGAATATCTCTATTTCGTTGGGTGTCTGCCTTATTTCGATACATTTTTCTCAGATATAAAAGCCGGCTCATTGGATATATCACGCTCGACTCTTAAAATTTTAAACCTGTTAGGAATTGAGCCGCAGGTTATGCCCAATGAGAGGTGCTGTGGACATGACCTTTTATGGACCGGGGATTTTGAGAACTTCAAAAAATTAGCTCAACATAATCTGAACGAAATTAAGAAAACCGGGGCGAAGAAGATCGTTACCTCCTGTCCGGAATGTTATATGACTCTGAAGATCAATTATCCGGATTTGGTGGGAAAAGTTGATTATGAGGTTATGCATATCTCCGAGTTTTTAGCTGAAAGATTACCCCAGATAAAAATAAAGGGACTTGAGAAAAAAGTTACCTTCCAGGATCCCTGCAGATTGGGAAGGTTTATGAATATATATGAAGCTCCGCGTAAGGTCATTAACAGCATTAAAGGGGTAGACTTTAAAGAGATGAAAAGAAGCGGACCTAAGGCAATCTGCTGTGGAACTGCTGGCTGGATAAACTGTGATGCTTTTTCTAAAAGGATTCAGGATGAGAGGTTAAAAGAAGCAAAATCAACCGGAGCTGAGATTCTGGTTACTGCCTGCCCAAAATGCCAGATTCATTTTAAATGTGCTCAATCTGGTTCAGAAAAAGAAAAGGAAAAAAAGAAAGAAGAACTAAAAATTGAAATTATAGACTTAACTACGCTTTTGGCTTTAGCCATAGGAGGTGAATAGAAGTGGCAGAGGAGTTGAGGATCGGGGTTTTCGTGTGTGAATGCGGGCTGAATATCGCTGGCTCCTTAGACTGCGAAGAAGTCAGGAAATTTGCAGAGACTTTGCCGGATGTCAAAGTTTCGGTTTTGAATAAATATACCTGTGCGGACCCGGGGCAGAATGAGATTAAAAGATATGTCAAGGAGAATAATCTCAACCGGGTAGTGGTGGCTTCCTGTTCTCCCAGAATGCATGAGCCTACTTTCAGAGCCTGCGTGGCAGATGTGGGTGTAAATCCATATCTACTGGAGATGGTAAATTTGAGAGAGCATTGTTCCTGGGTGCATCTGCACGATAGAAAAGGCGCCACTGATAAGGCGAAGGATATGGTGAAAGTCGGAGTTGCGCGGGCAAGGTTTTTAGAGCCACAGATTGAAAAAGAAGTTCCGGTTACTAATAAAGCTTTAGTCATCGGTGGTGGAGTGGCTGGAATTCAGGCGGCCTTAGATTTGGCGGATACAGGTTATCAGGTCTATTTAGTTGAAAAGGAGCCATCCATTGGCGGGATAATGGCACAGCTTGATAAAACCTATCCCACGATGGACTGTTCAATATGAATTCTGGGACCGAAGATGATGGATGTCGGTCGACATCCAAAGATTAAGCTCTACGCTTATAGTGAAGTTGAAAAAGTCTCAGGTTATATCGGAAATTTCAAGGTGAAGATCAGGAAAAAAGCCAGGTATGTGGATGAGACCAAGTGCAATTCCTGCGGAGAATGCGTTAAGGTTTGTCCAGTAGCAGTTCCAGACGAATACCAGATGGGTTTCTCCTCGCGCAAAGCTATTTATATTCAACTTGCTCAAGCAGTCCCTTCTTCCTATCTGATAAATATGAATGATTGTCTGGGGAATAATCCTATTGCCTGTGGAAAATGTGTGGAGGTATGCGAGAAAAAGTGTATCGATTATGATATGCAGGATCAGATAATCGATGTAGAAGTAGGGGCGATAATCGCCGCTACAGGCTTAGATATTTATGACCCTGCTCAATTAGATGAATACGGTTACACTCGCTTTGAGAACGTAATTACCAGTCTTGAATTTGAAAGGTTGATCTGCGCCGGAGGTCCAACTGGTGGGCATTTCATCAGACCCACAGATCACCAAACCCCTAAAACTATTGGTTTTATCCAGTGCGTAGGCTCCCGCTCAGAGAAAAGAGGAAACCCTTACTGCAGTAATATCTGCTGTATGAATACGGTTAAGGATACAGTTCTATTAAAAGACCATTATCCGGACATAGAGGCAAGGGTTTTCTATATGGATATAAGGGCGTTTGGCAAGGGGTTTGAAGACCTTTATAAAAGAAGCAAGGAGGCAGGAGTAAAATATATTCGAGGAATTCCTGGCGATATAGAGGAAGATCCTAAAACTAAAAATCTTCTGCTTTCTGTAGAGAACACTACTACCGGGAAGATAGAAAAACATAATTTAGAGATGTTGGTATTATCTATTGGGTTTAACCCCAGGTGGGAGGGAGATCCTGTCCAGCAGTTACTGACTTTATCCCGGACCGCAGATGGATTTTATTTAGAGTCTCATCCCAAATTAAAGCCCATAGATGCTCCAACCAAAGGGGTATTCTTCGCAGGAGTAGCTGAATCTCCTAAAGATGTAAAGGATAGCGTAACCCAGGCTTCAGCCGCAGCGGCAAGGGCAGGAATCATCTTAGCTTCAGACAAACTGACAGTTGAGGCCATCACTTCAATTGTAGATAAGGATATGTGTACTGCTTGCGAGATCTGCTACCGTGCTTGTCCTTTTAAGTCAATAATTGTCGATCGTGAAAAGAAAATTCCAGCTGAGATAATTGAAGCGGCTTGCGCCGGATGTGGAACCTGTGGAGCAGAGTGTCCTTTTGGTGCGATTACCATGCGGCATTTTACCGATAAACAGATTTTTTCTCAGATAGATGCAATCTTAGAGGAAAACCCTGAAGAGAAGATCGTGGTTTTTGCCTGTAACTGGTGCTCCTATGCAGGTGGCGATATGGCAGGAATCTCCAGATTGCAGTACCCCCCTACATCCAGGTTGATCAGGACGATGTGCTCTGGCAGGGTGGATGAACAGTTCGTCTTATATGCTTTCCAGAAGGGTGCTCCCATTGTTTTGGTTTCCGGGTGCCATTTTGCAGATTGCCATTATATCGATGCGAATAGGTGGACTCAAAGAAGAGTGGAAAGGCTCTGGGATAAACTTGAGAAAAAAGGGATTCGTCCGGAAAGACTGCAATTGGAATGGATTAGTGCGGCTGAAGGGCAGAAATTTGCCCGGGTGATGAGAGTGATGGAAGAGATGAGGAAGATAGTTACCAAGGAGGAAATAGAGTTCACCAAAAAAGCCCTGTCTGACCTTAAACCAAAAGGGACGAAGAAGGTGAAGGTGATAGCCAAAGCCGCCGTATAGAAGAAGGAATATTCAAAAGTTCAAAGGTTTAAAGGCTCAAAGGTTCAAGGTAAAAAAAAGAGAAGGATGTGAACGTGGATATATTGTAGGGGCAGGCCCCCGTGCCTGCCCTTGATATGCAGTGCATCATCCGTGACGATGCTAAAATAAACTTTTAAACTCCTAAACTCTTAAACTGTCTTTCCTATGCCAGAAGAAGCCAGATTCAAATGTTTACGCTGTGGGCATGAGTTCAAAATGCCCTTTGACCCCAAAGGTCCTTTAGTGGAACGTGCTTGTCCCAAGTGCCAGTCAAACTCGGTGAGAAGGATTAAATCCGAAGTTGGATCCATAGGAGAAGAAGAGAAGAAATAGTTTTTCTTATGTCTATTGGATCCCTGACCCGACTAAGAAAATAAACTCTTATTCAATTAAAAGGATTCAATTCATTCTTTTCTTGTTATTGATAATTTCTTCATAATACATTATAAGATCTATTATATTTTTTGTATTCCTATTAGAGTTATTGTATTTTTCTCCAATATCTTTTAGAATGTTTAATACTGTTTCATCACTGATATATCTGAATAATCCTGAAGCCCATAATATCTGATCCGGAGCTCCGGGATTATTGTAGTACTTCCAAAATTTGACTTTTATTTCATCATAATCTACTTCAATTGATTTTTCTTTGTCACCATAAATAATAGTTTCTTTCCCTGGATCATCGATAACTTTCGATATATATAAACATCCTATGACCAATCTATCCTTTTCTTCTGTACCTGGAGGTCTTGTTGTTAACATTGCCATTCTACCTTCTCGTGTGCTATGAATATGCCTGGGTTTTTCTGTTTCACCAGTATGGTCCCAACCAGCACCAAAATACATCCCTTTTAGAGCAATGCTTTCATAGCAAGGAGGATTTTTTATTGAAAGTTCTTTGTTTATGTATTCTCTACACTTGCCTTCCGATATATTACACCATGCCTTTCCTTCTCCGATATTAAATTCATAAGCTTCTTCGCTACAGACTGCTTTGTAGTACATATCATTCCAGTTACATTTGAAAGCTATATTTCCATCTTCTTTTTTACCTGCTTCTCTTTTTGATAAAATATCATCAATTCCTTTTGCCCGGTATTCAATTAATCCTCTCAATCTTCGTTCTACAGTCTTATCTACTTCTTTTCCTATTTCCATTTCTTTCCTAAGTTCTATTAAATAATTTCGTGCTTCTTCAACTCTATTAGAAGACTCAAAAACATTCTTTTTTTCTATACATTCTTCTATTTCTTTTAAAAGTCTATCTATTTTGCTCCTCAAATCTTTAAATCTTTCGTTCATTTATTTTCTCCTTCACTTATGAAAATTATCAATCATTCCAGCTTTAATGATAATATAATATTATTTTAAAATTTCTTAAACAACTTTCTTGCTTGACTCAATAGATTTTTGAAAATAACTAGAAAATAATTTTAAGATTTTGGAAAATAAATGAAAGAGCTTTTTCTTGCTTTAAAAATTACATACTGAAAGTTTTATACTTCAAACTTCAATTACACCGAAAGGTGTAAAATATTACACCGCTATTTTACCAGGATTTACTTTCTATAAAGTGTCCCAACGGGACTGTCGGCTCCCCTGATCCGACGGAAATGCTATTCTTAAGCTCACTCTTGTCCTCTCCTTAAAAAGGAGAGGGAATAGTTACATTATGGAGCAGGATTAAAACCTACCCCTTCCAGCTTTACTTTTCATAAAAATCCTCATTCAAATTTCCATTATTAGAATAGCCCCTTTGCTCCCAGTATCCCCGATAATTTGTATCCTCAGACAGCTCGATTCTGGTTATCCATTTTATCCACTTATATCCCCACTTACCCTGTGCCACAAGTTGAAAAGGGAAACCTCTTTCTGCTGGCAGAGTAACATTATTTATTCTGTATGCCATAATTATATCGTTATTCATAATGTAATCAATGGGGAAAGAAGTTGAATATCCCTCATAAGAATGGAATATGACCACCTTTGCTCTGGGTAAGACCTGAGCTTCGGCTAACAAATCCCTAACCAGAACCCCTTCCCAGAGGATATTCACACTCCATCCCTCCACACAATTTAACTCAACCAGTTGTTTGTATGATTTGTGGTTGTTTATCATCTCGTCATAAGTGTAGGTTTTTGGATTAATGACCAGTCCAGTAATTTCAAGTCGGTATTTGTCTTTATCAATATGTTGAGGTCCTTTGATGGAGTTTTCCCTGAAGTCTTTTATCATAGATAATTTTTTACCGTTATAATATCTGATTTCGAGCTCTCTCTGTCCTTTTATCTGTTCTTCCTCTTCACATCCAGCCATGAAAAATAAAAATAATATAGAAAATAGTAGCACTCTCTTTTTCATAATTCTCTACCTTATCTTTATACGAACAATCTATGAAGGAGTGTGGTAATACGCTTTACATTAAGCTACCCTGAAAGGATCACGTCACGAATCTTTAAAAAATTGCAAGGCTAAAGCCTTGCCCTACGATTAAAATTGTCCGCCACGATGGTCGGATGTTATGACATCTGGGCGAACACACGATTCGACAAGCTCCCTTCGACATTGCTCAGGGACAGTGAGAGAAATCGAACTGTCACCGTCTTGTCTTCGACCCTGAGGCTCAGACCGAAGGGAGCAAAGCCGAAGGATAGGGTCGCCCCTACAGTTTTAATGAGATTTAAGGTTGTCTAAAATGCTTAAGGGTGGGAAGCTGATGGCTTTCAGTTTGCAGATCTCAGCGCAGCCAGAGCATCCAACTACGCAGGCAAAAGGATTGACCACTTTAGGCTTATTTGTTTTCTTATCCCAGAAATAGACTTTCTGCGGGCACATATCATAACATTTCTTACAGCCATCGCATTTTTCTTCATACACCGTTGGATACCAGGGGATTGTTTCCCTGAGAATTCCCTGATAGGTGTCGTATGGTAGGGGCACAGTTCCGCCTTGGCGGGATGCCCCTACATCATTTACCCCACTTATTTTTTTCTGATAATATATTGAATATTCTCTGAGCAGAGCAGAAGCATAAATTTCCTCTTGCTTTGAAGGGATGTAATTTTCTTTTCGGGTTAATGTAACTAATTTCTTACCAATTTCTTTTTCCAGTTTATGATCAGAATTTGGATTCGCAGGATTGGATTTATAAAGCTCATCAAAAATTTCATCTAAGCCGATCAAGCCAACGAGCTGATTTACGATCAGAACCATTTTTGTTTTTTTATTCATCCGTTTTATCCGAATTCTAATCTGAATATAAAGCGGGAGGGGATGAACCCCTCCCCTACAAAAACTATTTCTAAAGTCCTTTTCTCTTCAGGTGCTCTTTGATTATCCTCTCAATATCCTCTTCACTTGCTGGTCCGAAAAAAGGCATTTCTCCGTCTATATAGATGTTTGCCTCTCCGTATCTCTCTAAGTCTTTTCTATCTTTTTGTTGATAGATATTAAGTTCGAGTTTATCGGTTATCTCTTTGGCTTTTCTTATGAGATTGCGCCAGTTAGCTACAATATAAGGACAGCTCAGGTTATAGACTACATCGACATTTATCCGGTCTTTTTGATTTTGCGGTGCAAAGGATGGCCCGAACCAGTAACAGGAAGCATCTTTCTGGTTTTTTCTTAATAAAAGCTGAACTGTTCCCTTCTCCTGAATTTTTTCAAAACCGAATTTCAAGAAAAACTCCTGGGGCATCCAGCCAGATGCGGTAACGATTGCTACACCTTTTCGGTTAAGGGTCATTTTTAAGACTTCCTCCATCAATCTTTTGCCACATCCTTTTTTCTCATATTCAGGTTTAATCCAGAAGCAGGGTATAAAATAGAGATTATCTCCGCTGATGGCATTGAAGGATTCTTCTAAAGGATGGAATTCAGCCCGACCTACAGGGTTTTGACCGTCATACAGAACTAATCCCTGCCAGCCAACTTTTTGTTTTTCTAAGAAGAAATCTGCTGATTCCTTTGAGGCTTTTTGATATTCCTCCTTAGGAGGAGTGCAGAGGGCATATAGGTCTGAAACATTATCCGAAGAGATGGTTTTTATCTCAAGCATAAGTCACCTCTTTTGATACCGCCGGGGCGTATCCAGAATGGATCCATTCGGATTGCAATACACCCCTACCTGAACTTGAGCTCACAGATTGTGATTTCAAGTTGTTTTTTGTAGGGGAGGGGATTGTTGAGCTTTGCGAAATCCCGATTTATCGGGGTCCCCTCCCGCTTTTCGGGAGCCCACACAGTTCGGCAAGCTCCCTTCGACATTGCTCAGGGACAGTGAGAGAAATCGAACTGTCACCGTCCTGAGCAGAGTCAAGGGAAGGGGCTCCCCTACGTTTTTTATAAATCTTGCTAATATAAGAGACGCATGCAATGCGTCTCTACTTAATTAATTTATCTTTTTCAGCATTTCATCTGCTTTGGTCTTGTGCAGATGCAAGCCGACATCTTCAGGCGAAAGCCCCTGGGAGAGTCCCAAGAACTGGAAGTAATAGATTATAGGAACGTTTAAATCGACTGAGAATTTACGGGAAAGTTTTATCTGTCCTAAATCGAACTCGTCAAAGCAGGTGGGGCAGATCAATCCCATGCAGTCAGCTCCGGAACTTTTAATTGAAGTTAATACATCTAAGGTCATCTTCTCCGGGATTTCTTCGTGCGTACAGGCTTTGCCACAGCATAAGACCTGTTTTTCATGTTTTATGGTCTCTGCTCCGGTAGCTTCAAATAGATTCTCTAAGATAGAAGGATGGTCCGGGTCATCCACTCTCATTATCTCACTCGGTTTTAAAAGATGACAGCCGTAATGGATGG
>CAZMZF010000037.1:0-17668 GCA_964570765.1 uncultured Ignavibacteria bacterium
AGATGATAGACCACAACTTGAGAAAAGTCTGTCCAGTATGCAGATTCGTCTTATATCGTAATCCAGCCCCGGCTGCAGGAGTAATAATCGAAAAAGAAGGTAAAGTCCTTTTAGTCAGAAGAAAATATAACCCTTATAAAGGGAACTGGAGCCTGCCGGCTGGGTTTATAGAATATGGTGAATCTCCTGAAAGTTGTGCTCTGCGAGAGACAAAAGAAGAGACTAACTTAGAGGTGAAATTAACCGGACTATTCAAAGTTTACTCAGGCTCAGATGACCCCAGAACCAGAGCAATTCTGATAGTATATTCAGGAGAAATTCTCAAGGGAGAGCTTAAGCCCGGAGATGATGTTTCAGAGGCTGAATTTTTCTCTGTAAATAATATCCCTCAAAACATCGCCTTCCAATCTAACCGCCAGGCTTTGAAAGACTATTTTTCTAACCAATTATAAACCCACCTTGTGGGCAAGGTGGGTCTACCAACATATTGGAGTGTAAAGCTTCAGCTTTACTTTTTTTTGGCAAACCTAAATGTTCGCACTCCAGATTGACCCATCTTGAGAACAAGATGAGGCTACCTAATTTAATTTGTAGTGCATCCAATGGATGCCTAAAACGTAGTTGCTCGATTTATCTAGCCAAAATAAGTCCAATGAATTGGACAACTACAATCATACACCCGCCTTGCAGGCAAGGCGGGAATACCGATATGGTTTCCGTCGGGTCAGGGGGACCCGACGGTCACATTTAATCACGTAGGTCGGGCACACCTGCCCGACCTGATGGTTCAATTGTGCTCTAAACCTACTTTGAGGGTAGGGTGGTTTACCGATTTACATAAGTGAATCTTGATTTTCCCATCATTTTTTGATTATAAAAAAGTTTTTTCTGCCGATAAAAATAAATGAATTTTACATTTGTAAAACTCTAATTTTAGAAGAGGGAATGGAGGAGGGAAATGAGTAATACTGAGGTTCCCAAAAAGGGACCAACCGCCTTAGAGGAAATGGAGAGCCTCTTCCAGAAAGTTCAAACCGCACACCCCCGTTTACAGAATAATAATTCAGGAAAATTTAAAAATGATGATTTAGAAGCCCTCTTAGAGGTTAGCCAGGCTATCAACTCCTCGCTGGTGCTGGATGACATCCTCCAGACCGTGATGAAAAAAGCAGTTTCCCTGTTAAGAGCGGAAAGAGGCTTTCTGATGCTTTTAGATGATACCGGAGAGCTTCAGTTCAAAACCGCTCACAATATCTCCAAGGAATCCTTGAACAAAGAAGATTTCAGGATAAGTATGTCCATCGCTAATAAGGTAGCCTCAAATGCTGAGTCGACCTATACCAGCGATGCTCTGAACGATGAAAGGTTCTCCAAACAGAAAAGCATCTTAGAACTCAATCTGAAATCGATTATGTGTGTCCCCCTTAAAAGCAAGGAGAAGGTCGTCGGGATCTTATACCTGGACAACTCCTCCAAAAGTAACGTGTTTTTACAGAGCGACCTTCATCTCTTTGAGCTTTTTGCTGGACAGGCAGCCATAGCTATCGAGAACGCCAAACTCTACGAAAATCTTTTAGCTCTGAAAATCTATAACGAAAACGTAGTTAGCCGTACCCCGATTGGTCTGATCGTGGTGGATAACAGTCTTCAGATCACCATAGCTAACCAGGCCTCTAAAGAGATTTTCAAGAAGACCGGCTGGAGAGAGGAGTCAATTAATTTGTCCTTAAGCCAGGTCTCCATTTTAGATTTAATTCCTACAGAAGAGAGGAATAAGTGGAAGAAGATCTGTTATCAGGTTCTCTATACCGGTCAGCCTTACGAAGAGGCTAAGTCTTTTTATAAGTTCGAAAAAGAAGAGTTAGTCCTGTCCTTGAAGGTTAGTCCCCTGCAGAACGTAGAAAATCGAATTATGGGTTTAATCTTAGTGGTGGAGGATATAACCGATAAGGTACTCTTAGAAAAAAGGCTGATCCAATCCGAAAAGCTGGTAGCCACAGGGGAAATGGCGGCTTCTATCGGACATGAGTTAAATAATTACCTTACTATAATCCTGAATAATGCCGAGCTACTTCCTCTGCATTTGAAGAAGGGAGAACTGGATAAAGCCACCACAAATTCTAAAGCCATCTTAGAAAGCGTTGACACTATGAAGCGTTTCACTGATGGACTGATGGATTTCTCTAAACTGGAAACTCAGGTGGAAAAGTATGATCTGAAAAATTTAGTAGAGGACCTCCTCTTTTCCTTGAAACCTCAGAGTAAATTCTCGGAGATAAAACTCAACGCTTACTTTGATCCGGAGCTTCCTCTGTTAGAGTTAGATGGAGGACAGATTCAGCAGGTTTTCTTAAACCTGTTGAACAATGCGGCCGAAGCCATCAGATCCAAGCCAGAGGGAAAAGGAGAGATCTTGATTTCCTGTGAGTATAAACCGCTGGAGAAAAAGGTCTGGGTGAAAATAGAAGACAACGGACCAGGAATACCACCAGAGAATTTAAGCCGGATCTTCGAGCCGCATTTCTCCACCAAAAGAGAAGGTCATGGTCTGGGACTGGTTACCTGTCAGAAGATTATCAAAAACCATACAGGGGAGATAAAAGTGGAAAGCCAGGTAGGAAAAGGAACCACCTTTTTGATCAGCTTTCCCACCATCTCTCCTTAAATTTTATCTTTAAGTCTAAGACCAATAAAAAAGTTATAATTTCACCCCCCTTCTCCTTTAACAAACTATTCCGGCTATGTTAGAAGAAAAAAAGTTTATAACTCCTCGATATCAGATTATAAAAAAGTTAGCCCAGGGTGGCTTAGGGGTGGTTTTTGAGGTTTTTGACCTCTGGGAGGGAAAAAAGATAGCCCTAAAACTCCACACTGCCTTTGGCGGTGAAGAAAAAAATAGTCTGGAGAAATTCAAGCAGGAGTTCAGGCTAACCTCAGAGCTATCTCATCCAGGAATAGTGGAAGTATATGACTTTGGCTATACCAGAGAAAAAAAAGCTTTCTACACCATGGAGCTGGTAGAAGGTGAAGAATTATCTCCAGAAATTGCCCAGCCAGATTTAAATAGGTTTTACAAGATCATCTGGCAGATCTGTGATATCTTAGAATGCCTCCACTCACAAAATTTAATCCACGCTGACTTAAAACCTTCCAACTTTAAATTAACTCCCGCTATCTTCTCTGTGAAACTCCTGGATTTCGGGCTGGTTCGAACCTCCTTTTATCAAGCTTCAGATCAAATTGAAGGAACGCCTGATTATATGGCTCCAGAGGTCTGGCTTGGCAAAAAAATTGACCAGCGAGCTGATCTTTATTCCCTGGGAATAATCTTATTTGAGCTTTTAACCTCTAAGCTTCCTTTTGCTTCTGAAGATCCATTGGTTTTGAGATCTAATCATTTAGAAAACCCCCCCCCATCTCCATCTACTTTCAGACCCAAACTACCTGGGGAGCTGGATTTTCTGGTGTTGAAACTTTTACAAAAAAAACCTGAAGACCGTTTCCAGAATATCTCAGAGCTAAAAGAAAAGCTCTCCCAGATCGTAACTTTTCCCCTCTGGGGAGCTGAAAAGAGTTCCTATATAAACCAGCTTTACGGTGGCAAAATCCTTGCCCGGGAAAAAGAATATCAGATTCTGCAAAAAGAATTAAAAGAGTCTCTCTCTAATGCTGGCAGGATGTTTTTAATCGAAGGAGGGTTAGGAACAGGGAAATCTACCCTGTTAAAGTATCTCAAAAAAGAAAGCCAGCTTGAAGGGACCCTTTTTGTCCAGATCGATTGTCCCAAAGAAGAAACCTATCCTTTACAACCCCTGAAGGAGCTTTTCAGAAAAATCTGGCCTTTCTTTCAACAGCTCTCTCCACCACTGTGCCAGAAATATGAGGAGGATTTTAAATTATTCCTAACTGCAACTCCAGATCAAGAAAACCAGGGAAGTTTAAAGCTGGATAGACTATCATCCTTTCTTTTTGAGGCTACTAATCTTTTCCCTTTTGTTTTAGCCTTCGAAGACCTTCACTGGATGGGAGAAGGATGTTTCAGTTTCATAGAGGAGCTAACCAAAACCCTGGATAGATCCAAGCTCTTCTTAGTCGGAACACTACAGGAAAACGACTTAGACCCGCAGGGTAAACTTAAATCTCTGATCAACCGCCTTACCAGCACAAGCCAGTTCCTCTTTCTAAGGCTACCTCCCTTGACCCTGAAGGAATTAGAGGAGCTTTTATCCCAAAAGTTAGCAGAGAAGACTATCTCAAAATCCCTGCTTGACTTCATCTATCATAATTCCTCTGGAGTTCCGCTTTTTGCTCTGGAGATTTTAAGATACCTTTTTGAAAAGAAGGTTCTCTACTTTGAAAAAGGTTCGTTCAGATTAGAGAAAAAACTCTTAGCGGAGCTTGAGATTCCGGATAATATCGAGAAGACCATTTTGGGAAATCTAAAAAGATATCCTGAGAAGGTCTTGAGCTTCCTGAACCTGACAGCTTTAATCGGGACAGAGTTCGACCTGAAATCTATAAAATTCTTAACCGGATATGATGAGGAGAAAATCTTTGAAACACTTTTCGTCCTTTTAAAGGATAGGATTCTGATACAGACTCAAAAGAAATCCTCCTTTCTGGTATATAATTTTGCCAGTCCTGTTCTTCAGTCCTTGATCTATAAGAATTTCAACACAGAGAAAGAGCCATTTCATTGCAAACTGGCTTATCACCTGGAGGAAAGAAAATCTCAGGGAGAAGAGATCGAGACCGAGACAGTTGCCCATCATTTTATTTTAAGCGATGATTACAAAAAAGCTTTTGAATATTCTTTTCAATGTGCTGTCAAAAACCAGAAGGATTTAGACTATCCTCAAGCCTTAAGATATCTCAATAAAACCTTAGAAGCTGCGGAAAAATTTCCTGAAGAAAAGGAAAGAGAAAAAAGGATTTCTCAAGCCCTTATGCAAAGGGGCAACCTGTTGAAAAACATAGGCGAGCTAAAACAGGCTCAAAAGGACTATGAAGAGATTCTAAAAATAGCGGATCCTTCAGAAAATCGGAGATTAATCGCTGAGACTTATAAAGACTTGGGAGATCTCTTCAGGCTGAAACACGACTTTCAAAATGGTCTGGCCTGCTTAGTAAAAGCCAGGGAGATTTTCCAAGATCTGAAGGATTATGAGGAGATAGCCCACACCCTTAATAATATCGGGAATATCTACTGGATAGACTCACAATATCAAAAAGCCTTAGAATCGTTTGGGGAGGCTCTGGAAATTCAACGATCTCTGGATAACAAGTCTGATATAGCCTCCACTTTAAATAATATGGGCAATACTCATCTCTATTTACATCAATATTTTGATGCCAAAAGATATTACACAGAATCTCTGGAGATAAAAAAAGAATTGGAAAATAAGGAGGAGATTGCAAGGACCTTGAACAACTTAGGGTTAGTTGACTATTTCTCAGGTTTTTATTCCCAAGCTATTCAATACTACCTTGATTCTTTAAAACTAAACCAGGAAATAGAAAATAAAAAGGAGATCTCCATAAATACAGTGAATTTAAGTGAATGTTACTTCAAGTTGGGGGAGTATGAGAAAGCTACAAGCTATGCCAATATGGGTTTAGAGATAGCCCGGGAAATAGGTTTCCAGCAGCCGATTGGCTATTTATTAAAGAACTTGGCTAACCTAGATCTGGAAACAGGTTTCTATCAGAAGGCTTTAGCTCAATTGCAAGAAGCTCTAAAACTTTCCGAGGAAATAAAGGATAAAGAATTGAAAGTTTCAGTCCTTATCTCTCTGGGAAGGTTATTCTTCTTGTTAAACCGTTATGAAGATGCAAATCGGTTTTTAGAAGAAGCTCTGGAGATATCAAGGGCAATTAATGATAAACGAACCCAGATAACAGTTGGACGCTTAAAAGGAATACTTTTAAGAAAAAAGAAAAGGGTTGCTGAAGCTTTAAAATTGCATAAAAATTCATTAGAATTGGCTGAGGAGTTGAATTCTTTAGAGGATAAGCTCAACTTAAATTTAGATTTTGCCTGGCTCTATCTGAACTCAAACCAATATCAGATGTTTGAAATATTTATGGAGAAAGCTAAGAAGATCATCGACCAAAGTAGTTTTTCCCTGATTGAACCCGAATATTATTTTCTTCTCCTCTGTAAAGAATTTCAACAGGGAAATTATAATCAGGCTTTGAAATATTCAGAAGTGGTCTTGGAGAAAGTATTAAAATTAAACAAACTTGAACTTATCTGGAGAACTCATTACCTTAGAGGGAAATTAAACTTTTTGAAAAATAACCTGGGAGGAGCATTTAATGAGTATGAAAAAGCAGGCAAGCTCATCAAGAATTTAAGCCAGAATATCGAGGACCCAGAGCTTAAACAAAGCTATCTTGATGAAGAAGAGAAGCTAAAGCTCCTCTCCGATATAAAAATGCTCTCCCAGACGATGGTAGGCCGATAACTTTAAAGAAAAAGACTACCCTTTAACCGATCTTCCTCAAAGCTGAGTTTATCGATTCTTCAGTAGCAGATATCAGGGTTTCTTTTTCCCCCTACCATTTTAAGAGGTTTCATCTATCCCCTAATCTGCTGAAAAATCGTAAAGTTAAAAGATACTAAGAGAAAAATTTGACAAGGATGATTTTTTTCTTTATAATTATTTTGTCTGGAGGAGAGGATGCAATTAAAAGGAAAAGCTTCTGGTGGAAAGTTAAATCCAGTAATCTTCAAGGCTTATGACATAAGAGGGATATACCCCGGGGAGTTAAATGAGGAGGCTACCTACCTGATCGGTAAGGCTTTTGTCAAATACCTTAAGCCCAATGAGGTAGTTTTGGGCAGGGATATGCGTCTCTCCTCAGAAGCCTTAAGGAATAGTCTCGTTCAAGGGATAACTGAATCCGGTTCAGATGTAATCGATATCGGCTTATGCAGTACTGATGCCCTCTATTTTACAGTAGGGAAATTCGGATACGATTCCGGGATTATGATAACTGCCTCACATAATCCTAAAGATTACAACGGTATGAAAATGTGTAAAAAAGAGGCGGTCCCTCTAAGCGGAAAAGAGGGGATTGAGCAGATCAAAGAGATTATCCTTAAAGGTAAATTTCTAATTACAAAGAAAAAAGGGGAAATAAGAAATCAGGATGTTCAGGCTGACTATATCCAGCATCTTCTCTCTTTCATCCAGCCACAAAAGATCAAACCCTTCAAGATAGCAATCGATGCTGGGAACGGAATTGCTGGCAAGATTTTGCCAGAGCTTTTTTCTTATCTTCCCTGTCAGGTTATTCCGATGTTCTTCGAATTAGATGGCTCTTTTCCCAACCATCCCCCCAGCCCTATAGAGCCGGAGAACATCGCTCCCTTAAGACAGAAAGTTTTAGAGGAAAAGGCAGATTTAGGTGTGGCTTTTGATGGAGATGCAGACCGGATGTTCCTGGTAGATGAAAATGCCTCTCCCTTAGGAGGAGATTTGGTAACCGCTCTGGTAGCCAAGAATTTATTGAAGAAGGAAAAAAGGGCAACCATATTATATAATCTAACCTGCTCCAGAATCGTTCCACGAATAATCGAGCAGAACGGCGGAAAGGGTATCCGCACTCCAGTTGGACATGCCCTGATAAAACCTTTGATGAAAAAACATGACGCCATTTTCGGAGGAGAACATTCGGGACACTTTTACTTCCGAAAAAATTTCTATGCTGATTCTGGTCTGATAGCCCTTCTGGTCTGCCTGGAGCTTCTCTCTGAAGAAGATAAACCACTCTCTCAACTGGTAAGCTCAATCGACCCTTATTTCAGAACCGGGGAGATAAATTCCCGGGTCGGGGATATTCCCCAAAAACTTAAAAATATCGAATCTTATTATAAAAATGCCAGGTTCGACCACTTAGATGGACTCACTATAGAATATCCAGATTGGTGGTTTAACCTGAGACCTTCCAATACCGAGCCCTTGATTCGCCTGAACTTAGAGGCAGATTCTAAAGAGTTAATGGAACAAAAGAAATCTGAGGTCTTGAATTTGATCCGTTCCTGAAAACCTCTCCTTAATTTTTTTTTATTCTCCTTAAAGTAATTCCCAAAAAATACGATAAAAAGATATGGAGACATAAGTTTACACCTACAAAGTAGAGGTCTTTATGAATCAAGGGACTAAAGTTTTGATAGTGGATGATGAGGAGAAGGTTCGGCAGCTAATGATCGATACTTTATCTGCTTTAGGCTATAATACTTTCGGAGCCAAGGATGGGGAAGAGGCTTTGAACCTTATAGATCAGCAGAAGATGGACCTTGTAATTGCTGATATAAGAATGCCCAAAATGACCGGCTTTTCTCTGGTGGAATCCATTAAATCCAAGGACCCAAACCTGCCAGTTCTTCTAATCACCGGTTATAATTACAACTATACTATGGAACAAGCTCTGCAGAAAGGAGCGGATGGTTTCTTAGCCAAGCCGTTCCGTATCGGAAAGATGGAAGAGGCAATTGAGAATCTATTAGGTCGTAAAAAACCTGAGGACGAAAACAAGAAAAGCCTTAAGAGAATATTAGTGGTGGATGATGATGAGGTATTGAGAAATATGCTCATCGATACCCTTTCTTCTTTAGACTATCTCTCTACGGCCGCAGAGGACGGAGAAAAAGCCTGGGAGATTTTACAGAAAGAGCATTTCGATTTAGTCATCACTGATATTAAGATGCCCTATATGGATGGAATCAGCTTGATGAAAAAGATTAAGGAAGGGGATATGAAAACCCCGGTGATTATGATAACCGCATACTCCAGCGCCTACCCGGAGGACAAAGCCCTGATAGAGGGAGCAGATGGATATTTAGCCAAGCCTTTCAGGATCGAAAGGATCGACGAGCTAATGAGAAATCTCCTTTTAGAAAAAGAAGAGGAGTAAAAGATTTTGCATTTCTAAAAAATCTCAAAGAACTTACTAACCGAAAGACCCAGGTTGTATTTCGGGAGCTATCCCCGATCTGGGTCTTTTTTTCGTTTGACTCATTCTATAATGGAAACCTTTAGACCTCCTAAAAAATTGGAAAGCTAATCCACCAGAGTTTAATTCTTCACTATTTATATAACGATATCCCCCCTGTTCATTAGAAAATCATGCTTAACAAATATTAGTGATCCTGCACGAAATCAGCTCAGAATCAAAATATTTCGCCCTTCGAGGAATATAGGGGGTAGTCCAAAAAGTTTTTATCCGCTAAACGAAGAAAATTTAACCCCCAACGAAAAATATAAAAAAACAAGACCACCCAGGAGCTGGGTGGTCTTCCTATAGGAGGTGCTACTTATCGTTTTAAGAAAGTAACAGGAAAAACAGCTTACTATTGACCGCTAGCTGATGCTAAAGGAGCAATCTTCTCCTCTAACTCCTCCACCTCCAGTATTAGTTTTTTCAGCTCCATCACATCACCTCCTTGTTCTGTTCAAAATCTGAGCAATTAAAGACAGATTAAAACACTCGGAATCTTTTAAAAATTCAATCAGACCGCTTTAACTAAATTAAACTCTAAAGTCCCTTTTCAAAAAACAGGTATTGAGGGGTAAGTTAATCAATAATTAGATTAACCCAGCAAAGAACATCCCCTCGTCTCATCTATAATTTAGCCTATCCTAATATATTGTCAAGCAAAATCTTAAAACTTTTTGTTAAATCTTTAAATTAACACACTTTATATCTATATGTAGTAAAATACTTAATTTCATACACAAGATATGGAAAAAGTGTTAATCTTGATTTTCTCTAAATATTTTATTAAATCATCATTTCAGGTTAATTATTACCTACTTTCTCTAACAATTTAAAAAATCCTAAGAGACGTCGCTTTATTATGTTTAGCCTTTGATGATTCTTAACTTATTAATAATACTCTCTACCTTATAGGGAGCATTAAGGTCAACCACATCAATTCTCCAAAGGTAATCGCCGGGCTCAAGATAAAATCCTTGAGAATTGATTAAAGGTAAAATCTGGTAAGCAGTAGTTCCTGGAACAAAACCTTGATGGATTGTCAGTATAGTATCAGAACTTACCACTGCCGAATCTTTACTGACATATTTTATTATCTGAGAAATGGTCGCAAACCTTAATGTATCATCTTTAGGTAAAAGATTGTAGATTTCAAAATAGGCTTTGATTTTTGGTTCTTGCTCTACTAAAAAGATATGACTCGGATTTGGAATAGTCAAATATCCATTTAGAAAGAATTTACTTTCCTCTTCATCTGGTAGGGCTTCTCTTACCTCTGATGCCAGAATAGCCCGACTGAGTTCTAAGCCCTTGGGTTGGATTGAATCCGGAGAGACAAAACCGGGCAAGAAAAGTTCCTCTTTATATAAACCAATCCTTTTACTTCCTTGATCTTTTACCTCCAGAACTATATTATATGTCCCAGGGGTTAAAAGAAATCCTTTCTGATCAACAAGAAGTTGATTCTTAAAATCAGGCACCCTCTGACAGACGTTGATAGAATCCCGGTTTATGATTTCTCCTTTTTCATCTCTGACTGCAATTTGTTGATTGTAGCGAACCTGACCGGTTGAATCTCTTTCTAATTTGTAAGTTGGTATTCCGATATTAACCAGAACTTCATAAATATTATTCAGAGACCGAAACTTGATAACCTCCCAGGCAAAATCTAAAGGCTCACCCCCGTAATCGTGATGGTATACAGCCTTAGCCATGTTCAGCTCGCCCTTCTGAGCAAGAAAGTTGGATAGGAGATCCAGATCCTGAATGTTTCCCTCCTTATGAGGTACAAGCCTTAGATAACCGATAATGAGCTCTTCAAATTGAAAGCAAACATCTTTTCCTTTAATCACATAATACCAAGTCTCACCTTCAGTTTTGTAATACTCTCGTTCAGTACTAAAGACCAGGCCCTTGCTCTGCTCCAGCACAGCTTTCCAGGAGTAACCTACTGATAACCTTCGTTCCTCCGGTTGTCCAAGTTTAATATAAACATCGCCCCGCTCATCCCAGAGTTTTCCTGCAAAAGTAGAATGGAAATGTTCTAAAGCATAGCTTACTCTTCGGTTAAACTCTTCTTCCCATTCGTTTCTTTCGGTGGTCGGAGTAGGGTCGCTTTTGGCCCAGAAGCTCTTGAGCCACTCTACCCTTTCAGTAGAATCCTTTTTGACAAAATCTCTCAGCTCCTCTTTTGAAAGAAGGTTCTTAAGTGAATAATACTGGACTTTCCCTTCCTTAGTACTACACAGTTTTTTAACTGATCCATCTTCCCTTTTCTTAATCCATCTCTCTTTATCAGAAGCTGCCAGATATTCCAGACGCTCCTCTTCTCCAATAGAATAATAGACGGCCTTCTGTTCTAAAGAAAGTTGGGATAGTTTCCTTTGGGTTATAAGATCAATCCGCTTCTGAATTTTTGTTTGAGAAGTATCAGCTTTTAAAAGAGTAGATAGAGTATCTAATTCAGCCCGACTTGCGCCAGCTTTTTTGAGATAGCTTAAGGTTTTCTTTTGTTCCCGAGCTAATCCCTTTTTAGAGAAGGAATGATTAAAGGTACATCCAGACCCTAACAACAATAGGATTAAGGTAATCTTTGACAAGGACCTTAAATTACTCATAAAAACCCCAGAGATTTTCCTTAGCTCTTCAATTTAATTATAAGGCTTCCAAATCACTTGTCAAGCAAATCTTAGAACTTTTCCATAGAAAAAAATGTAATTTCAGATACAAGATGAAGAAAAAGTCAAATTGCTGAATTTTTAAGAAAATTGGTTTAATACCTTGCCAATCTGAATTTCAAAATATATAATTAATCAAATTATTTTGAATTATGCCAAAGCTTCAGCTCAAAAAGGTAAATAAGTCTTTCGATAAAAGTCAGGTCTTGAAGGATATCGACTTTGAAGTGGAGGAGGGTGAGTTTTTCGTCCTGGTTGGTCCCTCTGGCTGTGGAAAAAGCACCATACTGCGGATGATAGCTGGGTTAGAGGAGATTAATTCCGGTGAGATCTATCTGGATGGACTTAAAGTTAATCATCTACCTGCTAAACAAAGAGACGTGGCTATGGTCTTTCAAAACTACGCCCTTTACCCTCATTTCACAGTCTTTGATAACCTTGCTTTCCCCTTAAAATTAAGAGGTTACAATAAGGAGGAGATCAAAAAGAGGGTCTTTGAAACCGCTGACATTTTAGATATAAAAACACTTCTTCAAAGGAAACCAAAAGCCCTTTCCGGAGGAGAAAGACAAAGGGTGGCTTTAGGTCGGGCTATAGTGAGAAAACCCAAGCTTTTCCTCTTTGACGAGCCTCTATCTAATTTAGATGCTATGCTTCGAGTGCAGATGAGAGGAGAGCTTTTGAAACTGCATAAAAAACTCAAAACCGCTATCCTCTATGTTACCCATGACCAGTTGGAAGCTATGACCTTGGGAGATCGGGTCCTGGTTTTAAAAGGTGGAGTCATTCAGCAGATTGGAGCACCTTTTAAGTTGTATAACTTTCCCTTAAATACCTTCGTGGCTTCCTTCATAGGCACACCTGCTGTAAACCTTCTTAAGGGAAAGTTAACTCATTCCTTAGAATTTATCTTTGAAGAAAATTATAAATTATCACTCCCGAAAAAATGGGAAAAGGATTTGAAAACTCATCTGGGGAAAGAGGTTTACTTAGGGATAAGACCAGAGGATATCAATATATCCCCGGAACAGGGAGAGTTCAAATTAGAGTTAGAACAGATCGAGCCAACTGGTGGGGAGATTTTCCTCTATTTTAAAATCGGAGGGAAAAGGATAGTGGTCCGGGAAAGGTTCAGGGAAAATCTTTTGGTGGGGAGTTTTTTAGGATTGTCTTTTGACCTGAATAAGGTCTTATTTTTCGATTTTGCTACCGGAGAAAATCTCTTAAAAACGTAAGGAATAACCAGATGGAAAACCTTCAAGAAAAAGGCTCAATTTCGATTTTCAGAAATCTGAATTTCTTTTTTATCTGGGTGGGACAGAGCGTTTCTTTAGTAGGTGATTTCCTTTATATGATTGCCCTGATGTGGTGGGTCTTAGAGAAGACCGGCTCAACTGCGGCTATGGCAACAGTGGCTATCTGCTCTTCATTACCTTCTATCATCTTAGGACCTTTTGCTGGCACATATGTAGACCGGGTAGATAAAAGAAAGCTTTTAATCTTGATGGATTTAGGTCGGGGAATACTGATTATTATTCCCGGAGTACTCTACTTTTTAAATCAATTACAGGTCTGGCATATATTTATAATCGCCGCCTTCCTTTCTTCTATGTCTACCTTTTTCAATCCAGCCTTAGCCTCTTTTATACCGGTTATTGTAGATAAAGAACAACTGATTCGAGCTAATTCTTTATCTCAATTGAGTAATAACCTTTTAGGGATTATCGGACCTGCCTTAAGTGGTGCCTTGGTAGCTCTCTTTGGAACTGGAACGGTAATGCTTTTAGATGCCTTGAGCTTTTTTATCTCGGTTGTGGCAATATTTTTTGTCAGAATAAAAACAGAAAAGGTTTTTGCTCAAGATGCTAGAAAAAAATTCTTCCATGATCTTCTGGATGGGCTTACTTTCATTCGTACCCAATCGGGGGTATTAGGGCTGGTAATCCTATTTTCCCTTCTCAACTTCTTTATCGCTCCGGTGGGGGTTCTAATACCAGTTCTGGTCAAGAAAATATTGAAAATGGGAGCAGAAGGATTTGGGGTGTTAGGCTCAAGCATTTCCATTGGTATGGTATTGGGCTCCCTTTTTCTGGGAATGATCGGAGGAGTGAGAAGAAAGGGGGTTTTTATATTGAGCGGAATAGTTGTTGCTGGGATCTTTTTAGCCCTATTCGGAATTTCTGAATCGTTCTGGACTTCCATTTTCTTATTAGGCATTTGTGGATTTGGGCTCTCTTTTGCCAATATATTAGTGCCAGCATTTTTCCAGACTAGAATACCTCAAGAGAAACAGGGAAGGGTTTTTGGCACTCTGGGAACCATAAGCGGGGGTTTAAGACCAATCTCTTTAGCCCTGGTAGGTGTTTTAGGTGGTCTTTTACCTATTCAGATGATAATCTTTTTGAGTGGAGTTTTAGTTACCTTAGGGGGATTAGGAGGATTTCTGGTTAAAGGGATCAGAGATTTATAGCTCTTTTATTCTCCCCCGATTGGTCAGGGCAAAGGAGAGATGTTCTAACTCCATAGCCATATTAACCGTTCGCAGGACCACATTTTCAGGCACTTTAAGGTTAGTTGGGGCAAAATTTAGAACGGTATGAACTCCGGCATCAACTACCTCATCTACTATCTTTTGAGCGGCTGAAGCAGGGACTGCAATAATCACGATCTCGATCTCGTTTTCCTTCAAATCCCTGGCTAAATTCTTAACATCCGAGACTAAAATCCCCTTATGATTCCTCCCGATCTTTCTCTGGTCATTATCGAAAATCTTTTTTATGATAAAACCCTGTCTGGAAAATTCCTTGTAGGAAACCAAAGCTGAGCCAACATTTCCTACACCAACTAAAGCCACGTTCCAGGTTCTGGAAAGACCTAAGATAGAAGCGATTTTATCCTTAAGCTCGTTCACCGAGTAACCCAGACCTCTGGTTCCGAAACTTCCAAAAAAGGAAAGGTCCTTCCTCACCTGGGCTGGAGTAAGTTTATCCCTTCTGGCAAGTTCTCTGGAGGAGATAGTAGTATAATTCTCCTTCTGCAAACTCACCAGAGTTCGGTAATAGAGTGACAATCTGCGTATAGTTGATTCTGAGATCCGGCGCATAGTTTTGTGAATTCTTTCACATATTTTAGCATTGGATTCAACTTTTGTCAAGGGGAAAATGCGAATCTTTTTAATATTTTTGGCAAAAAAGTTGAACCTATGGGTGATTTTTATTCTTTTCCAGATTTGGAACTCTGAATAGTTCCGCTACATATGTAATGCGAACCTTTCAGGTTCGCCAATGTTGAGAAATAGCGAGGCTAAAAGGGTGTGTTGAAAAACCCAACCTGTCATTCTGAGGGAGCGCAGCGACCGAAGAATCTCCTTAATGGATGCAGAGATTCTTCGTCCCGCTAAAAGCGGGACTTAGAATGACACCCTCTTAAATCGAGTTTTTAAATAGTCCCTAAAAGCCTCGTACTACGAACTGAAGAGTACCCCTACACTTTCTGACACTCAGGGCAGAAGTAACTTGACCGCTGGTTCACAACTATTCTCTTGATCTTTGTCCCGCATCTGGGACAGGGCATCCCTTTTTTGCCATAGGCTTTATGCTGAAGCTGAAAAAGCCCTTGTCTCCCTTCAATATCTAAATAGTTATCTATGGAAGAGCCACCTGATTTAATAGCTTTTTTTAGTATTTTCTGAATGGCCTGGTGTAGTTTCTTTAGTCTATTTAAGCTGATATTACAGGGTTTTTCCTCCGGATGGATTTTAGCTTCAAACAAAACCTCATCTGCATAGATATTCCCGATTCCAGCGATAAATTTTTGATTCAACAAAGTGGATTTAATCCTGCCTTTTCTTCTCTGCACCAGCTTTACAAAATCATTTTTGGATAACTCCAAGGGATCAGGACCTAAGCTCTTTAAATCTTCGATATTTTCAATTCGTGATGATTTGACCAGCTTGAATTTACCGAATTTCCTGGGGTCGTTATACCTTAATTGGCTTTTATCTGAAAACTCCATATTTAGATGGTCATGCTTTTTTAAAGGAGTTGATTTTTTTAGATAAATCAGATTGCCAGTCATCCCCAGGTGAATAAGGAGTAAATTTCCGCTGGATAATAGAAGAATTATATTTTTCCCTCTTCTTTCTACACCTATAATTTTTAATCCTATCAGGTTTTGTTTGAAATAACTTAATTTATTATGCAGAACTCTGGAAGGGACTATCGTTATTGCCTTTATCTTTTTTCCTAATACAGTTCTCTTTAATCCCCGAACAATTGTCTCGACTTCAGGTAATTCTGGCATAATGAGATTGTAAATAAGTCTGTAGGGGCGACCCGTCCTTCGGCTTTGCTCAGGACAGTGAGCTTGTTGAACTGGCGGGTCGCCCCTACTCCTTCGGGGTTAATTTTACCCTGTATGGGTGGGGTTGTCAAGCAAATAATTTCCCACTTTAGCCAAAGTGGGAAATTTTGGATTATCGTGTGGTTTTATTTGAGGGTTCTTCTATTCGCACAGCACAGGGTGTCGAAATATTTTCAGGTTGGAAAAGAAAGGGGGCAGCTCACAAATGTCTGTCCCCTTGGGTTACTAAAATTCTCTTCGTCCTTCAACAGCTCGGCGGAGGTCCTCCTTTGAAAAGATAATTGATAAGATAGACGACATCGCTGACCGTTACTTTGCCATCTCCGTTAACATCTCCGACCAACAACTCAGGAATAGGTGGAGGCCCACCTTTGAAAAGATAATTGATCAAATAAATCACATCCGACACATTCACCTTTCCATCGTCATCGACGTCACCTGGGTCAATGCACTCTATAAAAGCTATCTTCTTAGTAGGCACCAATAGGAACTTGTTTTCTAAGACCTCCAAACTATGGCTTCCAAATTGGTCAAGAGTACTCCAGAGGGGTTGGGGAGGGGAAATCCCGCCACAGGCAGAGTGAGGTCAATAACGGTCACGAAAAACGTGTAACGCTCACGTTTTTTCTTTTTATCTTCCTTCTTCCATTTTCTTAACTGCACCTCCAATTTAAGATCGCTCTCAGTTGGTTTCCAGATCAACAGAGTAGTAGGGGCATATTGTAATATGCCCCTACCAATTACCAACTGTATCTCACCGAGGTGGAGGTCCACCTTTGAAAAGATAATTGATTAAATAAACCACATCTGAGACGGTCACCTTTCCGTCACAATTTGCATCCCCACTTTCGATAGGATCAGGAGCAGGGCCACCCTTAAACTGATAGTTAACCAGAAAAACCACATCCGAAACTGTAATCTTACCATCGCCATTGGCATCCCCAGCCTTGAAATATTTTACTGATACCTTGTTAGTAGGCACCAATAACAGCTCGCTCTGCTGGATCTGCATAAAATGTGGTCCAAATTGGTCAAGAGTAGCTCTAGTTTGGGGAGCGACTCGCTTAGGGAAAATTTCGTAGGCAACGTAGTGGGTATCTGGCTCAAATCTCGGCTCATTATTCTTTTGGGCCGGGGTTAAAAAGTACACCGGCATAAGAGTATCTATATTCTCAGGTGTTGCCCAGTTACCAGCTGAGTCCATATCGAACTGGTCTTGGAGCTGGACCTGCCTAATCAACGACTTGGGGTTTTTAATCCTATAAGCCGTGTAGTGACCCAGGAGACTGTCTGGTTCAGGATGAGGGTCCTTTTGGGTAGGTAGTAATAAATACCTCAGTGTGTCCATCACGAGTGAAGAAGACTCAAACTGATTTACATATTTCACCTTAAATCTCTTTGTGGGGGCAAGGCTTTTAGCCCTGTACCAGGTCAAATGGTCATTGGGTCTTTTGATATCAAAGGTATCGTTTTCAACTACTTTTTTAGCTGGGTTAGACAAGAAATCTATGCTGTCGAGCCTAACGAACATACCGCTATCTGGCCTAAACTGGTCCTGGACAAAGACGGAACTGTCGAAAGGCAGTGGCTGAATCCTCCAGGTCTTATAGTGGTTCCGCAGAGTG
>CAZMZF010000038.1:0-17023 GCA_964570765.1 uncultured Ignavibacteria bacterium
GCTAAACCAGCTAATTCTGGAATCTGTTGAGGAGGAACGTGAGTGATCTCAACCCCGGGCATAACTTTTATCTTCATATATTTATTCAGGTCCTTGGAGACTTTTATCAGTTGTGCTAAAACAAGCACCAGATTACCAGAATCCACGTGATCGGTTATAGCCAGTGCTTTATAACCTGCAACATAAGCCCTGCGAGCAAGCTCCGCAGGTAGAAGTTCACCATCACTTAAAACCGAGTGGGTGTGTAAATCTATCATCTTTACTCCTTTTTGTTTCAAATTTACAATCTAATTTAATTTTAATATTTTGCAAATAGTTTTTATTATAAAAGGGCAGGACTATGTCCCTCCCCTATAATATTTTATCCTCTCCTTGCAAAGGAGAGGAATAGGGTGAGATTCAAAATTAATTGAAGCTCTCACCAATAAAGTCGCATAACGGAGGTTTTAGACCTCCACCAAGCTGCATTATATCAACAAAAAGGGCAGGCATGATGCCTGCCCTACCATTTTATTCGCAATTTACTATCTATCATTCAACATTTTACTCTTTTTTATTTTCCCTATCTTTTTGTCCAAAACGAAGACTACGTCTGGGATAAACTCTTATAAACATATCTTTGGACCGTAAGCTATGAAATCTACTTCCCTCTCATTCTTAAGGAAAGGGCAAGGAATGGTTCTAACAATATTTCCCTGAGCAAGCCAAACTCTCCTTTTCATTATGCTCAATCCGGGATTATTCCACACAATTATCAATAAGATTTTCCCCAGCAATTCGAGATTTCACTTTTATTTGAATTAACGGACAATTCTTTGATAATACCAGAAACAAAAAAGGCAATCTTTAAAGATTGCCTGAAAAGTTCTTTAATATTTTTAGGGTTTTAAATCTCTTCCCTCTCACCCTCATAAAGATGTTCATCCGTCTCCCCTTCAATACCCTCATCCAGTCCCTCCTCTTCTTCTTCCCATTCCTCCTTTAAGGGAATTTCCTCCTCAATCTCCTCCACCTCCGTAAGCTCTTCTGCAGGTAAGAGCTCATCTAAGAGCTTTTCGCTTTGCTCCACAATTTTATTCTTCTTCTCATCCGAGACTTTAATACTTTTCTTAGTTGTTACTTTACTCTTCTTGGTATTTTTTGATTTTTTAACTTTTTTCGCTTCGCTTTTTTTCTTTTTCCTTTTCATCTTTTTCTCCCTTCTTCTTCTCAACCCGGGGTTTTTCCATTAAAAGCTGAACCATCGCCGTCTTCGCCCCATCCCCCTTACGGTATCCCAGCTTTAGTACTTTGGTATAACCACCTTGATGATCTCTAAGCTTAGGAGTAATCTCATCAAAAAGCTTTTTGACTAACTTCCTATTTTTGAGTATCTTGAAAGCTAACCGTCGGGAATTAAGATCCCCTCTTTTTCCCAGGGTAACCAGATAGTCGGTCCATCTTTTTACCTCACGGGCTTTAGCCAGAGTAGTGCGGATCTGAATATGTTCTATAATCGAAGCCGCCATATTCGAGAGCATCGCCTCTCTATGGCTTTTGCTCCGACTTAATTTTTGAACCGCCTTACCATGTCTCATTTTTTATCCTTTTATGTAAATATTCTCCACTTACTCTTTCTTAACTGGTTCCTTGTATCTCTCCACATCCATACCAAAGGATAAGCCTAATTTAGCCAGGATGTTAGTAAGCTCAGTTAATGACTTCCTGCCAAAATTTCTATACTTCAACATGTCCGATTCAGTCTTTTTTACCAAGTCTTCCAGGGTTTGAATATTAGCCGCTCGCAGGCAGTTCGAGGATCTGACTGAAAGCTCCAGGTCATCCACTTTGGTCTTGAGGAGGTTTCTGGTTTTCAAAAGCTCTTCATCTATTACCTCTTCCAGAACCATCTCCATAACTTCATCTTTCTTGATAAAAAGCTGTAAATGGTCTTTCAATATCTTAGAAGATAATCCCAGCGCATCTTCAGGTGTCATGCTTCCATCGGTCCAGACCTCTAAGAACAGCTTGTCGAAGTCCGTTCGCTGACCCACGCGGGTGTTCTCAACCCAGAAATTCACCTTGCTGACTGGAGAAAAGAGAGAATCCAGAAAGATGGTGCCAACCGGAGCCTCTGGCTTTTTATTCTGCTCCGCTGGAATATAACCTCTACCGCATCCAATATCTATTGTCATCTTAAATTTAAGGTCCTCAGTCAGGGAGACAATATGTTGTTCTGGATTAAGTATCTCTATATCCGCATCAGTTTTTAGATCTCCAGCTTTGTAATCTCCTTTCTTCAAGACTTCTAAAGTAATAGTCTTGGGCTCATCTCCAATTAACTTAACCCTGATCTGTTTCAGATTTAACACAATCTCGGTAACATCTTCATATACACCAGGAATGGTAGAGAATTCGTGAAGAATCCCCTCGATTCTAAAAGAAGTCGGAGCTGCTCCCTGAATAGAAGAAAGCAGAGTTCTTCTCAAGGCATTTCCTATGGTCAATCCAAAACCTCTTTCCAGGGGCTCGATTATGAACTTTGCATAGTTGTTAGAGAAAGTGCTTTGATCTATCACTGCCTCTTTAGGCATCTGTATACTTTTTAATTTCATGCTCTTTTCTCCTCACCATCCGCTCAGAGGCGAAAAACGAAAAATAAGTAAAAGTTAAATTATCAATTATTATCTCGAATAATATTCTACTACTAACTGCTCCTGAACCATTACCGGGATATCTATGCGCTTGGGGATTTCCAAAAGCTCACCTTGTAGATGAGCTTTATCCAGCCTGAGCCAGGGAAATTCAGCACCCCGACCTGTTTCTCTTAAAGCCGCATGAATGATATCTAAGTTTCGACTTTTATCACGTACGGAGATCATCTCACCAGGTTGAACTTGATATGAAGGGATATCCACAATCCGGCTGTTGACCAGAAAATGTCTGTGACGCACCAGTTGACGGGCAGATTTACGCGAAGGTGCAAATCCCAGACGATAGACCAGATTATCCAGTCTACATTCCAAAAGTTGCAGAAGCTTCTCTCCGGTTATACCTTTTTCCTTCTCAGCCTTATGAAAATAATTTCTGAACTGCTGTTCTAAAAGACCGTAGATCCTTTTAAATTTCTGTTTTTCTCTCAAGCGTAAACCGTACTCTGAACCTTTACGCCGTGTTGATTGCCCATGCTCCCCCGGAGCATATCCTCTCTGGTCAAAGATACATTTATCGCTTGCGCATTTGATCCCTTTAAGAAAAAGTTTTTCCCCTTCTCTTCTACAGATTTTACAACTTGCTCCTATATATCTTGCCATCTTCTCTCCTTCTCTTGCCTCTTGCCTAATGCCTATTTCTCACACCCTTCTTCTCTTAGGTGGTCTGCATCCATTATGCGGAATAGGAGTAACGTCCCGGATAGATGTAACTTCCAGACCAGCAGATTGCAAAGATCTTATTGCCGCCTCTCTTCCTGCACCTGGACCTTTAACCCAGACCTCTACTCTTTTAACTCCTGCTTCTAAGGCTTGTTTAGCTGTGGCTTCAGCCGCTATCCCGGCGGCAAAGGGAGTGCTTTTTTTTGAACCTTTGAAACCACTCTTTCCGGCTGAACTCCAGACTATTACGTTCCCCTTGGTATCAGTTATGGTTACAATGGTATTGTTGAAAGTTGCCTGAATATGAGCTACCCCGCTTGACTCAGCTTTTTTAAATTTTTTCTTTACAACTGGTTTTTTGACTTCTTCTGGCACAGTTTTCTCCTGAAATTAAACTTTATTTATGAACCAGACTTTTTTCGGCTGCCGCTTTTCTGGTTCCTACAGTCTTCTTAGGTCCCTTTCTGGTCCGTGCATTGGTCTTGGTTCTTTGACCTCTTACTGGAAGGCCCCGGCGATGTCTCAAACCTCGATAACAACCTATATCAACCAATCTTTTGATATTCATCGCCACTTCCCCTCGCAGTGCACCCTCCACCTTATATTCAGACTCAATCACAGACCTCAACTTGGCGATATCCTCCTCTGTAAGATTTTTCACCCTGGTATTCGGACTGACTTTGGTTTTTTCAATAATCTTTTTAGCTGAGGAAGGGCCTATCCCGAAAATATAGGTCAAACCAATCTCAATCCTTTTATCTTTGGGTAAATCCACACCAGCAATTCTTGCCAATTCAAACCTCCTCTAAAAATCTTTTTTCAATTAAGTTATATACTTCAAAAAAGTAATAAAAATTGATAAAATTAAAGTTATTTCTCTCATAATAAAAATAATTACCCCTGTCTCTGCTTGTGTTTAGGGTTTTTGCAGATAATCATAATCACGCCCTGTCTTTTAACCACCTTGCACTTCTCACATCTTACCTTAACTGAACTCCTAACTTTCATCTTCTCACCTCTTTTTACCTATCACCTATTACCTACGACCCATCACCTATAACCTACCACTTACGACCTGAAACCTTTATCTATTTGTATCTATAGACAATCCTACCCCTGGAAAGGTCATAAGGTGAAAGCTCAACTGTAACCTTGTCACCGGGTAAAATCTTAATAAAATGCATCCTCATCTTTCCAGATATATGGGCTAAAACTATATGCCCATTTTCAATCTCCACCCTGAACATCGCATTGGGCAGAGGCTCGATTACCTTGCCATCAACCTGAATAGGTTCTTCTTTAGGCATATAAATTCTTCAAACCGCTCACTCTAAAGGTTCGCTCTGAAGGGTTAAGATTTCACCTTCGTTTTGGGATATGGCTATGGTATGCTCAAAATGAGCTGAAAGTGATCCATCCTCTGTTACTACAGTCCAGTTATCATCCAGCGTTTTGATCTTATAAGTACCTGCATTAACCATCGGCTCAATCGCCAGAACCATACCTTCCTTTAATAGAGGTCCCATACCTGAAACTCCAAAGTTAGGGATAGGTGGATCCTCATGCATCTGTCTCCCTATACCATGGCCAGTAAGATCTCTCACTACTGAAAAACCATTTTTCTCCACCAGGGATTGAACTGCAAAAGATATATCTCCTAAGCGATTTCCAGAGCGCGCCTGAGCTATCCCGGCTTCTAAACTTTTCTTCGCCACTCCTAAAAGCTTCTTAGCCTCATCCGATATTTCTCCAACCGGAAAAGTCCAGGCACCATCCGCATAAAAGCCATCTTTAAATACACCCACATCCACAGAAACTATCTCTCCATCCTTAAGAACCCTTTGCCCTGGGATACCGTGAACAACTTCTTCATCTATGGAAACGCAGATATTCTTAGGGAAACCACGGTACCCTTTAAAGGCTGGCACAGCCTTATTTCTCTTAATAAACTCCTCCGCCCAAAAATCAAGCTCAATCGTCTTAATTCCTGGCTTGATCTTCTCCTTTAAATAGCTCAAAGTCAAAGCCACAATCCTGCCATTCTCCCGAATTATCTTTATCTCTCTTTCCGATTTTAATTCAATCATCCTCTACTAATAACTTTAAGTATCCCCTCTAAAACCAGTTTTTTATCTTTTTCTCCATCTATCTCTATCAACTTACCCTGCCCCTGATAATAAGACTCTAAAGGCTGGGTCTGTCTCTCATACACTTCCAATCGGTTTAAAATCACTTCCTTTTTATCATCGATTCTCTGTTCCAACTCTCCTCCGCACAGGTCACATCTTCCAGCCTCTTTAGGCGATCTGGTCTCCAGATTATAATCTGCTCCACAAAGCTCGCAGACCAATCTGGCTGAAAGCCTTTTTATAATAGTCTCATCCGATACCTTAATCTTAATAACTCGATCAATTTTTTTGTCTATCTCATTTAGTAATTTATCCAGACTCTCTGCCTGTACCAGAGTTCTTGGAAAACCATCCAGGATAAACCCTTCTTTACAATCCTTTTCCTTTAACCTTTTTTTCACCACCTCTAAAATCAATCCATCCGGAACCAACTCACCCTTAGACATAAAAGCCATTACCTTTTCACCCAAGAGCGTTCCCTTTTTCACCTCATCCCTCAATATATCTCCAGTAGAGATGTGAGGGATGTTTAGCTTCCAAGATAAAAGCTCTGCCTGGGTTCCTTTTCCAGCACCCGGTGCACCTAAGAATATGAAATTCAATTTAGAATCTTCCTTTTATCCTTCCTTTCTTCATAAACCCTTCATAATGCCTCATTATCAGATGAGACTCTATTTGCTGAAGAGTATCTAAAGCTACCCCTACCACAATTAAAATACTGGTTCCGCCGAAGTAGAAATTAACATTCACCTTTTTCATAAGGAAATAAGGTATGATTGCGATTATGGCAAAAAAGATGGCTCCCGGAAGAGTAATTCTGGTCAAAATACGATCTATATATTCAGAAGTCCTTTTCCCCGGCCTTATCCCGGGTATAAAACCTCCATATTTTCTCATATTATCAGCTAAATCTACCGGGTTGAAAACGATGGCGGTATAAAAATAGGCAAAGAAGATGATCAGAAGACCATAAACGACCGAGTAAAGAATAGTTCCAGCATCAAACCAGCTTGTGACCATATGCATAAACTCACTATTGGGAAAAAAGGAAGCTAAGGTGCTGGGAGCAAACATAATCGATTGTGCAAAGATGATCGGAATGATCCCGGCTGCGTTTACCGAGAGAGGTATATGAGTACTCTGCCCTCCATACATTTTCCTTCCGACAACTCGTTTAGCATATTGAACCGGAATTTTTCTCTGAGCCCGGGTTACTAAAACCGTTGCGGCTATCACAGCCAACATCAAAGCAATTAAAAAAGCTTCAGTGAAAATAGTTCTTCTTCCTCCTAAAAGATTCTGAATCTCCTCGATAATTGCATTTGGAAAACGAGCGATGATTCCGATAAAAATTATCAAAGAGATACCGTTACCAATCCCCTTATCCGTTATCTGCTCACCCAGCCACATTATAAAGATTGTGCCGGAGGTAAAGGTTAACATAGTCAAAAGCCGGAATCCCATTCCCGGACTGGTAACCGCATATCTTCCCCCGATATTTATACTCTCTAAGAAAAGAGAAGTTGCCATAGCCTGAACCGCAGAGATAAGTACCGTCCCGTATCGGGTATACTGGGTGATCTTTCTTCTCCCTTCTTCTCCTTCTTTCTGCAACTTCTGAAAATATGGCACCGCCGTTCCCAATAACTGCATGATGATCGAGGCTGAGATATAAGGCATTATACCTAAAGAAAAAATAGTGGCTTTGGCAAAAGCTCCACCGGCAAACATATCATATAAACCTAAAAGGGAACCTCCAGCTTGTTTGAAAAACTCCCCTAAGGCCTGGGCATCAACTCCTGGAGTAGGGATATGGGCACCTATCCGGTAAACAACCAGAATCCCTAAGGTAAATAAAATCCTTTTCCTCAGCTCCGGTATTTTGAAAACGTTCTGAAAAGTGTTTATCATTTTATCAACTCAACTTTTCCACCACAAGCCAGGATTTTCTCTTTAGCGCTCTGGCTGAATGCCTGTGCCTGAATAGTTACCGGAAAATCTATGTTCCCCTCACCCAATATTTTAACCGGGAGATCTTCCTTTCTAATCAAACCACAGTTTTTCATCACCAGAGGATTAATGAGCTCCAACCGCCCACACTTAACCAGCGAGCCCAAATTCACCACCTGATATTCCCGTTTGAAAATCGAGGTGAACCCTCTTTTAGGTATTCTCCTCTGTAAAGGCATCTGACCACCTTCAAACCAGGGATGGATCTTCCCACCCGAACGGGCTTTCTGACCTTTATGCCCTTTGGTAGAAGTCTTACCATGGCCTGAGCCTGGACCCCTCCCGATCCTTTTTCTCTTTTTAGTTGAGCCAGCTACTTTTCTTAAATCACCCAATCTCATAAAGAAAATCCTCGATTATCTTTCCACCTCTTCAACTTTCAATAGATGTTTTACCTTCTGAATCATCCCTCTGATCTGGGGTGTATCTTTGTGATATACTGTTTGATGTAATTTTTTAATCCCTAAGGAGCGAATCGTCTCTTTTTGAGACTTCTCGCAATCTATCCCGCTTCTAATCTGAGTTATTTTGAGCTCTTTTGCCATAAAAGTATTTTATTTTTCTTCCAGTTCAGTTTTTTCGACAAATTCTCTAATCCTTAAAAGACCGGCCAGGGTAGCTTTGACTACATTATGAGGATTTGAAGTGCCTAATGATTTGGTCAAAATATCCTGGACTCCTGCTACCTCTAAGACTGCCCTAACTGGACCACCAGCAATAACCCCGGTACCTGGAGAAGCTGGTTTCATAACCACAGAAGCCGCTCCAAATCTACCTATTATCGGATAGGGAATAGTCCCATCTTTTAAAGGAATCTCAATCATATTTTTCCTGGCAGATTCTGTTCCTTTGGTTATGGCATCAGAAACTTCTCCAGCTTTTCCCAGACCAACACCAACTTTCCCTTTCTTATCACCAACTGCTACCAAAGCAGTAAACCCAAATCTTTTACCCCCTTTCACTACCTTGGCAACCCGATTGATATAGATCACCCTTTCCTCAAATTGCATTTCGTCCGCTTCAAATTTCATCCATTTACCTCTCGATTAGAATTTCAAACCACCTTCTCTGGCTCCCTCAGCTAAGGCTTTAACCCGGCCGTGATAGACATACCTGTTCCTGTCAAAGACCACCTGCACTATCCCCTTTTCCTTAGCCATAGAAGCCAGATAAAGACCAATTTTTTTGGCTATTTGAGTTTTAGTCTCTTCTTTGGTTAACTCTTTCCTGAATTCAGGAGTTAAACTTGAAACCCCTAACAAAGTCCTGTGCGACAGGTCATCTATAAGCTGAGCGGAGATATGATTCAAACTTTTGGATACTGTCAGCCTGGGTTTCTCAGGTGTTCCTTTGATCCTTTTTCTAACCCTTTTCTGTCTCCTCTCTGAGGAGAATCTCTTTATCTCAGCCTTATCTCTCATAAAACTTAAACTTCCTTATTATATTAAATTAATCTTTTACTAAGCTGCAGCCTTACCAGCTTTTTTACGAACTTTCTCACCCTCATACCTGATCCCTTTACCTTTATAAGGCTCAGGCGGTCGAAACGATCTAATCTTTGCTGCAACCTGTCCCACCAGCTCCTTATCAACCCCTGAGACTACAATCCGGGTTGGATTATCTATAATTATTTTTATATCCTCAGGTGGCACAAAAAGGATAGGATGGGAATAACCTAAACTTAATGATAGTTTTTTACCTAAAAGCTCAGCTTTATACCCTACACCCACAATAGACAGTGCCTTCTTAAACCCTTCGGTTACACCTTTAACCATATTAGCAATTATGGCTCTGGTTAAGCCATGCAACGATTTGTCAAACTTGTCATCGGAGCTCCTTTTCACCAAGACCTTGTCCCCTTCTAATTGGATTTGCATAGCTGGATGAAATCTTTTAATCAATTTACCCAGAGGTCCATTTACTGCTACCTCATTCTGGGAGATCTCCACCTTAACCCGTTTTGGCACAGCTATCGGACTTTTACCAACTCTTGACATCTAACACTCCTGAAAGACTAAACTCACCAGATACGACAGATAACCTCTCCACCTATTCCCTTTGCCCTGGCCTGGCGATCGGTAAGCACTCCCTGGGAGGTAGAAAGGACATATATGCCAAACTCTCTGCCAATCTTTTTTAACTTATCTTTATCAAAATAGATTCGTAATCCCGGCTTACTGATTCGCTCGAGTTTGATGATGCTCTTTTCTCCCTTTAGGTCATACTTCAGATAGAGCCTCAAGACATTTTGTTTATTATCTTCAACTTCAACATAGTTTCGAATATACTTGTTCTCTAAAAGCGTCCTGGCTATCTCTTTTTTCATCCGGGAACTGGGGATGTCCACAGTTTTATGCTTGGCTTTATAGGCATTTCTTATACGGGTAAGCATATCTGCTATTGGGTCGGTAACATTCATCTGCTCTCCTCGAATCTAATTCTACCAGCTGGCTTTAACCACGCCGGGTATTTCACCACTAAGGGCTAATTCTCGAAAACAGATACGACACAGGCCAAAATCCCTCATATATCCCCTGGGCCTACCACATCTGTTACATCGGTTACGTTTTCTAACCTTGAACTTAGGTTTCCGTTTGGCTTTTTCTATCATTGCCGTTCTTGCCACTTTATTACTCTCCTTAGTCTATTTAACTGCGAAAAGGCATTCCTAAAGCTTTCAACAGCTCCAGCCCCTCTTCATCTGTTTTAGCAGTAGTGCAAATAGTTATATTCATACCTCTTATCTTTTCAACTTTATCATAGTCAATCTCTGGAAAGATCAGCTGTTCTTTAAGACCTAAATTAAAGTTACCCCTGCCATCAAAAGACTTGGCTGGCACTCCTCTAAAATCCCTGATCCTAGGTATAGCGATATTCACCAATTTATCATAAAAATCCAGCATACGATCTTTTCGCAGGGTCACGCAACAGCCAATCGGTGCCCCTTCTCTCAATTTGAAATTCGAAATCGATTTCTTAGCTCTCCTTATGATTGGCTTCTGTCCGGTGATTATAGTCAAATCATTTATAGAAGATTCTAAAAACTTGACATTCTGTATCGCTTCCCCCACACCAATATTAATCACGATCTTCTCTAGTTTAGGAACTTGCATTAAATTCCCATACCCGAACCTTTTCATCAGGCTGGGAACTACCTCTTTTCGGTATTTCTCCTTTAGCCTTGGAATGTACTTGGTTTTAGGCAATGTTTTATCTTTTTCTTTCATTTTATCTTTATCTTTTTCTTTCTCTTTTGCCATTTAAACTTACCTTTTTGTGTCTCGTCTTACATTTTACTTCTTACGTCTCACTTTTTTATATCATCTCACCGCATTTTCTGCAAATGCGAACTTTATTCAACTTTTCACCAGTCTCGGATTTTAACAACTTATAACTTACTTTGGTAAGCGAAGAACATTTGGAGCAAAAGATCATTAAATTAGAAAGTTCAATTGATCCTTCCTTTTCCAATATACCACCTTTTGGATTCCTGGAGGTAGGGCGGGAATGCTTCTTTATGAAATTAACCCCTTCTACTACCGCTCTATTTTTATCTTTAGAGATCTTAAGCACTTTACCCATCTTACCTCGATCGTCTCCGCTGATAACCTTAACTGTATCACCTTTTTTAATCCGCATCTTTACTCTCCTGAACTACTTTTAATCTACTTATAGCACCTCAGGTGCCAGAGAGATTATCTTCATAAATTGCTTCTCCCTCAGTTCTCTGGCTACCGGACCAAAGATTCTGGTCCCTTTCGGTTCAAGCTGTTCATCTATAATCACTGCAGCATTATCTGAAAAACGAATATACGAACCGTCCTTTCTTCTGGTCTCTTTAGTAGTTCTAACCACAACCGCCTTACAGATATCGCTTTTCTTAACCGTCCCTCCCGGCAAAGCAACTTTAACTGTGACCACGATTATGTCTCCGATTCGGGCATACCTTCTTCTGGTACCACCAAGAACCCTGAAACATTGCACCACCTTTGCCCCGGTATTATCCGCCACTACTAATTTAGAGTATTCTCTGATCATAAATAGTACCTTAAGGTAAACTTTAAAACTACTTAGCTTTTTCAACAATCTCTAAGAGTCTCCATCTTTTGAGCTTGGAAAGAGGGCGGGTCTCTATAAGTTTCACCAGGTCCCCGATCTGGCACTCTCCTTTTTCATCGTGAGCATACAGTTTAGAAGTCTTTTTAATGGTCTTCTGATAGACCGGATGTCTTAAAAGTCTCTGCACTGCAACCACTATAGTCTTCTGCATACGATTAGAAACGACTCTTCCAATCCTGATTTTTCTTCTTTTTCTCTCCATCATATGGTTTTGATTCTTCTTTTAGCTTTATGGTTCAAGATTAGTTTTTACTTTATTTTTCTCTCTTCTGGAGTAGCCAGTTTCCTTTTTCCCAATTCCTCTTCTCTCAGCAGAGTGTCGATCCTGGCAATATCTCTTTTTATAACCCTGAGCTTGAGAGGATTGTCCAGCTCCTTGGCTGATCTCTGCATATTTAAATTGAAAAGCTCTTCTTCAAGCTCTTCTTTTTGCTGAAGCAGTTCCTCCTTAGTAAGATCTTTTAAAGCTGCTTTCTTCATACTCTATAACCTTTTTTATTAAGCTTGAGTCCTCGAAACCATCTTGGTTTTTATGGGAAGTTTATGAGCTGCCAGGGCGAGAGCTTCTTTAGCTACCTCTGTGGTAACCCCTTCCAATTCAAAAAGAATTCTACCGGGTTTGACCACTGCTACCCAGTACTCCGGATTCCCTTTTCCTTTTCCCATCCTGGTCTCAGCTGGCTTCACCGTAGCTGGCTTGTCTGGAAAAACCCTGATCCAGACTTTCCCACCTCTTTTTAAATGCCGGGTCAGGGCCACTCTGGCCGCCTCAATCTGCTTATCGGTAAGCCAAGCAGGCTCAAGTGCTTTCAAGCCAAACTCTCCAAAATCTATATTGGAGCCTCTGGTAGCTTTTCCTCTTCTTTTGCCTCTCTGCTGTTTTCTATATTTCACCCTTTTGGGCATCAACATATTAGTCTCCTTAAAAATCTTAAGGTCTAATTAACCGCACAATCTACCTATGATTCACTAAATTCTTTACCTTTTCTTCTCCCCCTTCTTCTCTTTTTAGTCTCAGGTGCTCTTTCTTCTTTTGCCCTTTCCGGAGTCCAGTGAACACCTTCAACTAAATGAGCTTCTTTACCAAGTATCTCTCCTTTAAAAATCCATGTCTTTACCCCAATAGTCCCATAAGTAGTATGAGCAGTGGAGGCAGCATAATCTATATCCGCCCTTAAGGTATGTAAGGGAACACGTCCCTCCATATATTTTTCAGTCCTGGCTATCTCTGCTCCAGCTAACCTTCCTCCACAGGAGATTTTTATACCTTCAGCTCCCATCTTCATTGCCGCACTGATGGCTTTCTTCATCGCTTTTCTATAGGAGATTCTACTCTCCAGTTGGCGCGCTATGCTATCCGCTACCAATTTAGCAGAAAGCTCAGGTTTTCGCACCTCGATTATATTGATATTTATCTCTTTTTGGGTCAGGTGGTGCAATTCATCCCTTAATTTGTCCACCTCCGCCCCTTTTCTTCCGATAACAATCCCGGGTCTAGCCGTATGAATATCAATGGTTATCTTCTTGGGAGCTCTAAAAATGTCAATATTTGCAATCCCAGCGTGCTCTAATCTGGCAAGTGTATATTTACGAATCAACTGATCCTCTTCCAACTGCTCAGCAAAATTTTTACTGGTAAACCACCTCGAGCTCCACCATTTTACTATTCCCAGTCTCAAACCTATCGGATTTGTTTTATGACCCAAACTTTTTTCCTCCTATATTTTCTAACTTGTAAACAATAATTTTGTAAAATCTATCTTTTATTTTCCTTGGGCAATTTCTTCTTTACCTTTTTTCTCACCTTCTTTTTTTCCTTTTTACCCTCTTCAACTTTTTCCTTTTTCTTCTTTTCGAGCTCCTTTACTTCCTTTTTCTTTTTTCCTTCAATTTCATCTGAAACTATAATAGTTAGATGGTTGGTCCTTTTCCTGATCCGATAAGCTCTTCCCATACTACTGGGTCGAATCCTTTTCATCATAGGACCACCATCCACGAAGATTTTCTTTATATACAGATCTTCAGCCTTCAGTTTTGCAGTACCCTCCTGGCTTATAGCATTAGCCGTTGCAGATTTCAAGACCTTCTCAATATATTGAGCCGCATATTTGGGAACAAAGCTTAAAATGTTTAAAGCTTCTTCCACATTTTTATCTTTTATCAGCTCAACTACTCTCCTGACCTTTCTGGCTGACCCTCTGGAAAATCTTGCCCTGGCAACTGCCTCCATTAAACTCCTTTCGTCTCCCAATTTTATAATTATCTACTTGAGTGACACTGACCTCTCGGTCATCTTACCGGAATGAGATCTAAATGTCCGTGTGGGTGCGAATTCTCCTAACTTATGTCCGACCATATTCTCGGTCACATAAACCGGAATAAATTTGTTCCCAGTGTGAATAGCAATCGTATGTCCTACAAACTCTGGCGTAATGGTGGATCTTCTGGACCAGGTCTTGATTACCTTCTTTTCTCCAGACTGATTCAAAGCTTCAACTTTTTTCATCAAATGTTCATCCACAAAGGGACCTTTTTTCAACGAACGCGCCATAGATTATCCTCTCCGTTTAACAATCAATCTATCAGAAAGTTTTCTCTTCCTGGTTTTAAAACCCTTGGTCGGTTTACCCCAGGGAGTACAGGGATGTCTTCCGCCGGATGATTTTCCCTCTCCTCCTCCCATAGGATGATCCACCGGGTTCATAGCTACTCCTCTAACTCTGGGTCTTCTCCCTAACCACCTGGTCTTACCAGCTTTACCATGGGAGATATTCTCATGGTCAATATTACTTAATTGACCAAGAGTAGCATAGCATTCAAGCCGAACCAGACGAATCTCTCCAGAAGGTAATCTTAAATGACCATAATCACCTTCTTTAGCTACCAATTGAGCCATACTACCCGCTGTTCTGGCTATCTGTCCACCTTTACCTCTTCTCAGCTCAACATTATGAATCATCGTTCCTAAGGGGATCTTAGCTAAAGGCATAGCATTGCCTGGCTTTATTTCAACTTCTTCACCGGCTATTACCTTATCACCAACTTTCAATTCTAAAGGAGCCAGAATATATCTTTTCTCTCCATCTATATATTGCAAAAGAGCAATCCGGGATGAGCGATTCGGATCATATTCAATCGATACCACCCTGGCCGGGATACTAAGCTTATCTCTCTTAAAATCTATTATCCGATAGAACCGTTTAGAACCACCACCTCGATATCGACAGGTAATTCTTCCGTAATTATTCCTTCCACCTTTCTTCTTAAGAGAAACGATAAGTGATTTTTCAGGCTTATCCCTGGTAATCTCCTCAAAAGTAGGAAGTGTTTTAAATCTCAATCCAGGAGTTACTGGTTTAAATTTCCTCAAAGGCATTTTATAGGCTCTCTCCTCACACTATAAATAAATATCAAACCGTTTCAAAAAATTCTATCTTTTCACCCTTTTTTAATCTGACAATCGCCTTTTTCCAGTTAGGTCTTTTCCCCTCAAACCTTCCCATCCTTTTAACTTTGCCATGAACTACCATTGTATGAACGTCTTCGACCTTAACTTTGAAGATTTTCTCAATCGCGTTCTTTATCTCTAATTTATTTGCCTTTAGGTCGACCTTAAAAGCATATTTATCCTCTTTAGTTCGAAGATCGGTGCTTTTCTCTGTTGTTAGCGGGCAGTAAATTATTTTTCTGGCAGATTTCAACTGGAAAACACCTCCTCCAGCTTTTTCAAGGCACCTTTGGTCAATAAAAGATACTCGCAGTTCAAGAGATCATAAGGATTAACCACCTGAGCTGGCTTAAAGGTTAAATTTTTTAAATTCCGACAGGATTTATAGAAGTTATTCTCTTTATTTTCTCTAAGCAATAGAGTTTTTGACTCGCTTAATCCTAATTTTTTCAATAGATTTGCGATGGTTTTAGTTTTTGGTTGTTCCAGAGATATATCTTCAATTATTTTTATCGCCCCTTCAGAAGCTTTAGAAGAAAAAACTGACCTCAAAGCTAACCTCGAAATCTTCTTAGGAAGAGTAGTTTTCCAATTCCTCTGGAATGGACCAAAAGTCCTGCCACCACCTACCCAGATAGGCGAGGTATTAGATCCAGCTCGAGCCCTTCCGGTCCCTTTTTGCCTCCAGGGTTTTGCTCCTCCTCCACTCACTTCCGCCCGGGTCTTCTTCTTCACTGTTCCCTGTCTCTGGTTAGATAGGTACACCTTTACATACTGATGCACCGCTTCAGGATTAGGTTTTATCCCAAAAAGCTCCTCTTTAAGTTCTACTTCTCCTACCTGATCGCCTTCGATGTTATACAAACTTACTTTATTCATAAACTCTCAAACTTCAAATTAATTTATTCTTAAGTTTCTTAATCAATAAAATCGAATTTTTCTTTCCTGGAACTGCTCCTTCTACCAACAAAATATTCTTCTCTGCATCTACTCCTACCACTTCTAAGTTACGAACAGTCACCCTTTCGTTCCCCATTCTTCCAGCCATTCTCTGCCCCTTAAAAGTACGTGATGGATAGGAGCTTGACCCAATAGAACCAGGTGCCCTGAGTCTATCTGATTGCCCGTGAGACTTTGGGCCACCTCTGAATTTATGCCTTCTGACCACTCCTTGAAAACCAAGTCCCTTGGAGATTCCAGTAATATCCACCTTTTCACCTACTGAAAAGAGATCAACTTTTATCTCCTGACTTAGCTCAAACTGTTTGTTGGACTCATTTATTCTGAATTCCTTCAGTACTCTTTTAGGTTCAACTTTAGCCTTTTCAAAATGACCAGATATGGGTTTATTGAAAAGAGATTTTCTCTTATAGCCAAAAGCTAACTGCAAGGCATTATACCCTTCTTTTTCCTTAGTTTTTATCTGGACTATAGGACAGGGGTCTGCTTGAATCACTGTCACAGAAATAACCTCTCCTTCTTTCCCAAAAATCTGGGTCATCCCCACCTTTTTACCGATTATACCTTCCATACTTTTTACCCTAAAAGAAACTTAAACTTTAATCTCTACATCCACCCCGGCTGGTAGCTCTAACTTCATCAGAGCATCCACAGTCTGAGGGGTAGAGTCATATATATCAATTAGTCTTTTATGGATCCTGGTCTCAAACTGCTCTCTGGACTTTTTATCAGTATGTGGTGATCTCAGAACAGTATAGACTGTCCGCTTTGTAGGCAAAGGCACAGGTCCTGATATTTTTGCACCTGTCCGGGTAACAGTTCTTACTATCTCCTGAGCTGATTTATCCAGAGAATGATGTTCATAGGCTTTTAGCCAGATCCTGATCTTTTGTCCTTCCATTCTCAATCCTTATCTTTCAAAGAACATTATTTTTTAACGTTTGAACTATTGTCCCGCCAAAGGCGGGATTGAGCTTTTTTATTCTATTATATCCGTTACTGCA
>CAZMZF010000039.1:0-14353 GCA_964570765.1 uncultured Ignavibacteria bacterium
TGGTTAAAAGACTCTGGGCTACAGAATCTCCAAAAAGATAATTTTTGAGATTGATTAGAGTATCGGTTCGATTGTAAAGTTCTACCCATTCGGGCTGGTTATCATCCGGCGAACAGATAAATTCATTGATCACAATATCCGGGAAATTTGAGCCTATACGGAGATTAATATATGCCTGATTATTATAATCTTTATCATCTTTTCCTATCTGTGCATACAATCTATAATTCCCTCTTGATAAAGAGAGTTCCTTTACAAATGTAGTCTCTTGATTCAAGATTAAAGGAGGAATATTAAAGGGGGAGCTTAAACTTTCACCTTCCTCCAATTTTCCATCAAAATCATAGTCACAGAAAAAGTAAAGCTTGTTTTCCTCTGAGGTTGAATTACCAGAATTTTTTACTTTAATTTTTACTTCGAAAGCTTGGTTTTCTTCTGGAGATTGTGGCTCTATGGAAAGGTCTGCTGATGAAATTGAAAGATCGTTTGGAACTGGAGTCAGGGAGTTTACTTTTCCGGGTGTGTTTCCTCCGGAATAAACACAGAACCCCCAATTGGATAAACTATCATTACCCTGAGGAAATATTTTTTCCCAGGATATACCATCCCCTGGATCTTTATTCCAGGAGAAGTTTGAACTATTTTTTTCCGGGTCGATCAAAGTAACAGTTCCTGCACTATTGGTTAATGAGAGTTTGACTTCAATTGCAGGGAAATCTTCTTCAGGACAATCTCCCCATACCCCACTTCCGTTACCCCAGTGATATTCGAAGCTCTCTGTATCAGGAAAGATCGAGACTAACTTACGGGCTAAGATAAGGTAATTTTCCCCCGGAATAAATGTTCCTGAAGAAAATACAGTTGTATCCTGTTTGCTTATGAAGGTCCAGCCACCCAAATCAACTGCTGAACTTTCAAGATTGTAAAGCTCTACCCATTCTAATTTAGTTTCAGAGGAAGGCTCGTTAGCCAAAACCTCGTTCAGCACAACTTTATTCGCGGCAGCTTGAACCTCAAGTAATGCTGTTAGAGTAACAAAAAGCAAAGTAGTGATTGAAAGTCTAAAGCTTAGTTTTCTCAAAAGCCAACCTCCAGCCAGAATTTGGCACCCTGCACTTTATTTCTCTCCGCGGAGTTAAACTTAATAAAATACTCACCTTTGAAAAGAGAACCCTGGAAAAGGGAGAAGCTTTCCTGAATTCTAAAATCCCAGGCCCCATCTTTTGCTTCAGACAGGTTATTATCTTTATATCTAACCCAGAAAATCAAGAGTAAAGGTGAAAACCATTCTAAGTCTGAGCGGAGCTGAAGTTCAAAAGAACTTTTCTGTCCTGAAAGTAAGGAAGGTTTCCTTTTCCCGTATCTGGTTATCAGACGAAAAGAACTTTTTTCCTGGGGTTTTAATATGAAAGTAGAGGTGAAGAGATTTTGAGTCTGTCCCTCCTCTTCCAAATCGGAGTCAGAATAGAGATACTCCAATCCGGTTTTTATCTTCTCAGATAAGGTAATTTTTAGTCCGATCTTCTGTCTTAGCTTGAAAGGGGCGTCATTGTTTTCTCTCCATTGACTATAACTGAAATTTAATAAAAGATTATGGTAGAAAAGATAATCTGATTTGAGCATAATCCCTTTCTCGCCTATCTCCCGGGAGGGGTATTCATACTCGACCTCATCTATTTTTATGTTGGTATAATCGGGACTGGAGAGACCTGCTCCGAAAAGATGTAAAAAATTATCCGTATAACTCCAGCCGGATAATTCCAGAAGATAAGATTTATCCTTTAAAGTTAATATGGATGCCCACCCCTTGCCACCATTGTTTAATAAGGAATATTCACCAGCAAAACCAATTTTTTCTTTTTTAACTTTGAGATAAAAGCTTGAATTCCTATCATAGAAAGAAGAATGACTGGATGAATTTCTTAACCTGCCTTCGGACCGCAATATTCCGAAGTCCCAACCCCGGCATGAATATGATAGATTTAATGCCCAGAGCTCTTCAGATAGATCACCCTTTTTATTCTTTGAAAGGATGAGCTCCGGGGAGAGAAAATCAAATTTTGTTTCCATCAAAAACCCATTAAACCTTCCTGTGATAGGATAGAGAAAAGTGTTTTTTTCATCCCGCTTTTCTGATCTTAAAAATGGATGATAACCTATATTCAAACCCAGCCCTATTTTTTTATCGAAGTTTCCTAACACCACTCTTTTCAGGAAGGGGATATATGATAGTTCTAACCACCTCTTTTTTATCAAGGGGTCAGATGAACCCTCCTTTTGTAGCTGGATATTAAACCGGAGCTTATTTTTCAATTTGAATTCGGCCAGGACAAAATTATAAGACTGATTCCGGTCAAATCTCTGCCTGGATTGAATAGAGACCCTGCCTTGAGTCTGGTTTAACATCTCTGGTAGAAAAAAGCTTTTAGCTACTGGATAAGTGCGCAGGTTTATCTCTGAAAGATAAATGTCGCTTGAAGTGTCTGGAGTTTGATCTATTTCGGATTGACTTAAATCAGGCACAAAGAGCAGACGCTCCTTCTGCCATGAATTATAAGTAATCCCTTCCCGGAGAAGGTCTAAAAGCTCTAAGTATTCATAATAGGTTAACTCTCCAGATAAAAGTCCTTCTTCTAAATCCTCCTCATTTTCATAGAGCTGGGATGAGATGGTTTGAGAAAAAACTGTGCAAGAATGGATAAAAAGCAGGATGAAAAAACAAATTACGAATTTTCGCATTAAAGATAAAAGAAAAGAATAAAACAATCCTAAAATCTTAATGGGATCTCAGCCCATATTTATCGATTTTCCGGTATAAAGTTCTTTCACCGATCCCTAATATCCTTGCGGCTCTTTTCCGATTGCCCCCGGCCTCATTCAAAGTCTTAGCAATAAGCTCCTTTTCCATATCCTCCAGGCTCATCTGAGGTCTGACTTCATAATCTTTCCCTTTTTTTTCTTCCTTTTTCATTAGTTCGGAACTTCTCTCTTCCAGAAATGATTTTCTAAGCTCGGAGATCTCTTTTCTTAAGCCTAAGAGAGCTTGATAGATTAGCTCGTGTTCAGCCATAGTAACTGTTTTGCCCGTCAGAACCGGCAGATATCTTTCGGTCTGAACCTTTTTCTCGATATATCTTAAAACATCCCGGGCTTCTATAAAGCGGTCTGTAGAAAAAACGAGCATACTTTCTAAAAAATTCTTTAACTCCCTTACATTTCCTGGCCAGTAATATTTCAATAAAAGCTCCATTGCCTCTTCGGTAATTCCTGAGATTTTTTTGTGACTTTCCTGATTTAGCTTCTGGATGAAATCATAGACCAGTATAGGTATATCCCTGGTCCTTTCCCTTAAAGGAGGTATGTCAATTTTAACCACGCATAACCTGAAGTAAAGGTCTTTGCGAAAATTCCCCTCCTGCACCTCTCTCTCCAGGTCCTTATTAGTTGCTGTAATTACCCGGACATCGATCTTGACATCCTTGATTCCTCCAACCCTTAACAAGCTTTTTTCCTCTAAGACTCTTAAAAGCTTGACCTGAGTAGCTGGTTTTATCTCCGCTACCTCATCTAAGAAAATAGTTCCCTTATCTGCCCTTTCGAAAAGCCCTTCCCTTCGATTTACTGCGCCGGTGAATGCTCCTTTCTCATGTCCGAAGAGCTCGCTTTCTAAAACCCCATCTGCTAATGCCCCACAGTTAGCGGCTATAAAGGGATTATCTTTCCTTGGACTATTGTTATGAATAGCCCGGGCAACTAATTCTTTGCCAGTGCCGCTTTCACCGGTTATCAAAACCGTGATATTGGTAGGAGAAACTTGCAGAACTGCCTCTGCGATCTTCTTCAACTCTTCTGATTTTCCAACCAGGCCACAGGATTCTAAGAAATCTTTTTCATTGATTAGTTTTTTTACCTTTAAGCTGACTTCTTCGCTGATTAAGGGTAATTTTAAAAGATCGTCTGCCCCACATCGGATGAAGATGTCCCCCTGTTCATCCTGGTCTTCTAAAGCCACCAGAATGTTGGTTTTTGGATTTTTGATTAAGATTTTTTTTATCAAGCTATCGCAGGGGAAGTCCTCTATGCGGGAATCCAGGATAGCAATTTCAGAAAGCTCCTCTTTGAGCTTTTTTAGCCCTTCGGTGCTGTCCTGAGCTGAAATGAGCTCAAAGTCCGGCAGGATTTTTTTAAGCTCCTTCTGAAACTCCTCAGATTTACTTATGCTCAGAATTTTGCGTTTATCCATCATATAAGCTTTTAAAATCGGTTAAAAAATAACAGAAATAAAACTCTTTGGCAATCTTTATTTAATTTTAATTCAGTATCTCAATTTCTTCCTTTTTCTACTTTTCTTAAAATCTTTTTTCCCGGTTAACAGGTTAAAATCTATCTTTCTTTCTTCTTTGTTCACTCTGATTAACTGGACTTTAACCCGGTCGCCCAATTTTAATATTTTTCTGGTATGCCTGCCCACTAATCTCCTATTCTTTTCCTCAAATCTATAATAGTCATCTTCCAGAAGGCTTAAGCGGACCATCCCTTCTGCCAAAAGCTCATCCAACCTGACGAAGAAACCAAAAGGCAGGATTCCAGAAATAACTCCACCAAAAACTTCACCTAATTTATCTTTTAAATATTCAATTTGTTTAAGCTTGATCGATTCCTGCTCTACTTCATCTGCTAACCTTTCCCTCTCAGAAGTAAGCTTACCGATAAAAGGTAATCTCTCTTGAAGATAAGAACTTCTCTCTGCTGTATAGCGACCATTTTCTTTTAGCTCTTTTAAGAGGCGGTGAACTATAAGGTCCGGGTACCTGCGGATCGGAGAGGTGAAATGGGTGTAATGGGAGAAGGCTAAGCCGAAATGACCAATATTCTCTGGCTGATAACAGGCTTTTTTCAAAGACCTTAAAAGTAACTCGTTCATCAGCTCTTCCTGGGGAGTTCCCTCAACCGATTTTAAGAATTTCTGAATTTTTTTAGGGGTGATAAATTCATCTTTTTTTTGAAAAGATGTGCGGTAACCCAAGGTGGAGACAAATTCTGAAAAACTTTCAATCTTTTCCTTATCCGGTTGTTCATGCACCCGATAGAGAAAAGGAACTTCTAAAGAGCTGGTAAATTTTGCCACGCACTGGTTTGCCAAAAGCATGAATTCCTCAATCAATCTATGGCTTTCTAACCTTTCTTCTTTGAAGATATCTAAAACTTTTCCATCCTTGCCCAGAAGGACTTTAGCCTCTGGCAGGTCGAAGTCTAAGCTTCCCCGGGCTATCCTTTTCTGGTGAAGAATCTGGCTTAATTTCAGCATCTCTTTTAAGATCTCTTCAAGGCCTGAAAGATTTTTATTAATCTTGCCGGTATCAAAAAAGGATTGCACTTCATCGTAATTCAATTTCGCCCGGCTCTGGATGATGCTCTCAACCATCTGGTATTTGACTACTTTACCTTTTGGATCTATCTCGATAATACAGGAATAGGCTAATTTCTCCTCTTCAGGTCTTAAACTGCAGATCTGGTTAGATAGTTTTTCTGGCAACATCGGGATTACTCTATCTACCAAATAGACGCTGTTACTTCTGGAGAGAGCTTCTTTATCTAATTTTGAATTTTCCTTGACATAATAGGAGACATCCGCTATATGAACCCCTAAAAGGTAGTTACCATTTTTTAGTTTTTCTAAAGACACAGCATCATCGTGGTCTTTGGCATCCCAGGGATCTATAGTGAAGCAGATTTTATCACGGAAATCAACCCTGGTGCGATATTCTAATTCCGGGATTTTCTGCGAGAGTCTTTCTGCCTCCCTATCCACCACCACCGGAAATTCTAAAGGCAACTGGTATTCTTTAATCAGGGTTAAAATATCCACACCTGGCTCATCTGGATAACCCAACACCTCCACAACTTTTCCTTCAGGATTCAGATATTTGTCCTGCCAATCCTCTAAGGAGACTACTACCTTCTGCCCTTCCTTAGCCTCACCCGGATTTGTGATATGAATATCTCTGGTAAACCTTTTGTCATCTGGCTGGACGAAATCGAAATGCTTTCCATGTTTAAATGTTCCTACCAGGATTTGATTAGCCCTTCCCAGGATTTTTAGAACCGTGCCTTCTCTGTTTTTCCCGGTTCTTTTGCCATAAATTCTAACCACCACCTTGTCACCATGCAGGGCCGTTCCCAGATCATCTGGACTAACATAGATTTCTTCCTTTCCATCCTCTGATTGAACAAAGCCAAATCCAGACTTATTAGTGATAAGCTTACCTACGACTAAATTGAGCTTTTCTGGCAGACCTAAACGGTTTTTCCGGATTTTGACGATTAACCCCTCCTGGATCATCAAACGGACAGTCCGGCGAAAATAACGGTAATTCTCCTCAGATATCTTCATCCCTCTGGCTAATTCCCTTATCTTCAGGGGTCGATAGGCTTTTTCAGCCATAAAGTTCAGGATTGTAGTTTTATCTATGGGCATAAGATCATAAAGTAAAAAGTAAAGTTTAAAGATAATATTATAACTGAATGGAATTGTCAAGTGTAGATTAAGGCAAGAATAGGGTAGCCCTATCTCCAAAGCTAAATTTACAAACTGCCTAACAAACCAGCTATAAAGTTCGTAAAAATATATCATTTATGTTGACTTTAAAAATTTTTAATATATTTTAATGCTTTGTTTCTGATGAGGTCTTAAGTGATTATACGCATCAGATGGTTACGGGTTTTTAAGATAAAGTTTTAAATTAAGGAGCATTCCAATATGAAAAGATCACAACTCTGGCTAACCCTGATTACTCTTTTTCTAATCATTGCCTCTATCTGGTATCTTTATCCATCCCTGAAGCTCTGGTCGCTAACCGAGACGGAGAAGATGGTTTTAAAAGAGAAAGACCCTCAGGAACTTCAGAATTTAGAGATTAAAGGGATTAAATTAGGTCTGGATTTACAGGGGGGGATGCACGTAGTTCTGCAGGTGGATAAGACTAAACTAAAACCAGAAGAAAGCAAGGATGCAGTGGAACGGGCTTTAGAGATTATCCGGAATCGAGTTGATCAGTTCGGAGTGGCTGAGCCGCTTATTCAGAAACAGGGGGAGGACAGGATTATAGTAGAGCTCCCCGGACTTCAGGATGTGGAAAGAGCTCAAAATCTCATCGGTCAAACCGCCCAGTTAGAATTCAAGCTTTTAGAGACTCCGGAAAATACCAAAGAGATATTTGACAAGATAGATGCGATATTAGCTCAAAAGGGGAAAGAAGTAAAACCTTCTGAAAAAAAAGAGAAGACCAAAGAGATGGTGAAAGACCTTTTCTCGAAAGAAGCTGCTGATACAACTTCTACCGAAGAGGAAGAGGTTTCTGATAAACCTTTTACTTCCCTGTTAGAATCTTCCGGAGGCGATTTTTTCCTGGTTCCCATAGATGAAAAACTCAGGGTAGATCAATATCTCAGTAACCCTCAGGTTTGGGAGGTAATCCCTGAAGATGACACCTTAGCCTGGGCAACTTCGGCTGAGCCTATCCGGGGAATGGATTATCAGAAGCTATATCTTTTAAAGAAGAAGGTGGAGCTCTCAGGCAAATATCTTACTGATGCCCGAGAAAATTTTGACCAGTTTCGCAGACCTCAGGTTAACTTTACCTTCACTAAAGAAGGAGGGAGAAAATTCGCTCAGATAACCGGGGCAAATATTGATAAACCTTTAGCCATTACCCTGGATGGAAGAGTGGAATCAATCCCGATTATCCGCGCTAAGATCAGGGAGAATGGGGTAATAGAGATGGGTAGCGGGAGCACCATAGAGAATGCCCGGGATTTAGCTGTGGTCTTAAGAGCAGGTGCTCTGCCAGCTCCGGTTAAGATAATCGAGAACCGGGTAGTTGGACCATCTTTAGGACAGGATTCCATTAATAAGGGGATAAAAGCAGCAATGGTGGGGATTGGTGCAGTGATATTATTGATGGCAATATATTACAGATTATCCGGGATAATAGCAAATATCGCCTTGATCTTGAATTTGATCTACCTCTTGGCGGCCCTGGCAGGACTGCATGCAACTTTAACCTTACCTGGAATTGCAGGGATTATCTTGACAATGGGTATGTCAGTTGATTCCAACGTGCTGATTTTCGAGAGAATCAGGGAAGAGTTAAGAACCGGTAAAACCATAAGGTCATCAATCGATGCAGGATACAAAAAAGCACTCCTTACCGTTATCGATTCCCACGTTACCACCTTGATTACTGCGGCAGTCCTTTTCCAGTTTGGAACTGGTCCCATCAAAGGATTCGCGGTTACTTTGAGCTTGGGAGTGATCATCAGTTTATTCACGGCGGTAGTAGTTACCAGGCTGATCTTCAACCTGCGAAAAAATTATCAGAGCTTAAGCATTTAACTTCTATCTTTTTTGAGGGTAAATTATGTTAGAGATACTTAAAAAGACCAATATCAATTTCGTCGGTATGAGGTATTATGCTTTTATCTTCTCTGGAGTCCTGGTTATTTTAGGGATAATAGCTTTCATCTTCATCTTCTTAGGTAAGGCTAACTTAGGGATCGATTTCGCAGGGGGAACTATGGTTCAGGGAAGTTTCGAAAAATCTATGAGCATATCACAGATAAGGAATGCCCTGGGCAGAAATGGTTATGGGGATGCTGCCATAAGCGAGCTTCAGAGGGGAGTTCCCAATTTTTTTATGATCCGTCTTAAGAGCACGGCAGAGACCGGAAGTAAAGTGGCAAACGAGGTTTTGGATATTCTAAAAAAAGAGTTTCCGGATAATGCTTTTCATAAAGACTCTGTGGATGAAGTAGGTCCAGCGGTGGGAAAAATCCTTCAAAAACAGGCTCGTATAGCGGTATTACTTGCCATGTTGGGCATCTTAGTTTATATCTGGATAAGGTTTGATTTCCGATTTGGGGTGGCCGCTACGATAGCCACTTTTCACGACGTCTTAGTGGTTCTGGGGATAATGTTTATCCTGCATAAGGAGATAACCCTACTGATGGTAACTGCTCTTTTGACCTTAGCTGGATATTCCCTGTCCGATACAGTGGTGGTCTATGACCGGATCAGGGAGAACCTCAAGCTCTTTCGTAAGAGGGGAGACTTTACCGGGACTGTAAATGCCAGTATCAATGAGGTCTTAGCCCGAACTGTTATTACCGGTGGGGGTAGCCTTTTAGCGATCCTATCTATTTATTTTTTAGCTGGCGAGGTGATACATGACTTTGCCTTAACGTTGTTTATAGGGATTATAGTAGGGACTTATTCATCCTGGTTTGTGGCTTCTCCGATTATGGTTGAATGGGAGAAGTGGTCACCGAAGAGGTTTAAATAGTAGACAGCATACGGTAAACAGTAGACAGGTTAAAAAAGTAGGGGCAGGCCTCTGTGCCTGCTCTTTTATATTTGGCAGTTGTTTTCGTAGGGGAGGGGCTTGTCCCCTCCCGCGAGCAACCATAAAGGTCGCCCCTACGTTTTTTGATCTCCTCAAGTGCTTTCTCAGTTAAAGCTGCCCGGTAAGCTAACCCTCCAGAACCCGTTTTTAACAAAAGTGGTTTTAAGGAAGAGAGTTCTTCTAAAGTTAAGAGTTTAACCTCTTTTATCTCCCTTTTATCTATAGGCTGGAGTTTACCTGAGAGGTATTTGGCAGTGAAAATATGTGAGGTCCAGATTACCTCTTTATGGCGATGTGAAAAGGTGACCTCGATTCTCAAGATATATCTCTGTAATTTTATTTTTGTCCCGGTCTCTTCATAACCCTCTCTTAAAGCTACCTCCTCCAAGCTCTCACCAGGTTTCCATCCTCCACTGGGTGCTCTATAAAGTCCTTCTCTATACCAGGGTTTGGCAATGACGACGACTTTTCTATTTTTAAAAATAAATAAGGTTACATCTGAATCCCTGCCATCTTTCATGCTATCTTTGAGATTTTTAAATTCCTTTGAATTTAAAGGAAAGGACATCCTTAAAGATTTTGGTTTTCCGTATTTTTTTTCAATCTGGTTAAAATTTATTAACATAGCTTTAAGGATTGTAGGGGTTCAAAATTTTGAACCCCTACGTCTTTATGAGCGTAGTTCATAACCTAACTAAAGTCAGTTTGAATAGTTCATCCTAAATTCTACCTGATTGCGAAACTGATCGAGCTTAAGAGTTTTCCTGCTGAATCTTCTATATCTACTTTCCAGTTACCTTTCATCTCCGGATAGATAGTTTTAATACTCCAACAACGGTAGCTCGGATATTTGACTGTTATGTCAATTTTAGCCACTTCCTTCTCATTGAAATACCAGCGATGAGCAATTTGAGTTTCTGTAGTGGTGCCTGTGACTTTGGTCCAGCAGTAGATTTTACCAATGTCTGCGGAGAAAGTTGTATCCACACCAGTTACCTCTTTATTCTCCAGACCAGTCCCTAATAAGATCTTCTTTACCTCCAGGCTGGATTTTTCCTGAGCATTAAGGCAGATTAAAGGTAAAAAGATTAAAGCTGAAAAAAGTAATGAAAGAAATAATCTTTTTAACATTTTTATCACCTCCTGAAGATATTTAACCCACATTGGGGGCAATGTGGGTCTACCGATGTTATATAGATTCTTCGGTTGTCCCGCAGAATGTGGGACTCCCTCAGAATGACAAAAAAAGGAATTTCATTTTGCTCTCAAAGCAGGATATTATTAAGGTTTTAAAATCGGAATTATCTCCTCCTGCAAGGGGAGAGTGGTTACCTCGATTTCTTTCTCTTTTACGTAGATATTAATCTCGCTTCTTACTCCAAATTCTTTTAAATAGATCCCCGGCTCAATTGAAAAACCTATTCCGGGGATTATCTTCCTTTCGTCTTTGGTCTCCAGGTTGTCTATATTGACTCCGTTTCCGTGGTCTTCGGTTCCCAGGCTATGTCCGGTTCGGTGAGTAAAATTTAGTCCATACCCTTTTTTTTCGATGAAATCTCTACAAACCTGATCTACTTCCCAGCCTTTTATTGTTTCGTCTTTAGTCCATTTCTTTTTGAGAAAATTTAAAGCTTCATCTCGAGCGTCTTTCACTATTCTAAAAATCTCAGCATATCTTTCCGGGACCTTTTCCCCTATATACCCCACCCAGGTTATATCTGCATAGATCGATTTCTCTTTTTTCATTTTTCCCCAGATGTCCAGAAGGACAAAATCACCTTCTTTTATTTTTTTGCTCTCAGCCTGACTTGGGGTATAATGGGGATTCCCACTATTTTCATTTACCGCACAGATTAAGACCTCCTCGGTTGCCATTCCAGATTCATTCATCCTTTTCTGAATAAATTGAGCTATTTGAAATTCATCAACTTCTTGTTTCTGTTTTATCTTCCGGGCAATAAATTCAAAAGCTTCATCTTTTATCTTCATAAGGATTTGAGCTGCCTCTTTATGGGAAAGATACTGGTCCTGATCCCAGCGAGCTTGAAAATATTGCACCAGATCAGCAGAGGAGACTACTTCTACTCCCAAACTACGTATTAACTCAACAGTTCCAGCATCTACTCTGGAGATGTAAGGAATGCTGTTTTCAAAAGAGTATTCCATGGCTACAATTTTTAATCCACTCAAAAGCTCTTTTAACTTTTCTTTTAAGTCTTCCCAGCTTACATAGGTGATGAGTTTTCCAGGGATGTTTTTAAAACCCTGCTCTTCTATTTTGTGCACTAAAACGGTTGGCTCTCCTTCATCTCTGATAAGATAATACCATCTTCTGGTCTTAAGCCCTTTCAGGTTAAGAAAATCAACTGCAATCGGGTTTATCCCCTTGAAGTCATATAAAAGCCAGGCGGGAAGGTTATTCTCTTTCAAATATTGTTGAACCTGTTTTACTTTTGTTTCCAAGTTTGCCTCCTGATTATCTGCTTTAACAGGATTATATAAACAGAAAATAGAAAAGAATAAAAAGAATAGAATTTTTGTTTTCATATTTTCCCTCTCGAATCTGGAATATAAAGCTTTAGCTTTATCTTATGGTAAACCTGAAGGTTTACACTCCAGGTTAAAGTGGTATCATACAGAGAAATTCTAAAACTCCTCTGGAGTTATTTAGGAATTGATGTTTTTCTCCACCGGGAATGAAAATAATATCCCCTTCCTTAAAAGGCATACTTTTACCCTCCCAGAGTAGTTTCCCCTTTCCCTTTTTGATGAAGACCTCATGCTCCCATTTGTGAGAGTGATAAGGAGTATAACCACCGGGCTTAAGCTCAAAGACCCGCAGGGCAAAATTTGGAGCACCATCTTCTTTATTGATCGCCCATCTTATCTTAACATCCTTTGACTGAGGATCGTCAATTTTTTCCGCTTTTACTTTCTTATAATTGATCAGCTTCATATTCCCACCTCTATTTGAAAAATTTATGTTAATATAAGTCTTAATATCCAAGAAAACAAACCTAAATTTAAAATGGTTTTGGTTTTTTATTGACTTTAGTTCCCTATATAATTATTATTTTTGGGTTTGAGAAAAAACGCAGACTGGTTGTATAAAGGAAGAGGTTAGATATGAACTTGCTGGCTTTACAAAAAGGGATAATCTATGGTCCGGTAAATTCAAGGAGATTGGGTCCTTCTCTGGGTATAAATCTGATGCCTGTTGATTATAAGCTATGTTCTTATAACTGTATCTACTGTCATTATGGTTATACTGATATCCACACTTTGGAACTCACGGAGAAGATTGAAGACCTACCTACTCCTGAAGAAGTGAAAATTGCATTAGAGGATTATCTTAAGAATGATAAAAATATAAGTTATATCACCTTCTCCGGAAACGGGGAGCCAACTCTTCATCCCCAATTCTCTGAGATCGTGGATATTGTCAAGAAAGTAAGGGATGAATACGTTCCTTCAGTCAAAGTGGCTATTCTATCAAACTCTTCGACGGTTAATAGGCCCGAAACCAGAGAAGCTCTTGCGAGGTTGGACCTCAGGATAATGAAACTGGATTGCGGCACAGAGAAAACCTGGAAGGCTTTAAATCATCCTCATAAGAGCCTGAGTCTTGAAAAAATAGTAGAGGGTTTAAAAAGACTGAAAGATGTTATAATCCAGACCATATTTGTCAAAGGCAGTGTGGATAATACAACGGATGGAGAAGTGGACGAGTGGATTTCGAAATTAAAAAAGATAAATCCTAAAGAAGTTCAAATCTATACCTGCGACCGCCCGGTGCCGGATAAAGGGATAGAGAAAGTTCCTAAAGAAGTATTGTATAAAATTGCTGAACAAGCTGAGAAAGAGATTAAAATACCGGTGAAGGTTTTCTGAATGAGTTCCCTTTCCCTCTATGAGGGGAGTAGGTAGACCCATCTTGCCCTCAAGATGGGTCTAAGAATCCCACCTTGTGGGCAAGGTGGGATTACCAAATATACAGGAGTGTAGGCGGGGCTCCCAGCCCCGTGAAGAAGAAGGGGTTTTATGAAAGGATGTAACAATTTTTGTGACTGTCGCGGCGGGTCCCCCGACCCGACGGAACTTAGCAGGTCAGGGACCTGGCATCCATAAAAAAAGACTACAGAGATAATCCTGAAGGAGAGCATTATGAAACAATGCGATAACTTAAAGGATAATTTAACTATCTGTACCTGTACTTATGAGCCCTGCGAGAGAAAGGGAAGATGTTGTGAGTGTCTGAGATACCACTGGAGCTCAAAACAGCTTCCCGCTTGCTTTTTTCCCAAAGAGGTAGAAAGGACTTACGATCGATCGTTAAGGAGATTTTTGCAGTGTTATAAATGATTTGCGATTTGAAATTATCTTATCTTCAGTAATATACTTCTCAAATGAATAAAAATAGGCAAAAGCAAGCTTTTGCACTCCGGATTTTATTCCACCCAGAGACTGGTCAGTTGCCATGTATGATATTCTTCATTATAAGTTAACTGAAGAAAATTCCGTGTTTGCCAGGTCCCCCGACCTGGCAAATTAGAATTTCTTCCGTCAGGTCAGGGGACCTGACGGTCACATGAAATTTTCCCATCTTCAATAATATATTTCTAAAATGAGTAAAAAAAAGCAAAAGCAAGCTTTTGCGCTCCAGAGCTTATTCTAATCTAAGTTGGTTCAGGGATTGGATTTTTCCCCGTAGGGAGTCCTGGTGATCCGAACCAGTTTTAAGTCTTACTCTACCCAGAGCTTACTTAATTGCCAGGTACGATACTCTTCATTATAGGTTAACTGAAAAAGATTAGAGGCGGAATCGCAGACTGAAAAATGCCAGCAGTGTTTTTCTCCGGCATCACTTTTCCATTTATTTTCCAGACGCTTGATCTTATAAGTTCTTCCTTTCCATCTGAACTTAAGGGGCAGGATTTTCCCTTGCTGGAACA
>CAZMZF010000039.1:14453-15681 GCA_964570765.1 uncultured Ignavibacteria bacterium
TAAGTTCTTCCTTTCCATCTGAACTTAAGGGGCAGGATTTTCCCTTGCTGGAACAGAGCTAAGACCTCAATTGGCTCTTCTGTATTCTGATACATAATTATTCGCAAAAGATATTACTAATGACAGAAATCGGATATTGGATAAAGGTTCTCCTGCTTGGACAGGAGTTCAACTCCTGCCCAAGCTTTGTTACTTGTAGGGGTAATTCATGAATTACCCCTGCGACCTACCGGTATTTTCTCAGAAGTCCGATGACCTTCCCAGCGATGAAAAAATCAGGAGTTTTTTTCTCCACGATTATGGGACCATATTCAGGGTTAGCCGGCTCCAATCTAACTCTATTTTTTTCCGGGAAAAATCTTTTGACCGTTGCCTCATTTCCGATTATGGCAACTACTATCTCCCCTTTCTCCGCAGTTTTCTGCTGATGGGCTAAGACATAATCTCCATTTAAAATTCCGGCATCCCTCATACTATCTCCAACCACTTTTAAAAAGAAAATCCCCTCACCAGGGAAAAGGGTCTTATCTATCCCTATGCTACCCTCGATATTCTCCACCGCTAAGACCGGTAATCCTGCGGAGATCCTTCCCACTAAAGGGACATAGACCAGATCAGACCTGACCGCCTTTAAAAGCTCGATCCCTCTGGAAATTAAAGGTTTCCGGCGAATATAACCTTTACTGCTTAAAGCGGATAAAATCGCCCTTACCCCGTTAGTGGAGGTGATCTTAAATTTTTGACCTATCTCCCTTATGGTAGGAGGGAATCCCTTTTTCTCCGTCATCTCGGAGATAAAATCCAACACCTCTTTCTGTCTTTGGGTTAATTCTTTCATTTTTCCTCCTCCATTAAAAACAAGCTATAGTCTTTTTTTGGACTTTTTTCTAAAGCCTCCTGCCTGTATTATTATACTGCACATTAGTGCAGTTGTCAAGAAAAAAATTAAAAAACAAACAAAGAAAAAGGTGAAATAGAAGGTAAAAGTTGCGTATAGAGTGGGGTTTATTGAGTTTTATATCCCGCATCAGGTGGGATTGCGAGGAGTCCAGGCAAAAGCTGGAGGAGGAATCTAAATCCATCTGAGGTGCCAGGGGGATCTATTTTCAACCGTCACTCTCCTCTATCTTTTTTACCTGTTAACCCTTGAACTTCTCTTTAAAGATTTATTTCTGTCATCGCAATATAATAATGTCAGTAGTTTGCAAATAGAAAATGTCAGGTCCTC
>CAZMZF010000040.1:0-14099 GCA_964570765.1 uncultured Ignavibacteria bacterium
CTCTCTAACCCTCATCTTTTGATCTTTCAAGCAATAGATAATTGTGGACTTTCCCGCACCGATACAATCCACGTCAGGATTGAATTTAACCATCTGCCAGTACTTGTTTCTCAGAATAGCAGCTACAGCCTGTGTGATGACAGCACCATCTGTTTCAATAATCTGATCGGTAGTGATTCAGACCCGGATGATTCTTTAAGTATGGAGCTTGTTTCTGGACCAAGTTGCCTCTTTTTAACCACAGTGCTTAATCCAACTCTAATTACTGGCTTTACCTGTTTCCAGACCTCAGGCACTGATACAGTCTATCCATTTATCTTCGAGCTTAAGGATAGATGCGGAACAAAAGATGTAGATACAGTCTATATAACTGTTTCCCCACCAGCTAATCTTCTAAGAGGAGATCCGAATGGAGATGCCTCTGTAACTGTTTCGGATGTAATCTATATTATAAATTATCTTTTCAAATCTGGACCTCCTCCAACCACCTGCCCAAAATCCGGAGATGTCAACTGTGATTCTAAGGTAACTGTTTCCGATGTGGTCTATCTGATAAGCTATCTCTTCAAAGGAGGACCGCCACCCTGCCCTTAAAACAAAAGCTCAAAGGTTTAAGAGTTTAAGAGTTTAAGAGTTCAAGGATTAAAATCTTAACGCCAGACTTTTATGTCGGGCGTTATGTTATATGGAGTGCAATAGGAGTGAATCCGTAGAGACGCATAGAATGCGTCTCTTTATTTGGTTTTGGGTCACTATGATTTCGCTAAAAGGAGAAAAATCTAATTCCCGAATCAACCCAAAACTGGTAAACCTAACCGAGAAGCGGAGACTACGTCTGGCGTAGCCACCGTAGGAAAGGTTTACACTCCAAAATCTCGTCGGACATAAAGCATGACATTACACCTACCATCACCAATCTTAATCATAAAAAAAAATCTGGAGCAGGGGTTTTACTCCTGCCCCAGATTTTAATTATCCGTCTTTTTCTTTTTTAACTCAGATAAGCCCTCAAGGTCCTACTTCTGGAAGCATGTCTTAGCCTTCGGATTGCTTTTTCTTTTATCTGTCTAACCCTTTCCCGGGTTAAGCCAAACCTTGCCCCGATCTCCTCTAAGGTTAAAGGCTTCTCGTGAGTCAACCCGAAGTATAGGCTTATAACCTGAGCCTCTCTACTGCTTAATGTCCTTAAAGCCCTACTTATCTCCACCCTTAAGGATTCGTCTAAAAGCGCCTCATCCGGAGCGGGCTGAAGCTCATCCTCTAAGACATCCATCAAACAATTATCCTCAGAGGTGGAAAAGGGTGCATCTAAGGAAAGATGAGTGTTGGAGATTTTCAGAGTATCTGACACCTCTATGGTGGATAGCGCCAATTCTTTGGCGATCTCATCTGGACTGGGCTCACGCCCATACTCCTGCTCTAACGAGCTGGAGATTTTTCCGATCTTGTGCAAAGTCCCTACCCGGTTTAAAGGTAATCTCACAATCCTGGACTGTTCAGCCAGTGCCTGTAAGATCGCCTGTCTTATCCACCAGACCGCATAGGATATAAATTTAAAACCCCTGGTCTCATCAAATCTTTTAGCCGCTTTTATTAGCCCGATATTCCCCTCATTGATCAAATCAGCTAAGGATAGACCCTGATTTTGATACTGCTTTGCTACGCTGACCACAAATCTCAAATTGGCTTTGGTCAGCTTTTCTAAAGCAGATTGATCACCATTTTTGATCCTCTTAGCTAACTCGACCTCCTCCCCTGCTGTTATCAGAGGGGTTTCCCCTATCTCTCTCAAATAAAGATCTAAGGATTTATCCTCATCCCTATATCTCTTTGAGTTTTTGGCCAAGGAATCACTCCTTTCCTATTCAGGTTTAACTGCTAAATAGATGGTATTACCATTACGACTGATTAAAAAGGCTATTGCTTTTTTTCTATTCTCAAACCCTTTAACTATTTTAGTATAATCTTCTTTATCTTGAATAGCTTTTTTGTCGATCTCTAAGATTATGTCTCCTGCCTGAATTTTACCCTCTTCAGCTTTACTGCCAGGCTCAATCTCGGTAACGATCACCCCCTTGACAAACTTGACCCGGAACTGAGTAGCAAGCTCTTCAGTTGCTGTTTCAACCTGAAGTCCTAACCAGCTCTGCTCCTTCTTCTGTTCAGAAGGTTTCTCCGGGGTAGCGGCAAGATATTTTTCCCTTTCTCCTAATTTAACTTTTAACTCCAGTTTCTTTTTATCTCTAAGAAGTTCTATATTTACAGTTTTACCTGGCTCAGCCTGTGCTACCATGAACCTGAACTGATCTGCATCAATTACCTTCTTTCCCTCAAAATCTACAATTAGATCCCCGGTTTTTATACCAACTTTTGCGGCTGGGGTATTCGGTGGCACTTGCTGGACTAAAGCTCCTTCATTAGAGGAAATATCTAAAGCCTCTTTCAAATCCTCAGTTGGATTAACGACCACCACTCCTAAATAACCTCTGGAAACCTCCTTACCTTCTATCAGACGTGAAAGAACAGGTTTTGCCAGATTTATGGGTACTGCAAATCCTATACCAATATTAACAGCTTCTCCAGTTGGATTGGTAATTGCCGCATTTATGCCGATGACTTTACCTTCTATATTACATAAAGGGCCTCCACTATTACCTGGATTTATCGCCGCATCGGTCTGAATGTAGCTCTGATAAACAGGGGACTCACCATCCGGGAAGGTTAAATTTTTTCTGCCCTTTGCACTAACCACCCCCACAGTTACAGTTCGATCTAATCCTAATTGAGGAAAAGGGTTACCGATTGCAATCACCCAATCCCCAACCCGCATTGAATCTGAATCGCCAAAATCAACAGTGGGCAAAGATTTATTAGTATCTATTTTTATCACCGCAATATCAGTTTCTTTATCTGTCCCCATTATCTTGGCTTTATACTCACTTCCATCTGCTAACTTCACCTTGATATTATCTGCGCCTGAAACCACATGATTATTGGTAAGGATATACCCATTCTTATCGAAAATAAACCCAGAGCCTAAACTATAGTCCTTATACTTACGGGGTGAAGGAGACTTAGGCTGTGGAATCTCTCCAAAAAATCTGCGGAAAAATTCATCATCAAAAGGAAGGAAATCATGATATCTTTGCTCTAAGACCTTCTCTGCACTTATGTTCACTACTGCCGGGCTAACCTTTTCAGCCACAATGGTAAAAGGGCTTTCCTTCTCAAAAAGCTGAACCAGTTTTGAAGCGTTTTCAGGCTGGGCACTCTCAACTGCTTTAGAAGGGGAAGAAAAATTCAAATTAGAGGCGATTAAAATCCCGACTAAAATAAAAAGAAAGGCAAAAAGAGCATAAAGAAAAATATCTTTGCTTCTCAGGTTAAATTTAGAAGTAGTCATAACCCGCTCCTATTAATGTAAATCTTTATTATATTTAAAAATACTTTTTTGTCAAGTAAAATTATTGATTTGCTTTAAACTTATTACTTGATTTCTTTCTATCTTCTTAACTCATCAAATGTTAACTTTTATCAATCAAAACTACTAAAATTATTACGCAACTATATCAAAAATGTTGCACTCTATTTTTTGCTTGACCTTTTTTCAAACTCCTTATATAATTGAACTTTAATTTAGTTAAGGAGTAATTCAAAATGAGAAAGAGCTTTATTTTAATTACAGTCCTAACCCTTTTTTTGTTCCAATTTTCTAAACCAATTTCTGCTGACAATCAAAAAGTTTTAAAATTATTCGATGACCTGCAGAAGGTAATAATCTCACTATCCAACCGGATTCAACCCTCGGTGATTCACATAGAGGTAATCAAGAAATCAGACAGTTTTAAATTCAAATCTTTAGCCTCAGGTCTGGTGGTTGATCCAAATGGTTATATCCTGACGAATGAGCATGTGGTGGATAAAGCCCAGTCTATAAGGGTTACCTTAACCAACAAATTAGAGTATCCAGCTGAGGTTATCGGAACTGATAAACAGACCGATTTAGCTTTAATCAAGATAAAAGCTGAGGAAAAACTTACTGTACCGAAATTCGGTAACTCAGAAAAGATCGAAGTAGGGGAATGGGTGATTGCTGTGGGTAACCCTTTTGGTTTCGATAGGACCGTCTCCTTCGGAATAGTTAGTGGCAAAGGTCGGGTCATACCCTTTCTGCCAGAAGAATCCAGATTAATCAGCGATTTCATACAGACTGATGCAGCTATAGACCCTGGTTCCTCCGGAGGTCCTCTGGTCAATTTAAAAGGTGAAGTTATAGGGATAAATTCTATTGGCTTAGGACGTGGACAGGGGTTCACCATACCGATTAACACCGCTTTAAAGATCAAGGATAAATTATTAGCCGCCGGCGTCATCGAAAGAGGCTGGCTCGGTTTATCCATTCAACCTTTAAACCGTGAGTTTGCTAAATATTTCGGAGATGAAAAACTAAAAGGTATATTGATAAGTGATGTGGAGCAAAATTCTCCAGCAGAACAAGCTGGACTCTTACCCGGAGATATTATCCTTGAATATCAGGGAGAAAAAATCTCTGCGGAGAAAGAGGATGATTTGAATCGGTTCTCTCTTCTGGTCAGCGAAAGCCCGGTAGGAGAGTTTGCTACTATCAGAATCCAGAGAAAAGAAAAAATCCTTGATCTTAAGGTCAAAATTGCTCTTCAGCCTAAGGTAAAGGCTGAGGAATATGAAACAGACCTTGGTTTTACAGTTAAAGAGATAACGGATGTTATCTATAGAGAATATATGCTTGAGGATAAAGAAGGTGTTCTTGTCTCCTTTGTGGAGGTTGGAGGTCCAGCCAGCCAGGGAGAGCTGTCAGAAGAGGATGTAATTAAAAAAGTTGAGGACCTAAAGATCTCAAATTTAGAGGATTTTAAAAAAGCTTTAGAAAAAGTAAAGGACCAAAAACAGATCCTTCTTGCTACCAAAAGAGGAAAAAATCAAAGGTTTATCCTTATACAACCAGGAATAAAAAAAGAAGAAAAGGGATAAATACTCTTCTCTATTTTATTTTTAACTCAGATTGAGAAATCAGGAACTCCTGGATAAAAGATAAAAGCCAATCTAAGTCAAAAGGTTTAAAGATAGAATTAGTTAGTAAATATTTTATCGGCAAGAAGCAGGAAATTATTGTTAGAGTGGGACTGTATGTAGATATAAGTGAGGAGAAATGAAGTTAAAGCTACTAACCTTTAGTTCCCTCAACTAAATAGATTCTACCTTCTAACTTTCCTATCTCTAAACTGATTCCTTTTTTCAACTCATCAGAGGTAGTCTTGATTATCTCTCCACCCAAAAGTTCAGTTAGAGTAATTCTCTTACCTTTTACTCCAATCCTACCGCAATCCAGTTGCAGGATCAGGCTTTTCTTCAATCCGGCATTTCCAGGAGAGAAAGGGACACCAGGGTTAATCAAATATAGGAGAGTAACTTTCTCATTCTTTTGAACTATCACCTCTAATTCAGGGTCTGAGGAATTTAAAAATCTGATTACCCCGGCCTCCTGTAGAATCTCATCCAAAAAATTTAAATTCTTACCGAAGAGTGAGGTAGACAGATCAAATGTAAAAAGATAGATCTTCCCTTTACCTAACTTCCCCTTTACCCCGACAACTCTTTTTCCTGCTTTAGCTACTACTTGATAATTTTTGGGATGAGTTTTTATAAAACCATAGATTAAAGAAGAGAATTCTGTTTTGGAGATCTCGACTTTCTCAACCTCTGAAAGAGGTGTGGTTTTAATCTTGAGACCACGCGCCAAGATCTCACAACTTTTTAACCTTAAATCATATTTAGGCAAAAGCCCGTACAGGATCAAGCTTTTACCTTTTTTTACCTCATCCAGAATAAGAGCTTGAGTCTTTGAATCCATAAACTCAGCCACTGGCACTAAAAGTACTTTATATCTCTCCAGGCTTTTCTCTTTTTCTGAGTCAGAGATTCCGTAATCATATTTTAATCCCCTGAGGTTCTGACTTAAACCAAAATGGGTTTTACGGATCAAAGAATTAAGATACGGGAAAATCATCTGATCTTTAACCTGACTTAAATATAAATAAGGTTTATAGTTCAAAAGACCTATCTGAGCTACGCTTTCCAGAGCTCTCAAATCTATTCTCTCTAAAAGGAGATTGAAGTTTTTAATCAACTCATATCCCTCTTGAATCGTTCCGTCTTCAGCTAAAGGAGAGCCATACCAGTTACTCCTTTCCACAAACATAGTATGGTTAAACCCTTTAATCCCCATAGCCAGAGAGGTAATCAACATAAATTTCATCTCCTGTGTTCCAATAGGAAGATATTTCTTTTTCTCCTCCGGGATCTGGGCTGAAGCTCCATTGGCAAATTCGATAGACCAGGGAAAGGAAGCTGAGCCGGTGAAAGACCTGAGGTGCCAGGAGAATCCAGCATAATCTCTAAACCAGTTGATTTCTAAACCGGCAGATATATTTTCTTTCTGCAGAGAAGGCCATTCTGAGGAGGATAAAAAACCATCTTCCTTGAAAACATCGTTAAAGAAAAGAGGAACGATCTGTGAAGATATTAAGAACTCTTTTAGATTTAACAAGTAGGTTGAAACCAGGCCAGATTTAAACTCCACCCAATCCAGAAATCTTAATAGATCCGAAAATTTCTTAATCTTCTGAGCTGTTGGTGGAGATATTTCACCAAAGTTTTTTGATTTTATCTGGTAATCCGAATTGAGAATTTTTATCTCCTTATACTTCTCCTTAAGGAAAGCCGGGTAAAGGTTGTGGATAGTATCAATATTATAATCGAGCTTAAATGGATCTGTGAAAAAATTAAAACCGGTTTTTCTACCCAACTGAATTATGATTACTGGTCCCTTTGGATAGATATAATTTTTTAATGCACCACTCAAAGCGTTTATATATCTCTTGCAGTGACTTTTAAAAGATGGATGGTTAATAGAAGGGAGTGCTACTTTTGAGAATTCCTGCTGTTCTGATATAGCCACTGGATCTCCCTGAGGATTTTTCGCAATAAGAGCAAGATTTTCCAAAACAAAATCAGGATACCCACCATTTTCCCATTCTGCACCTATGTAAGGTCCAATTTTCAGAATCACTTTAAAACCGAACTCTCTTGCCAGCTCTAAAAAAACCACCAGATCTCTTCGACTATCAGTTTCCCCGGCAAATTCAAATTCCCCCATAGAGATCTCATGCAGGTTCCAGGGAACTGCAGTTGCTATGATTCTAAAACCTGCTTTTTTGATCCTCTCAAAGCAAACTGACCAGTATTTCTTGCTTACTCTGAAATAATGAATTTCAGCAGAATTGAGGATATGTTCTTCTTTTCCTATTAAAATCTTATTTTTCTGAAGGCTAAGCATCGATATTTTTATATTTTTTTTATTTTTTATACTTCTTCCCTTTAAATTAAAGGATCTTTTCTAAAAGTTCTTATATTTTATAATCTTAAGCTCATTTTGTCAATATAAAATATGAAATATAAAACAAATTTTATAAGATTATTTTATCTGTCATTGTAACATATTAATAATCAAAGGGTTAAAAAATTGCCTCTTCAATATTATTATTTTAACTATAATAATATAAATAAAAAGCCCCATTCAGTTTAATGAATGGGGCTTAACTTACTGTTTAAAAATAAGTTACCTAAAAACTATTTCAGCATAACCATTTTCTTTATGTCTGAAAAATCATCTGCTTTAATTCTATAAAAATAGATCCCACTGGCAACCTCAAACCCATTAACATCTTTACTATCCCATTCCACCTCTTTTACCCCAGCAGTTAATTTCTCATCCACCAGAGTTCTTACCTTCTGCCCTAAGATGTTATATACCTCCATTTTCACCCAGGAATCCTTTGGCAAGGTGAATCTTATAAGAGTCTTGGGGTTAAAAGGATTAGGGTAGTTCTGAGAAAGGCTGAAAACCGTAGGTATAGATGGAGTATTAACCTCTCTTACCTCTAAAGCACCTTTCCAGAAGACTGGCATAAATCCTATGCTGCCAAATTTTGAAGGTGTAAATTCCAACTCTTGAACAGGCGGCCAGGTAATTGTATCTACTGGAACATACTGGGTTGAATCCCAGGAAGAACCGGTTGTAAAGTACATCTTCGCCACAGGGCCACTTGCTACATTACCCGGAGGAAGAGCCCCTACGAACCAGACTGCAAATACATTCACAATGTTTTGAGCATTATCTATAGAAGGTGGAGGTGTATCGGTTCTATACGGAGCTGCTGCAGCCCTTGTATCCACAAAACTTACAGAATCTAAGGTGATATCTAAATCGGTAGCTGTATCCGGAAAAGCCAGCGGGATAGCAAATGCACCTAAGCTCTCATCGTTAACAATATAAACATTCATAACTACTGGTGTCCCAGGAAGTACCTTTGTTATCCGATCGACATAACAGGTATCCTTTACTCCAGTGTCCTGAGCTAAGGCCAAATTAAAGCTTATCAAACAAAAGATAGATAATAAAAATACTAAGGTTAAGTTTCTTTTCATTTTTTCACCCCTCTCCTAAAAATTGTTATAGTTTTTGTTCACTCTACTCCTTCTTTCCTCCTCTCTACGAGCCGTAGAGCTTTTATCGGCTTTAGATATAGTATATGCCAAACCACCTCCTTAACGTTAAAATATTAGAGATATAACTTCATAATTATACCCATTTTTTTAATATATAACCAAAGGCAGATAATTTGTCAACAAAAAAATTAAGATTTTTCTATTTTTTTTAACAATGTGGTAAAAGTCAACCTTTGAATAAATAGTTGATTAGATAAACCATATCTAACGCTGAGAGAATACTAACACAGTTAGCACCTTTAACGCTACACAGATTAGAATGGATTCTCCCTCCAAACAAATCGATACTTAACCACATTTCAAGGAACGTTGTAATACCTAACGTATAGTTATAATAAACTACGAAAAAGTTTGACCATTATTAGCATAAATTAGAACCTTAATAAAAACAAGCAAGGGGATAATCTTATGAGAAGAGCTAACTTAGATGTTACCATCAAAGAAACACCTCCTCAAGGTCAAATTCGACTTCTTTAAAGTTTAACCCCTCTTTTCAAAAGTTTATGGGATTCCGTTTTGGAACGGAATCCCATAACTTTAAATCTCTAACCTGCCTTGAAGGAAAGCTCACTCACACCAAATTGGTATTACAGGCAAAGGACCGCCCTTAAACAGGTAGTTAATCAGATAAACCACATCCGAAACCGAAATCTTTCCATCGCCATTGGCATCACTTGGATTAACCGGTACTGGGCCACCTTTGAATAGATAATTTATAAGATGTACCACATCCGAAACCGAAACCTTTCCATCACCATTGGCATCTCCAATATTACAATGTGTAATTAACCAAGATGCCGTAGCCGCGTTGGCTTTCAAACTATCTAAGCCCTTATCAGTTACCAGTAATAAATATTTCAGTTCAATTACAGTCGTGGGATCAGGATCAGTTACCTGAGCCATTGACATCACCATATTATTATCCTGCATAGAATCTTCCTGCTCAACTGACCAGGTAGCATCTGACATATACTTATACAGGGAATCATCATTATATCCATTATAAGGATAGAGCTGTTTAGCATTGTTCAAAACGTGAGCGCTCAACGGTGCGGTGCCGTGATAAGTAGTTTCACCACCTTGAATTACAACTGCATCTAAGAATTGGAAGGCACCATAGTAGTTCAGGAACTCAGCACTGTCACCCTGCTGCCAGATTAGATTCAAATCCTCATCATAACCACCCCAGTTATCTGATCCATGTTTAGCTTGGACATCCCAGTCAGCCGCTATGCCAAAATAACCTCCTTGCGGATTAGTAGGTTGGGTAATATCATCCCACCATATCGGAGGCGGATTCCAGTACCACCAGTTGTAGACCAGAATAACCGGAGGGGAGTCGAAGACCATGACCTTAGAATACTTAGTCCAGTAGCTCCACCATGAGTGGTTTGTGCCATGAGAAGTAAGACGTCCTGGAAAAACAAGGCCAAACTTATCGTATATTACTGTGACCTTATAGGTATAAGTCTCCGTCTTCACGTGAGCTTCGGGTAAAAAGTCATGGTGCTCATGTAACCAGGTAAAGCCCACAGGACCCTCTCCACCAATATCAGGTGTGACAAAAACCGGAGTGAAATCAAAAAGATAATTATTTCCATTATAGTACATCCCATTACCGCTCGCAGAGTCATCTTGCTGGTTTCCTATGTTCCCTACGTTGGAAACGACCGCTCTAACACGTAAATCTGCTGTGTCATATTCAGGATAGTAGAAGGTGTCAGTTACCACAAAGTGGAACTTCGCATACTCAGTATCCGAATAGATCTGTCCACCACCTAATAAACCATTGTTAGACTCAATCATTATCTGGTCTACTAAGAAGGTATCTTGTTTTCCGGCTCCGCTGAAGGTCAGAGCGACATTCACCGGTGCCGAAAGCTGTTTGATACTGAATTGGGCAGGAACTGCAGTTACATAGGTAGGTGTAGTGATCTTCACATACAAAGAATCTGTGCCGGTATTCTCAAAGGTCATAGCATCGTTTTTGGTTCCTCCGTTTGTAGCCCATCTGACCGGACTAATCAACATTTTTGGGCTATAGTCCTTCCCGGGAACTTCTGGAACTAACTCGCGTGGATCCTTCAGGTAGCGAAACGGATTGAGGGTATATCCACCCTCAGGGGTGATAGCACCAGAGGCATCTAAATCATAAACATAGCTGACATACATAAAGTCTCCCACCCTCTCGGCTACTGAAGGCCAAGCCTCACTTTCGCAGTCCCCGTTGTCACAGCCATTTGTATTGGTACCGGTCAGATTCACCTCAGGTCCCCAGTTCCGGCCACCAGTTGCAGATACTTTCTTATATATATCCGCATTGGCATAACCAGCTAAAGATACGTCGTTATCGTTGTACCCGGCGTAAACCACATAGAGAAAATTGTAAGCTGCGTCCAAAGGTTGATATTCTACACCCGCGGTCGGCTTGGCAATACCGTAACTCCAAGCACCGCAATCTGCGGTTACTAACCGAGAAGCCACTTTGTGAAGGGTATCACCAGTAGCTGAACTCCAGTGGAATAAAGTTACATCTTCTCCTTCGCTTCCAGTAGCATGGGCAGTAAAGAATACATGGAGCACATTAGAATAGTCGTACACTGCAGCCACCTCAGTATAATAGAAATCGTAATCTTCCCAGTTATTGTCGCCCCAATGGGTTATCTTTTGAGGTATCAGGTTAGCCCCCCCGGCCATCCAGCTATCCCCGTTATTGGTGGACTGTAAATAATACATCTCTCCCTGATAAAAGACAGAAGCTGTCTGATCATACCAGACTATAGCAACATGTCCTGATCCAGTGGGAGAAGTAGCTACCGGTGCTGCAATATAAGTGATCTTGCCATCACCGCCATTTTGAGTGCCATTAAAGAAATAGGGGAATTTGTTTTTGCCGTGAGGTTTCAGCCTATAACCAGCCGCAACCCTCACTGTATCAGTCCATCCCGGTGATTGACATATCAAAGAATCCGGTGCTTTCTCATAACAGCGCTGGTAACCAGCATAATCATTCTGAGCAAAACCAGTTATATGAATATAAGTGGTGGAACTATGCTTGGAAGTGGCAATCATAGGCCAGGTCAAATGGTCGTCATCTATAGAGCTTTGGTTTCCGTCTCTAACATCAAATTTGTTGAACTGCCCTGCTCCAGGAACGGTCTTCTCTATGGCAAGTGTGGAATAGGTCGTATCAGGAACATCGTGATAAGCTAATACCTCCCTTGAATCCGGCAGTATATCTAAACCACAATATCCGCCTCTGCCTGTGGGTTTAGTAACATGGACACCCGCGCCAGGATTTAGCCAGCTTCCACTTGTGTAACGACAATTATAGTCGATAAAACGGTTCTCGCTCAGATCCGGACCCACCATATTCATCCAGTCGAAATGCAGATTCCCCAGATAATCATAGGCTACCCGGCGGTGTGCGGAACTGTTATCCTGGTAGTCATAATAAGTGTAACCTACGGTGTCATCTGACATCGGAAAGTAAAACTTGAACTCTGGGGTAGGCGTAGTAAGATACGGGTAGATTATGCTCTCATCTACGGGCTTCATTTTCTCCAGGCTCGGGAGCACTTTCTTCTCCACCGGCTTCTTCGCCCCAAAAGCACTTAAGCTTGCTATCAGCAATAAAACTAAGGCTAAGACTAAAACTCTTTTCGCCATCTTTTGCTCCTTTCTTGGTTACTAAAACTACTTCCTATCTTTAGATAAATAATTATTAAACCTTAACACCACCTCCTTTATTAATGAAAAGTATTGTCTTTAAAACTTCTGCTTGGATTTCCTCCTCCTTTAATAAAAAAACCTGCCTAACTTTTCCCTCACCCCCTTTCCTCCTGTAAACAATTAAATTGGCTCTTTGGTCTTTTAAGTTAGGAAAAAGTTAAAATACCTTTTGAGAAGTTCTTTGGAGAAAAACTTCTAAGGCTTAACTCTTTGATCTTAAAATCCAACCTGACTAACACCCAAGACTTATCTCAAGACACAGAATACGTGCCACCTTATAATTAAACTTTTTCACTCAATTTGTCAAGTCTTTTTTTATTCTTTTTTCAATTTTTAATTAATATTTTAATCGACAAATTTTCTTAAAAGTTTAACCTGGATAACAAGATGAGACTTCAGGGTTATCCTTATCCCTAATAATCATTTAGATTAAGGTAAAATGATGATAAAAAGCTGTTTACCCCCCCATCTAAGGATAACTATGCATATTTTCCCAAGCCTATAGATTGTATATCTATTTATGTCACAGATCAAACCTTAAAGAAACCTAGTTTAAAAACAAAGGGTTATGGAGGAGGCCCTCCTTTAAAAAGATAATTGATCAGATAGACACAATCTCCAACCGTAACAGATCCATCATGATTTGCATCTCCGGCACCAATTGGATTAGGAGCAGGACCACCTTTATATAAATAATTGATAAGATAAACCACATCTCCAACTGATACTTTTCCATCACCATTAGCATCCCCTTTGATATATTCAATCACAGTGATGGTTACCCTGACACTATCTGCCAGAGAACCGTCCGAGGCGATGAAAATCACCTTATAAATTGAATCGGTTTGACTGCTATCTGGAGTGAAGGTGAAAAGACCTCTTCCATTTAAGCTATCATAAAAAACTGCATTACGTGGCAGAGAATCCGCGAAAAGATGTGGAATAGTACCATCTGGATCTGTGGCACTGACTTTAAAGGACAAAATTTCATTAATTGCCGCTGTCTTATCACTAATTGCCTCCAATTTAGGTCTTTGATTACCAGCCTCAATTACTGTTATCTGAACCAGCTCGGTATCTGCTAAAGAGGTGGGATCTGTAGCCACAAAGCCCACTGTATAAACTCCTGCTTGTGTAAACGATGGAAAGAATCTCAAGACACCTTTACCAGTCCCGGGAATAGATGTATAATTGGCATTGTCAGGACGATTAAAGATACTTAGTGTGGGAACAGTACCATCAGGATCATAAGCAGAATCTGGTATAGTTAGACTTCCACCTTCTATCACACTGGTATCATTAATTGGATAGATAGTCGGCGGCACAGGTACATTATAGACCAGAATCATTGTAGTCCGCTGGAGACAGTATCCAGTATCAGATGGATATTCTGAGTCTATAGCTAAGAAAGAAATATAATAAGCAGTGTCTTGTTTACTCTGGTTATAATCAGGATAAAACATAAGTGTTCCCGCACCATTGCCGCTATCCACAAAAACTGAATTATTCAGGTGAGGTGCCACATTTAGTATTGGTATGGTACCGTCATCATCAGTTGCTTTGACATTAATTATCAAAGTATCTCCCTCGTGAACGCTTGTTGAAGAAATACATTGAGTGAATTTAGGTTCCTGATTAACGTTTATGACGATTATTTTTACGCTGTCAACTGAGGTCATCAGCGTATCCTCAGAATCTAACACCTGGAAATAAACTACATAATTACCTGCCTGCAAATTGTCTGGCGAGAATCTAAACCC
>CAZMZF010000041.1:0-13977 GCA_964570765.1 uncultured Ignavibacteria bacterium
TTCTTATCATACATCACCTGTTCAACTGCTTTCTCAATTATCTCCTCGATATAGACCCATTGGGGAACAGCAGGTGAGGTCTGGGAAGATCTTAACTGTTCCTGAAAGACTAAAAAATTGTTGTTATTCTGATAATAGGGGTCAAGCTCAGACCCTTTAGCTGATGGGATGGCTGAACCGATGGCTTTACAGAGTTTTAAGGAATTTTCTTTTTTAATCAGATACTGGATGAATTTCTTAGCGGAGTCAGGATTTTTACATTTTTTGCTAATTACTAAGAACTCACCTCCAGCAAAAGAGGAGAAAACTCCTTTTTCTGGTTTAGGAATAAGGCAGACTCCAAATTTTAAATCCGGGAGGTTCTTCTGGATATCGTTCAAAAGCCAGCCTCCTGAAATCAAAAAGCCGATTTTCCCCTGTTTGAAATTTTCATCTAACATCCTTTGATTGTCAATAATCCCCTGTTCCACTAATTTTTTATAAAATAATAAAGCCTCTTTCCCGGCAGGTGAATTTATCTCTGAACTCTTTTGGTCTTCAGATAAGATTTTACCACCATTTCCCCAGAAGAATGGTAGAAACTTTTTATATAATCTGTGCCTTTCTGCTGAATTTGCTCCGAAACCATAAGCTCCGGGCTTGAGTTGATTAATTTTCTGGCAATAACTTAAAAGTTCCTCCCAGGTCAAAGGTGGTTTTTCAGGGTCTAAACCAGCTTTTTTCATCAGTTCCTTATTATAGAATAATACACGGGTATCCAGAAGCCAGGGGAAGCCGTAAATTTTACCCTTGTATGAAACAGGCTCCCACATCAGAAAATCTTTCTGAATTTGCTCTACCTCTGAGGTTACATCTAAAAGGACATTCTGAGAGGAAAACTCTGGAACCCAGTCGGAGCCTAACTCCAGAATATCCGGGGCTGTTCCAGAGGCGAATGCCACTACTATCTTCTCATGTCCTTCGGACCAGGTAAGGTCAGTTAGATTTATCTTTATTTCAGGATTTTCTTTTTCAAATTGCTGGATGATTTCCATCAAGGCTGGTTTGACCTGCGGGTCGGTCCAGAACTGCCAGAAATCCAGAACGGTTTTGCCTTTTTCCTTGCTGGTGCAGGAAAAAACTAATAGTAGCAGAAAAATTAAAATTCTTTTTCTCAATATGGCTCCTTTTTCAACCGGTATACCCACGTTGCCCTCAACGTGGGTTAACGTCCCGCCTTGTAGGCAAGGCGGGTTTACGAACTAATAAAAGTCAGGAAATAAGTTTGTCAAGGGCTAATCTTATGGATAGGGCTGATTACTGTCATGCTGGGCGTAGCGAAGCATCTATGAGAAGAAAAACGAGATTCTTCGCCCGTAGAGCTCAGAATGACACAAATGAAGTACGGGTATCCACCTTTGGCGAGACTCAATGACAGTTAAGGCTTGACAAATTCAGGTTTTGATTAGATATTGTCGATAATTTATGGAAAAGAAAATGACCGGAAATTAAACTTGAAAAAAGAGACAGTTCTTTTTTTAACAATTTTAATACTTTCTTCATCTTTCAAAGCTCGTACACAAGAGGAAGTTCAAAAAACTTTAGATTATCTTCCCCTGATAGGAAAAGATACCAGCTATCAGGTTATTCAAGGTGAGGGATTGTATGAAATTGCCCGGAAGTTTGATATCTCCTATATGTCTATAGCTCTGGCTAATCAGATTTCTGATCCTAACAGGATTTATGCAGGACAAAAACTGATCCTTCCAACCAGAACGATTCTACCTAAAAAGCTGGATAAGGGGGTATTAATAAATATTCCTGAATACAGGCTTTACTTTTTCCAGGGGGATGATTCAATCAAGGTCTATCCTGTATGTATTGGACTCCCTACCTGGAGAACTCCTTCGGGTGAATTTTCCATCACCCATAAGATAAAAAATCCTACCTGGTATATGCCTGATGAGATAGCAGAAAAGGATAAGGTCAAAAAGGAGATAATTCCTCCAGGACCTTTAAATCCTTTAGGTGATTTCTGGATAGGGACTGATTTAAGACACACTGGTATACACAGCACTATTATTCCTATGTCTATCGGTCGAGCCTTAAGCCATGGGTGTGTCAGGCTCTATCCGGAGGATATAGAGGTATTGTTCCCTCTGACAGAAGTGGAGATGACAGGAGAGGTAATCTATGAACCTATAAAAATAACAGTCCGGGAAGATAGTATTTTCTTAGAAGTTTATCCGGATGTATATGAGATGGTTCAAGATTATGAAAAGGAATTTAATAAAAAGCTGAGGTTGTTGAATCTATTAACAGATTTAGATAAAGATAAAATCAAGATCATTCTCGAAGAGAAAAGGGGGATTCCAGTTTTTATCGGGAAAATATTTAGATGAAAAAAAGTAGGGGTTCAAAATTTTGAACCCCTACGCTATTACCAACGATTTTTTCTTCTTGGTGAAAACACCAATCCTATGGATCCCCGATTTTGGGTCTTGATGACAAACTCGGACAAAGAACATTAAAATTAAATATTTTTTGTAGGGACGAGGTAACTTCACCCCTACAGCTTTCAACTATCCCCTTTCCTTTCCTACGGATCCGTTTCACGGAATAAAGGAGAGGGGGCACGGCATGCCGTGCCCCTACCTCTTCAATAACAGAATTTTCATCAGGGCTAGGAGACCTCGCCCCTACTTAGCTATTCTCTTTTTTACTTTACTCCAGGAAGAGGTGATGAGGAAACTTTCTTCCATATTGTCAATCATCCGGATGAATTTGTTCATCGGCACTGAAAAGGTTAGGACATTTTCAGGGATGCAGGGGCGGGCTGAGACGTCGAACATTCCCAAGACTGCCCGGGGATGGTCTTTTTCTTTTTCAAGGTAAGGATATTGAACAATTGAGCCACAGCCAGCAGAAAATGGAGCTATTACTCCGTTAGATTCAACCTCATCAAAACTTGTCAGGGTAAAAATGCCGGAAAGGACATCAGGTGGGGAAAAGAAAATTACCACATCAGGATGGACCATTTCCTCGAGCTTATCCCATCTTTTGAAAATTATATATTTAGCTGGTGCTTTGAACTCTGGCATTTTTTTCATAATCTCTCTTACTAGCTCTGGTGATTTTTTATAACGCTCTCCTTCAAGTTTTCCGGGGATACCGCAGGAGAGGAAATACTCAAAGTTCGGTCTAATATCCCGGGTAAACCCAAGGTATCTTTTTCCACCAGCACAGCCAATGGTATCAACGCTGAAACGGAGAGATTTTCCTTTTCTCACGGGTGATAAAGCACAGATAAGGCACCTGTTCTTTGAAGATGGTTTTACCTCTTCAAGGTTTTTTCCCTCGTCTGTGTAATAAAAGGTTATAGGAAGGTCAGCTCCATCAAAATATTTTTTCCAGAACTGGGTAAATTTTGTTTTAATTTTCATATCCATAAATTGTTTCCTCCGATAGAAATTATTCTTTCTGATAGAAATGACCAACTATAGTAATATTAGATAGTTATCTATTTTAAGTCAAGTTTAAATTTTTATCGATTTCGAATTTTCCCCACCTTGAGGGCAAGGTAAGGTTACCGATTTGGTGAAACAGACCTCTGGTCGATTCTCAGGGGTTAGACAGGGATGTCTGACCTACCAATTCCCACCTTTAGGGCAAGGTGGGATTACTGATTATTTACATCGAGCAGAAAAAGCAGATCGGACTGCTGAAAGCTGGCTGACTAACACTATATCCCGCTGAACTGCACATCTTTAAAATAGAGACTGGGCAGTCTCAGGGAGGAGTATATATAAGGGTCGTTTCCCACTTCCACCAGTTGATTCAAAAACTCTGTAAAATTCCCGGAGATATTCATCTCGTGCACCGGCTTCACGATTTCGCCATTCTCCACATACATCCCGATAATCCCGAATGAGAAATCACCAGTGGTGGAGTTGGAGTTTCCTCCTATGAATCCGGTAACCAGAATCCCTTTTTTCATACCCTTGACCATCTCATCCAACGATTTTGTGCCATAATCTGTGATGATATTTGCCGGAGAACCTGAGGTAGGCTCCACCCCTAACTTTTTACCGTAATAAGTATCTATATAATAACTTTTCAAAACACCTTTATCCAATATCACCCTTCTCTTAGATGCCATCCCCTCTCCGTCAAACAGTCTTGAACCCAGACCAGAGAGAACAAAGGGGTCATCTATCAGGGTAAGGTTATCCGAGCCGATTTTCTGTCCTAACTTCCCCTCCAAAAAGGAGCTTTTCTGTTGAAGTGCGTAGCCACTCATCGGTTCAGACAGGGAATAGAAAATCCTCCAGTTGACCCGGTTCTCAACTACCATATCATATAAGCCAGACTGCAGTTTAACCTGTCCTAATTTATTTAAGGCACGTTTAACTGCTGATTTTGCCAAAACCTCTGAAGCAGGCAAATCCTTATGGAAACGAACCGTGCGCCAGTCCCAATCTTCAGGTCTGCTTTTTTCATCCTGCACGGTTACCTCTGCCCCGGCAGAAAAGACCGTGCCCCGGTTCTCCCCCTCAAAGCCGTTGCTGTGAACTTTTGTCGATTCAAAGAAAGTGTCAGAATAACCTGCGGTGCAGGATATGATTTTATCGCTCTGAGAGGAGGCAATCTTCTCGATTTCCCCTGCGATTTTCACCCTCTGCTCTGGGGTGACCTTTTCATAATCCGGGTCATAAATTTGCAGGTCAACTTTCTTCTGCCCTTCGTAATATTTCGGGTCCGGAAGAGAGCGAAAAGGGTCCTGGCTCAGATATTTCGTCATCGAGACCGATTCCGGGATAAGGCTTGAAAGGGAGTCTTTGCGGGTGTCATTAGTGGAATTGCTGGAATAACGCTGAGCTACATAGACAGTCAGACTTAAGGAGCTTTCTTTTGACTCCTTGAGCTTTTCCAGTTTGCCGTCTCTATATTCCACCTGAATGTTCCTGTTGGTGGAAACATTGACCGCCACCTCATCGGCACCGCTTTTCTTAGCCTGTGCCACTGCCCAGTGAGCTAACTCCATTCTTTCTTTTTTGTTCATATTTCTAACCCTGTTTTTTGAAGTTATCGAAGTATTTTTGAAAGCTAACGGTTTAGTTTTATGAGGTTACTCCTCCTACCGTTATGGCCGAGACTTTGGTGGTTGGAAGACCATCTGAAACCGGAACCCCTTGGCCATCTTTGCCACAGGTTCCTCCACTCTCCTCTAATTTGAAGTCATTCGCAACCATCACTATCCTTTTAAGCACCTCAGGACCGTTCCCGATTATATTTACGTCTTTAATCGGTCGGGTCAGTTTGCCATCCTCAATCAGAGACCCTGATTTGACATAAAAAGTAAAATCTCCTGCCCCTATATGCACTTCACCGTTGGTAAATGATTCCGCATACAATCCTTTTTTCACGCTCTGGATTATCTCCTCCTTGGTATGGGGACCGGGAAGCATATAGGTATTTCTCATTCGTGGAATGGGAGGGTGGCGGAAAGACTCTCTTCTTGCGTTTCCAGTAGGCTTGACTTTATAATGCTTTGAGCTGATATAATCGTGCATATAGCTTTTCAGGATTCCGTTTTCGACCAGGAAGGTTTTCTCGGTGATATTCCCCTCATCATCTATGTTTATGGAACCTCGGGAATTAGGATAGGTGCCGTCATCCACTATATTGACAAAGCTTTCCGCTACCTTCTGATTCATTTTATCCGAGAAGATCGAAATTTTCTTGCGGTTAAAATCCGCTTCCATACCATGTCCGATTGCCTCGTGCAGAAGAATTCCTGAGTTACCTGCAGCCAGAACTACCTCCATCTCCCCTCCTTCAGGCTTCACCGCCTCAAATAAAGCCACAGTCCTTCTAACTGCTTCATCTGCCAGTAGATTTTCCCTTTCGGAAGTGAAGTACTCAATCCCCTGGCGTCCACCTAAACCGTAATCGTTCTGTTCCTTTCTTCCATTCTCCTCTGCATTGCATGAAACATAAATCACGGTCATCGGTTGATAATCACAGGCAATTTTGCCCTCCGAGTTTGCTACCAGGATATAGGTGCTCTCGTCATTGAACCAGATCTGGGATTTAATCACCCTTGTATCATTGGCAAATACTCTATCATTTATCTTCTGAAGATAAGGAATTTTCTTATCTATTTTGACTTCTTCCCACGGGTTTTCAATGGGATAATAATTAGGAGCAGGATTTAGTTTTAACTCCTGGGGTGGTAAATTCCTACTCTGACTGGCTATGTTAGCTGCGGTTTTGGCAGCAAGTTTCATTGCCTGTGGAGAAAGGTCTTCGGTAAAAGAGTAACCTGTCTGCTCACCTTCAATTACCCGAATCCCCACCCCGTAATCCACATCGGTATAAGCTCGGTTGACTGATTTATCCTCCAGACCTATCCAGTTAGTGATGCGGTGTTGAAAGAAAATATCGCAGTAATCTCCACCTTTCTCCAGGGCTGCTGCCATAACCTCCCTTATAATCTTCTCATCCACTCCGAAGTGTTTATAGTAATCGCCTAACTTTCCATCTTCTCCCGGGGAAGAAAAAGCCAGCAAAGGGTCTGCCTTGAAGATAAAAGGAATCGTGGCAAAAGCCACCCCCTGGGCACTCCATTTCAAAAACTCCCGGCGTTTGATCTTATCCATATCCTATCCTCCATCAATTTTTTTTTAAAGGTTAACTCCTGATATGTTGGTTTTGGAAACCATTCTCTGCTGAGGTGTTTATACAAAGCATCATAATAAAGAGGTAAGGCAAAAAGTTATGCTCAACTTATTTTACGATAAAAGATAGAAAAAGTTCTATTTTTTTAAAGCTTAGGACAGGGACAAGCCCTGTCCCTACAAAAAACTACTTTTTAAAGAAACCTATCGAAGCACCATTTTATCGAGATTTTACAAGCTCCACCAGTAATTGATTTTTAATAAGAAAGTATTTCCGGGAATTGTATCGAAGAGGTTGTTCCAATCGCGTCTGAATTTAAAATTGCCGATATTTTCAGCAGTTTCGCGGGATTGAGTCCAGACTAAGAACAGGGTGCTTCCCGGTCGATACTCCCAGCGCAGGACTAGATTGGAGTTAAAGGATTTCCTGTTGAAATCCGGATGGTACTCTCTTTCGTTGAAAACGGTTGAATCCACATATTCGTATTTGTCCGGAGGGATGAACCTTTTGAAGTTGTTATAATCCACTGCAGCTATGAAGGGCTGGGCATAGACCTGTAAGGTCAAATCTTTGGTGAAGGTGAAAGTTCCCCTTAAGGTCATATCGAATCGTTCAACTTCCTCCTCGCCAAAGATGTCATCAGTCCTATTGCCATCGCTATCTGTGAGATAAGTTATCCATCTGGAAACGCCCCGGGAATGCATATAACCGGGACCACCGCTGAATTCGAGATTAGATTTAGGAGTGAAATTGAACCAGAGGCCATAGTAGTTATAATGTCCATCCTTGGTATCTCCACCCTCTATATTTGGATTAAACTGCCACCATTTTCTGCTATCTGTATTCAACCAGAACCAATAGCTTTGACCCCAGGGGATTTTAACTGCTGGTCCACCTCTGGTCTCACGGTCATCATAGGTAACATCAAAATCTAACCAGGTTCCACCACCAAAATTCCAGTTGTTTACCAGCTCTATAGAGTTATTGAAATTCCATCCCTGGTTCAGTCTCAACCCGGATAAATTTTCAGTGATATCAAGGTTGAAATTATTATAGGTTTTGCTTATAAGCCACCATTTTTTTGTGGTTTTGTATTGAAGCCAGGCTTCGATTTCTTTGAAGCCAGAACGTCTAAAAAATCCCAGGTGATTCAATCGTAGTTTATCATCAACATATAATCCCTCTATCGTTCCAAGGATGTGCTCTCCGCCTTCTTTGTTAAAACTTAACCATCCACCATAGCCATCCTGCTCGGGTTCGGTTCTGGAACCCACCATCTGCCCTTTAAAACTATAATCACCTTTATGAAAGCGTAAAGTCCAGTCTACTCCTCCGGTGTAGGCAGGTTGAAAGCTTTTCTGATTAACTGCAGTTAATATTACTCCCACAGTAGAATTTTTTAAAATATCCTGCATTACCCGACCTATAAAGTAGTTTGCTTCTGGTTCTATTACCTCTTCTTTACGAAAACCATCCTGGTGCATAAATTCTGCTTTTTCCCTTTGAGTTACCGCTTCCAGGATCCCGATGGAGGTTCCTCCTTTTGTTTTACCGCTGAGCTTTCCTGCAGCTAAAATCGTGGTGGAACTGGGTTTATTAAAATAGTAGGATACACCTTCAGGTATTTGAGAGGGCATTTTTCCAATGCGGCGAGAATAAAAAAGGTCTGCCGGGGTCTCGAAAATCTTGAATCCTTCTAAGAAAAAGGGACGCTTCTCCGGGTACTGGGTCTCGAAAGTGGTTAAGTTTAGAATGGTCTCGTCTTGTTCCACCTGACCGAAATCGGGATTGACCGTAGCATCCAGGGTTATATTAGAAGTGATACCATATTTGAGGTCAAATCCCACGTTTCCAAAGAAATCTCTGCCATCTGGATTACCTGGATTTCCGGCTTCGGTCTGTTCGTAAGAGACAGCATAAGGGAGCATTTCTAATCTTTTGGGAGGGGGGATTCTATCTAATCCTTTCAAATGACCGAAAAGGGATACAAAACCGCTTGCCTTCTCCGGGATATAAACCCACCGGTCCAGTTCATTGTTATGTCTTATCTGCCGGCTAAAGTAAATCCCCCAGACTGGATTTTGCTCAGAAGCAAAACGCAGGCAGTGAAAAGGGATTTTAAACTCAGCAGTCCAGCCGGAACTGGTTCTGCGGGTAGCTGATTCCCAAATGCCATCCCAGGAGTCATCGCTCCAGTTATCGTTATAGTAATATGCGTCCTTCTGGGTTCCAGACACATATAAGGTGAAAGCATAGGCGGTCTGGTGGTCGTGGTGGCTATCTATTATTACGTTGAACAGGTCATTATCTGCCCACCTATCCCTTCGGGTTAACCGGCTGATGATTTTATCCGGCTTTGAATCATATAAATCTACACCTATATATAGAGCATCATCGTCATATACTACCCTGACGAATGTAGATTCTGTGGCAGGTTTTCCTTCATCTGGCTGATACTGGATGAAATCCCCTGAGCGGGGTGTTTGTTGCCAGAAGTTCTCATCCAGTATACCATCAATTTTTGCACCCCCATTTATCCGGATAGCAGTGATACTTTTTACAGTATCCTCATCTGTTTTTTGAGCCATAATATTTATATAACTAGAATAAAGAAAAAAGAGGAATGCTAAAAGAGTGAAGATCAGCTTGCAATTTTGCATTTCAGTTCCCTTGGTTTTAGATAGGTTATTCTGATGGACATAGATTAGAATACAAAAATACATTTTTAATCAAACTCATACTTTTATACTGTATTTTAAAGGAAAGTGTTTCATTTTTTTTAATCCCACCTCCTTTAAGACTATTGCAGGATAAAATTAAAGCTTTCATAGAAAGCTATTTCAAGTTGTAGGGCAAGAAATTGACTTTATGCAGATTGCTTCGTCGTCCCGCCGTTGGTGGGACTCCTCGCAATGACTCTGCAAATTCGATATTTTCTCAATGGTAAAAAATATAAGAAGCAAGTATATAAAAAAGGTTCAAAAGCTCAAAAGCAAAAGTAGGCTAAAGTCTAAAGGCTATAGTCAAAAGTCCTAAAATCAAAAAGCTAACAGCTAATCGCTAATCGCGAAAGAAAAAACCAGGAGTGCGAAAGCTTGCTTTCGCTGATTTCAAAAAGCATCAGCCTCAAGGTCAAATTCGACAAGCTGATGCATTCCAGAAAAAGGAGTTAAAAATGGAATTAGAAAAATTACTTTTGGAGATGGATAAATCTCCACACCTGGCTAAACTTTTAGAATTAGCTTCAAAGGAGAAGCCAATCCCTGCAAGTTTAGACCTGGCCAGGGCTAAAGGCTTAAAAGTGGGGCAGGAGACATATTTAGAGGCACAGAATAGAGGGGTCAGCTTGTCTGATCTTTTAGAGACTGAGGAATATGACCCATCCCCTATGGATTCGCCCCTGGATGCTTTTGAAAGACAGCTTTTAGTCAATGAACTTAAAGTCGGCGGGAGAAATCCTATCACCGTGGAGATGTTCTATCAGGGTGCACCTGCGCTTCTGCCTGAGTTTATGCTCCGGGAGATAAAGCAGGGGCAGAAGATGAGACCAGAGCTATCTAAGTTCTTAGCTTCATCTGCTCAGATTTCCAATTCACGCTATACCCCTTTTTATGTGAATGTAACACCTTCACAGAAGAAGCTTTCTTTGAGGCCCATTGGGGATCAGGTGGAAATTCCAACTATCTCTATAGCTGAACAGGAGCATACGATTATTGTTCCAGATTACGGGGTTACCCTGAAGACCTCTTATAAGGCTTTAAGGTCAAGGACAACTGCTCAGTTTAAAGTGCTCTTATGGTATATCGGCTTCAGATTGCAGGCGGATAAAATGGGTCTGGTGGTAAATACCATCATTAGCGGAGATGGGAATAACAATCCTTCAACAGTTTTCAATACATCTACTTCTGGCTCTCTGCTCTACTCGGATTTGATCAGTTTATGGAATGAGTTTTTCCCTTTTGAGATGAATACGATTGTCTGTCATAAAAACCTTTTGCGCACGATCCTGACGATGAGCGAATTTAAAGATCCGATGGCGGGTTTCAATTTTCAGAGAACCGGAGAGCTGGTTTCTCCTTTGGGCTCGACTTTGATAAGGTGCGATGATGTCCCTACAGATTTAGTTATCGGATTGGATAATCGCTTTGCAATTGAAGAGGTAATAACCCAGCCTCTTATGGTGGAATATGATAAGGTTATTGAGCAGAAATTGGAGGAGGCGGTTATCTCCGAATCGGTGGCTTATGCTAAGGTGATAAAGGAAGCGGCACTGGTTTTAGATACGGTTTGGACGTAAAAGAAAGGTTTAAAGGTTTAAGGGTTCAAAGGTTCAAGGGAAAAGACAAAGTAAAAGGAAAGAAGGAAATAAAAAACAATTACGGATGACGAATTTTGAATGATGGATGAATTCACGTAAGGGAGGGGCTTGTCCCCTCCCATCTTTTTCTCTTTTGGTCTGGAGACCAATAGAGAGCGAAAAAGGAAGATAAAAGATAATGATGGATGACTAATGACGAATGACGGATGAATAGTAAGGGCAGGCCACTGTGCCTGCTCCTTACTTTTGGGTGCATTGACCATGACAATGCAGCATCCATTGGATGCACTCCATAATAATAAAAAAAATGGGGGATGATCCCACCCTCATCCTTTCCTATCCTGCGGATCCGTTTCTCGGATGAGGAGAGGGGATAAAAAGAACAGACAAGATGTCTGTTCCACCTATCAAGGGAGAAGAGATTGGTTTTTGCAGAAAAGCTATTGGTTTTAAAGTAAAAAAGAAAGGAAGAAGGGGGATGAAAGGCTAAAGGCTATAGTCTAAAGGTTAAAGTCTTAACTCGAAATGTTAACGGTGAAAAGAAGACGGGTTCCTCACAGCAGATTAAAGGGATTAAGCAGATAAAAAGCTAAAGGCTAAAGTCGAAAAGCTAATAGCGAAAGGCGAGTAGCGAAATTATGCAAAAATTGATCGATACGGTTAGTGCTTATTATGGGAGCGGGATTCAGACCCAGAATAAGCTGTTTTTAGTTCCTTCCGGGCAGTATAAAGGTAGGGCGATTTTAATTTATCCTCTAAATGCAAATACGATTGTCTATAGATGGGCTGAGCCTCCCTATATATCCTGGTCTTCGTCAGTAAATATAGCTACCAATTCTGCGGATTTCCCCTGTTCTGGTTTTATGGATTTATCCGGTAATCTATATTTAGCTTACACAGTGCAGACGAGTTTAGCCTTAGCTATGGTGAAGCTTTCCTTTGCCAATGGTGCCTGGTCGATCGGGACGGTAAGAAATGTCTGCACGGTGGAGGATAACTATTATCCTTCTATTCTGAAAGATTCGGTTAGCCGATTATGGATCTCCTGGAGCTATTATGATTCGATTACCGTAAAGGTATTCTGTGCATACTAAATCCTCCACAGATGACGGGATAACCTGGGGAACAGGGGAGACTGACCCAGGTGAGGCTTTAACTTCTGGCAGTGCAAGCTGTTATTCTCAATTGATTTTTCAGTCGCCATATATCAGATGTTTTTATTCTGATGATGGGAATGCCTTAGCTTACCGTTCCTTTGAGCTTTTCGGTGGAGTCTGGTCTTCTGCAGTTCTGGTTTATTCAGGGTCTAATATTCAGGATAATTTTCAGGTTTCTCTTTCTTTAGATAATAAATTGGGGATTGTTTTTCCGGGAGCTTCTTCTCTTTTATACCGGGAGTATGATGGGGTCTCCTGGAGTGGAGCATTTACTGTGGATTCTGGTTTACCAATCAATCCGGCAATAAAATTTTTCGGAAATACCCCTTATGTTTTTTACGGGAAGAATATCGGAGCAAATCAGAATCAGCTTTTCTACTCTTATAAGTCCGGAAGCTCTTTTACTACTCCGGCTCCTCTGGTTGATGGGGCAAGGGTTCTGGATAAAGTTTTCTGCTATGATAATTCTGCAACTGATAAATATTATGACAGAACCACAGAAGCAGTAAATACTACTCCGGCTGATATTTTTCATCCGACCTCTAATAGTCTGGTCAAAGATTTAGATGATGGGCTCTACTTAGGGATGGATGAGAAATTCAATCAGGTAAATGTCATTTTGTCAACAGCCGGGATAGGTGGGCAAGTGGTATGGGAATACTGGAATGGTTTTGAATGGAAAAGCTTTACTCCTTATTCTGGAGTTTATCACTTGGATTCAGCTAATAGATTAGTTGTCCTCTGGCAGGATTTATCTTCTGTCCCTTCTGACTGGCAGCAATGCGGCGTAAATAACTCGACTGAGTTCTGGGTAAGAGTAAGAGTTACAGCTGTATATACTATTGCACCAATTGGGACACAGATCACAACTGTACCGGAAAATAAATACTTAATAGCGGTTCAATAGTTCAAAAGTTCAAAGGTTCAAGATAAAAAGAATAAGAGCTCCAGAAGAGTCCTGTGTTTATATACTTTAATGAAGTTGAAGTTTAAGTATTCAAGATGGCTTTGCTTACCCACAGAAGTCTTTCCTACAAGACACTCAATTCTTAGTCCTGTCATACGTATTGCTATAAAATACCAAGGAAAGAAGTTTGATACCGTAGCTTTGTTAGATAGTGGGGCGAATTGGTGTATATTCCCCGCATCAGTTGGTGAGTATCTTGGTATACAAATAGATCAAGGGAAAAAATTAGAATATACAGGAGTTTCGGCACGTGGAATTGCATATTTCCATAATGTCACACTCGAAATTGGAGGATGGGGTCATAATTGTCTTGTAGGATTCAGTCCTAACTTAGATACAATGAATGTGCCTGCAGTATTAGGTCACAATGGATTTTTTGACCGATATGAGGTTATCTTTAACTATAAAAAAGAAATTATAGAAATAAAGCAAGTAAATTGACCGTATCTCAATCTATTAATAAAAGACCTTTCCACTCCCAAATACGATTTGTTATTCCTGAAGCTATAGCTTGCGTGATCCTCAATGTCTGATGAATCCTCATAAAATTGTAGTAGAAAAAAGGTAAAGCAAGGGCGCATTTCAGGTTTTCTAATTTCTTAGAAAAAGCGTCGGGCTTTATGCCCGACGAAAAAGAACAGATGTGAGCGTGTGACACGGGTTTTGTAAGCATAGAAAAATGGATGCCATATGACTTTTTTAAGCATCAACAAGTTGATGCACTCCGATGGTAACCTCTACCTAACCTTTTCCTGAAAAAAAGAGTAAAAGTTCAAAGGCTCAAAGGTTTAAGGGGAACCTCACCCTGACCCTCCCCTTGGAGGCTGTGTCGTAATTATTACGAGGGGATATAGATTTTGGGGAATAGAGTATAG
>CAZMZF010000042.1:0-12473 GCA_964570765.1 uncultured Ignavibacteria bacterium
AATAAGGATGTGTCAGTCAAAAACGTTTCTTTACCTAGGAAGAAATGAAGGAGAAATTAGAAGGTTTTTCTTTAAATGAAAGACTTGAGCAGATAGAGCACCTCTTAGAAAAAGATAAGTATAAAGAGGCATGGCTTGGGCTCAAGGAGGTTGAAACCCAAGGAGATTTAAATACCAGCTCTTTGGACAAGGGGTTATACTATTATCTTTCCGCAGTGGCGTTATATGCTCTGGGCAGATACGGAGAGTCCTTAGAAAATGGGGAAAGGGCTTTTGAGCTCTACAAAAATACCATAGAGAATAAAAGGATTTCCCAGGTACAAACCATACTGGGTAAATCTTATCTTGCCTTAGGGAGATTGAAACAGGCAGAAAATGAGTTCAGGGATTCAGTTGCGACCTGCAGGAGGATAGATGAAGAAAAGGGGATTATACTGAGCTATAATAAACTGGCTCAGATATGTTTCATCCGTTCAGATTATGTGCGAGCCATAGAGTATCTAAAGGAATGCATCCCTTATCTGGAAAAAAGCAAGGATTGGGTAACCCTCGGAGTATTCCAGAGGAACTTAGGTAGAATTTACACCTTAACCGGTGAACTGGACTTAGCTGAAAAGCATCTTTTGTTCAACCTAAAGGAAACCAAGAAAGCCGGTCAAGAAATAAATTTAGCTCGTAGCCTCCTCTCCCTGGGTTATCTTAAGCTTTTAAAAAGAGAGTTTAAAAGATCCTCTTCCTACTTTCTTCGAGCCTTTCAGCTTCTGAGCAGAAACGAATCCTTAAGAGATTTAGCCATCTATTACGAGTATCAGGGGGAACTTCATTTTCAACAGAAAAGATTAGAGGAGGCCAAATCCAGTTTTCTGAAAGCCATAGAGATCGGAGAAAAAATAGCCCCGGAGGGTGGCATTATCAGCCAGAGTTACAGACTTTTAGCTGAGCTGGATTTAAAAAGAAAAGATCCGGAAAAAGCCTCAGAGGATGTGGAGAAATCCTTAAAAGTTTCAAAAGCCTTAGGTGAAAAATTAGAGGAGGGGTTAGCTTATAAGATCTCAGGCGAGATCTATAGCCTTAAAAATGAAAAGGATAAATCCAGAGAAGCCTTTGAGAAAAGCGTTACCCTGTTAGAGGAGATCAATGCCAGATATGAGCAGATTAAAGTTTACCTCTCCTTATCTTTTAGCCAGGGTTTCGATTATCCGGAGAAACTGAATTACCTGGGAAAGGCTAAGAAGCTCTCAACTGAATTGAATTTGAGATATTTTGAAGGATTGATTGAGCTTGCCCGGGCCAGGCTTGATTTTGAATCTGGTAATCTTGAGAACTCCCTCTATGCCCTGGATAAAGCGGTAAAAATATTTGCGGAGCTTAAAGAAGAAGAGAACCTTTCCCTTTGTGGAAATCTGCGTGAGGAGATAGAAGGGAGTTTAAGTCAAAAAAGCCTTTCTGCAGAAAATGAATTTAAGCTTTTCCGAAAGTACTTTTCTGATACCGAATATAAAAATGTACAGGAAGGAAGCCTGGATGAAAGATTAGGGGTTTTGGCTTCTAAGACTCAGGCGGAAAGAGGGTTCATAGTCTATAGAAATGGCGCAGCCGAAGAGTCTACCTTCCCTTCACTTTATAACATAGAATCAGATAAAGCTAAAAATTTAACCAGGAGTTTGGTCCCCTCGAATTCCTTTAATACCTCCCCTGCTGATAACCAAGACCAATCCTTCAAACCTTTAATCTTTACTCATCCCTCTTCCATTCAGAAGGTTTTGGAAAATGGAAAGATTAACTCTCTTCTCCTCATACCACTTATTACCGGGGAAGAGATTTGTGGTTTCATCTATCTTGATCGGGTTAATAATTTTTCATCCTTCACCCAGAAAGAGCTGAACTTTGCAGTAGCCTTTGCTGACCTGGTAGCTTTGAAACTCTCTGAGCTTCAGAAGAAAAATTTGCAGGAAGATAATCTAAGGTTAAGAAAGCTTTTGGAAGAAAGGTGCTCTTTCTCCCAGATTATAACTCGCAACAGTCAGATGCTTAAGATCTTGTGGAAACTGGAGCAAATTAAGGATACTAATCTTTCGGTCCTTTTCGAAGGGGAGACTGGAACAGGGAAGGATTTCTTGGCTAAGGCATTGCATTATTCCAGCAGCCGGAAAGATAAGAATTTTGTGGCAGTAAACTGTGCGGCTCTGCCTGAGCCTTTGTTAGAATCCGAGCTTTTCGGGCATAAGAAAGGTTCCTATACTGGTGCCACCTTTGATAAAAAAGGGCTTTTCGAGGAAGCGGATGGTGGAACTCTTTATTTAGATGAGATCGGAGATTTAAGCCCATCTATTCAGGTAAAGCTACTCCGGGTCTTGGAGGAGAAGGTTATCACCCGCTTAGGAGAGACCAAACCCAAGAAGATCGACATCCGGATTGTCGCTTCCACTAATAAGAACTTAGAAGAGGAGGTTGCACAAGGTCGCTTCCGCAAAGACCTCTATTTCAGATTAAATGCAGTGAATCTCAAGCTTCTTCCTTTAAGGGAAAGAAAAGAAGATATACCTCTTTTAGTTGACTATTTTATAAAAACTCATTCTAAAGGAGACCAAAAGGCGCTCTCTTTAAAACCTTTGATCTTAGAGCTCTGCTCTGAATATGATTGGCCCGGGAATGTACGGGAGTTAGAAAATGAGACCAAGCGTATCTTAGCTTATAGCCAGAGCGACGAATTCAAGTTGGAAGAGCTACTCTCGGATAAGTTCCCTCTGCCCAAAGAATTCAAAAAAGAGAGTCTATCTTTATATGAGAGGCTCTCTTTATTAGAGAAACAGTATATCCTCAAGGCCTTGATTGAAAATCAATGGGTGAAAAAATTTGCGGCTCAATCCCTGAAAATACCTGAGTCCAGCCTGAGGTTTAAGATGAAACAACATCAGCTCCAAGTCCCTCAAAAGTAAAACCCTCAAATCGATTAACAATATTTTTTACTATGTAGTTGCCCAATTCATTGGGTTTTTTTATAGCTCGATAAATCGAGCAACTACATTTCTAAACAGGTTTATGTAAAGCTAAAGCTTTACACTCCAGTGTGAAGTTAATATTCTATAAGGTTAAATGGAAAAAGCTTGACATTAATCGTTCCGGAGCACTATATTTGCACGAAGATTGAGTTGTTTTGAATTACATAGCCAGACTTTTGGAGTTTGGTTAACATTATAGATAAATTGCGCCTTTAGCTCAGCTGGTAGAGCAACTGACTCTTAATCAGTGGGTCGCAGGTTCGATTCCTGCAAGGCGCACCAATAACTTAGGTGGGGCGATTTGATTAGATTATCAAAAATCAGGCGAACTCTTCTTCGCTATTTACAGGTCTGTTAAAGTAGCTGTTACTGTCTTCCGCACTTGGCTCGCCGTACCAGAGGTGGCCGCGACGGACAGTGTATAAGTTATCTTCTTGGTAATCCCGTTGGTGTCCACAGCTCGTGGTGCGGCATTACCCGCACCGGCGACTGGTTGGGAACCCACAGTTGTGCCATTAACGACCAAGGTGGCAGGATTCCCACTAACGGAAATCTCGTTAGTAGCACGGACCTCGAATGTAACTACTTGTTGAGCGGTGTTCCCGGTTATTGCTAGGTTGTACAGAATAAGCGCAAGCCCTAGCGCAACCGCACTAACTATAAGCTTTCTCACATTATAATTAATATAAGCATTCTACGTTAAAAGTCAAGTCCTTTTTTTCAAAAAACATCTAAGAATCAAGGTCCAATCAAGTGAATGAATTTCCCAAGCAGTTCCTTCGTGAGTTGCCATAGTTTACTTGCTTCTGCTGGAGCCATAGCGAGCCCCATCGCTATTGTTATAAGAACACCTATGCAGGTATGCACCCAATCAAGGCGTGGCTGACGTTTTGCTGCGTCTGCTAAATAATCCAGTTTTGAACGAACAAATTCGTTCTGTTGAGTAGTTAGCTTGAACTGTTTCTTTATTTCGTCAGTTAGTAAACGAAGTGCCTCACCAATCTGGTCTGCTTCGTATGCAGGGATAGGCTCATTTAATAACTTGGCGGGAGGTACTAGTGAGAATGTGGCCTGATACTTCTTTATCTCTAGCCACAGGTCAGGAGCATCGATTTCACGTTTTAGAACTGAAGCCCATTCTCGAGCGTCTGCTGCTTGGGCACTCCAACTGTCTGCAAAATGATCTTCAACCGCCTTTTCTTTTCCAGGAGAAAAGCTGGAATAGTGAATAAGTGTACCTAGGTAATTTCTGAAATCAAACTGAAAGTAGAAGTGCCCATCTCTGTACTTTAATCTCGACACAGTCAAGGGAGGATGAATTATGCCTTCTTCTTCTGACCACGAAAAGTCAGCAGGTTCTAGCCCAATATCCAAGAGGATCTTATATATCCAATTCTTTTGGGTTTTTAATAGTAAATTCTTCTCTGGCATCAATTATTTCCCTTGCAGAATTTAGTGCAATTTACTGCCTGCCTCTAATATGCCATAGGGGCTTTGAGTGGTTCAGGAAGTCCAGAAAAAGTCCGGTCTCTATCACTCAAATTTTAATCTATATAATTCTATTAGTTCAGATAGCTCTTTTTTTCTAACGGGATCAATGTCTTTATCATGTTTCGAAATTAACTCTTTCAGAAAGCTATGGGCTTTCCAAGATTTGTGAACCTGCGTTTGCTCTATGCTTCCTCTGACAATCTCATTAATCTGGTCCTTGGAAAAATCGTCGAGTTTTGACAATAATTGGGCTTTATCTGCTGCGTCTACGAAGCTGGTGCTCCCGACGAATGACTTGATAAGACAGTCCTGAAGATTATCTTTCAGATTCTTATTATTGAAGATTGATTCAATAATCTTAAGACTCGAATCAATACATGAGTACGTATTGTTTTCATACTCGTCAATTTCTATTACATATTCGAATTTTAAAGCCTGAATCCTAGAAATAAACCCGTAAGGGTCAATGTCGACTTTGAGAGGAATAATAAATTTTTCATCTCCAAATGCTATTCCTGTTTCTTGGTCAGTCCACTCAGACCCCTGGAAGTTCTTTGTCAATAATGGAAGAAACACATCGCTTTGTTTCAATTCTCTAATTATTTCTTCTTGCCATTTAGCGCTTGGAGTAATATCCTCGTGGGCCAAGAAAACTTCCATGCCGTATTGCTCCAAGCACTGCTTGATTGCTCCAGCTATTTCTTTATCACGTGTAGAGTAACTCACAAAAACTCTTAAAGATTTACCAATAAAGACCTTTGATTCATTCTCTTCTTCCATAATCCCTTTAAAAACGCAGATTCAAATCCCTTAATTAGCTTGCTTCACCATCTCTTCTTTACTTCATTATCATCCATCATTCCAATCCGATATGCGCTGCTGTCCTCATTAAGGAAATATCTATAGAATTTCTTTGCTTCATAAACCAGATTATATGCCGGCCATCTATATTTTGCATATGCTCTAATTAAAAAGTTTCCTCGATAGGATGGCATGAAAAAAACAACAGTGACGGGAAGATTCTTACTGATTGCGGGGTATGTAAGTGGACGTACGATACTATCTATAGGAAATCGTTCCCTTTTTGAAATTATCAAAACCTCCACATTTTCTGCATCAGCAGATCCATCATTTATAAAGTCTATGCATGCGGTTAAACCCGAGTCCGAAATGTCCGCCTTCGCGCTACGTATAGTTATTTTTGGTTTACCCTTTTCAAGCAAATCTTTTATTTGAGCTATCGATGTATTTCTTTCTACCACAAATGTGCTTTCCGCTAAGGCATAATCATCTCTCATAACACCTAGCTGACCACTCATCAGTTTATTCGCTTCTCTTGTCAATGCAAAAGCCGTGTCAAGCTTATTCACTGAGTCCCTTGTGAGTTTTATTTCTTGTTGCGTTTGGAAGCTATTCCACACCATTACAAGCAGGACCCCCATTGCAGTAATTAGGGCAATGCGCTCAGGCCATGACAGAGCTTTCTCATTCTCTTTCTTGATTACTTTAGAACTTTCAGGATATTGCTGCATCTATGACCCCACATTTTCTTAGACTATACCAAAGTCATCTTCAAAAATCAAGAAAAATAATTGTGCCAAAACATCCTGAAGATGGCGGCGATTCCGGCGCACGCTGAAAATAGTTGAAGAAAAAATTGCTTTTTTCAAGGAAAATAGGGATAACGTATGATAGGAGCAGAGATATCATATGACGAATCCAGCATCCGGAAGTCCACAAAAAATTCCAAAACCGATTTCTTTAGTAAATTAGGTGAACTCTTTATTGTCTCACCTTCCTTCAACCGTTTGATTGTCAAAGAGTTACCTGATTTTGACCCCGTTCACCCCACTCTTAATCAGTGGGTCGCAGGTTCGATTCCTGCAAGGCGCAGTTGTTTTTTTATGGAGTGCATTAACCGTGTTAATGCATGCATCCATTTGGATGTACTCCTTATCTCTTCTTAAGTTGGTATCCCCGCCTTGCCTCAAAGCGGGAATTAATTTCCCCCTTTCCTTAATCCTCTCCCACCAAGGGGAAAGGAACTCGATCGCATCCATTTGGATGCAATTGATATTATATTTTCTTTGAACTTTTGAACCTTTGAACCTATGAACCTTTTTGGAGTGGATGATGCACTCCATATTTTTCATAACCATTTCTTTTTCTTAAAATAAAAAAGCATGAAAATCCCGATACCAAGCATAACTATCCAGATTAAAGGATAACCCCAGCGCCACTCAAGCTCAGGCATAAATTTAAAATTCATTCCGTAGATTCCAGCCAGAAAGGTAAGGGGCATAAAGATCGTTGCTATTATGGTTAAAACTTTCATCACCGCATTCAATCTATTGCTCACACTTGAAAGATAGATATCCAGCATTCCGGAAAGCATATCCCGGAAAGTCTCAATGGTGTCAATCACCTGAATGGTATGGTCGTAAACATCTCTTAAATATATCCGGGTCGACTCTTTTATCAGGGACGATTCACCTCTTTCCAGACCACTTATCACCTCCCTTAAGGGCCAGACCGACTTGCGCAGGAAAATCATCTCCCTTTTCAGATTGTGGATTATCTGCAAAGTTTCAGGGTTTGGATTGGCGACTAACTTTTCCTCTAAGGATTCTATCCTTTCTCCGAGTTTTTCCAAGATCACAAAATAGTAGTCAACGATCGAGTCTAACAAAGAGTAGGCCAGATAATCCGCTCCCATTTTTCTGATACGACCTTTATCACTCCGGATTCTCTCCCTGATTGGATCAAAAACATCCCCCTCAATCCCTTCCTGAAAAGAGATGACAAAATTTAAGCCTAAAATCAAACTCATCTGCTCGGTAACGATTTCATCAGTTTTATCCCGGTAATAAAGCATTTTCAGGACGATAAAGACATAATCACCAAAATCCTCTATTTTCGGGCGTTGATCCGTGTTTAAAATATCTTCTAAGGTAAGGGGATGCAGTCCATAACACTGACCAAGTTTTTCCAGAAGCTCAACCTGATGGATCCCATCTACATTTATCCAGGTAACAGTTGGTTTATCTTTGAAGGGGATACATTCTTCGATGGTTTTTATAACTTTTTCCTGAAAATGGGTCTCATCATAATCGATAATGGTAATCTTTACTTCCTCCGCCTTCTTCTCCCCGATATGCACCAGACTCCCCGGCGGCAACCCGGCTTTTCCGGAGCGCTTTTTGATTAGCTTTGGCATAAGTTAATTAATATTTCGTATTCCCATGTTTAGGGCAACGTGGGTTTACTGATTTATTTCCCCCTCTCCTTAATCCTCTCCCCCCAAGGGAAGAGGAACTAAATTGCATCATCACGGATGATGCACTCCATAATCACTGCATATTATTCTTTTCCATTGAACCCTTGAACTTTTGAACCTTTAAACCTTCTTTATATTACCCCCATTTTCTTCCCCACCTTTTCAAAAACTTCTAAGACTCGATCCATCTGGGCATCGGTGTGGGTGGCGGTGTAGCTGGTGCGGATTCTGGCGGTGCCGGGTGGGACTGCGGGGCTGATGGCGGTGTTGGCGAAGATCCCTTCATCGAAGAGCATCTTCCAGAACTTGAAGGTCTTCATATCTTCCCCGATGAGTATCGGGATTATCGGGGTCTCGGTATCACCGATATCAAAACCCACAGCTCTGAAACTATTGTGCATCTTGTGGGCTATCTGCCAGAGTCTTTCTCTTCTCTCTGGCTCTGCCATGATTATATCTAATGCCTTGGAGACAGTGGCAACTGCAGCCGGTGGTGGGCTGGCTGAAAAAATCAATGCCCTGGAGAAATGCTTTATATAATGGATCACCTCTTCTTTAGCCGCAATAAAACCCCCAATGGAAGCAAAAGATTTGGAGAAAGTCCCCATTATGATATCCACTTCATCTTCTAAATTGAAATGCTCAGCCGTTCCCCTGCCGTTTTTTCCTAAAACTCCTATGGAATGGGCATCATCCACCATCACCCGCGCATGGTATTTTTTAGCTAATTCCACTATATCCGGCAGTTTGGCAATATCCCCCTCCATACTGAAGACCCCATCTACCACGATAAGCTTTCCAGAATGTTTGGGACAGGTTGAAAGGACCCTTTTTAAATCTGACATACTGTTGTGCCTGAACTTCAAAACCTTGCCAAAGGAGAGCCGGCATCCATCCACGATGCTGGCATGGTCAGACCTGTCGGTTATGATATATTCCCCTTTGTTGACTAAGGCAGAGATAGTGCCCAGATTGGTCTGGAATCCAGTGGAGAAAACTAAAGCAGATTCTTTATTCATAAACTGGGCTAACTTTCTTTCCAGATCCTCGTGAATATCCAGGGTCCCATTCAAGAACCGAGAGCCGGTGCAGCCAGCCCCGTAGATTTTGATAGCATCTATAGCTGCTTGTTTAACCTCTGGATGAGAGGTTAAGCCCAGGTAGTTATTGGAGCCTATCATTATCATCTCTTTCCCGCGAACAGTTACCTGGGTATCCTGTCCGGAGGAGATAGGGATGAAAAAAGGGTAATAGCCAGCGGCCATTACCTTTTTTGCCTCGGTAAACCTTTTACACTTTTCGAACAGATCCAACTTTTGCCTCTCTACGAGCCGTAATGCATTTACCGGCTTTTTAAAAAATTAGTTTCAATTTTGACTTGCCTAAAAACACAGAGTTTAATATCTTCACAAATCAGGATTTATTTAAGTTTTTTTTAAAAGAATGTCAAGGAAAAATTTTAGAAGGTTTTGATACTGAATGAAATTAAGTGGGCTTGTGAAAAACCTTTTGTTTTTGTTAAGTCCCCTCTCCCCTTGTGGGAGAGGGATAGGGTGAGGGGTTACCCTCCCCTTACCCTTCCCATCAAGGGAAGGGAAATGGCGAGTAGAGACGCATAGCAATGCGTCTCTACAAATCTGCAAAAACGGGCAAGGGTGCCCGCCCTACGAGGACTTTCTTAAGGAGTGAAAAACTTGAACCAGAAAGCATTAGTTACCGGCGCAAACGGATTTGTAGGTAGCCATTTAGTGGAAGCTCTGTTAAAAAGGGGTTATGAGGTTTTCTGTCTGGTTAGGAAAACAAGTGACCTAAGCTTTCTTACCGGATTGAAATTAGAATATAGGTACGGAGATGTAACTGACATTAACTCATTAAGAAAAGCTTTAGAAGGGGTAGATTTCGTTTTTCATCTGGCAGGTTTAACTAAAGCTAAAAATAAAGAGGATTATTTTAAGGCAAATGCCCAAGGAACTAAAAACCTGATTCAAACCTGCCTGGAGGCTAATCCTCATATTAAAAAATTTGTTTATGTGAGCAGTCAAGCCGCAGTAGGTCCTTGCAAAGATTTTTATCCTCAGAATGAAAATGCTAAATGCGAGCCGATAACCGATTATGGCAGAAGTAAACTCCAGGGTGAAAAAGAGGTTTTAAGTTTCAAGGATAAACTTCCAGTTACCATTATAAGACCACCTGCAGTCTATGGTCCCAGAGATAAAGATATCCTTTTTTTCTTCCAGATGGTGAATAAAAGAATAATTCCTCTCTTCGGGTTTAAGGAAAGCTACCTTTCCCTGATATATGTAAAAGATTTAGCTAAAGGGATATTTTTGACCGCAGAAAACCAGAGAAGTTCTGGACAGACCTATTTTATGGCAGATGAAAAGGTCTATTCCTGGTCAGAAGCTGGAAGAATCATCCAGAAATCATTGGGGGTGAGGGCTTTTAAACTGAGAATCCCAAAATCCTTTTTGTTTACCTTTGCCTCCTTCGCAGAGATGATTTCTCGCCTGAAAGGGGAATCTGCTTTGATTAATCTTCAGAAAGCAAAAGAGCTAAGCCAGAGGTTCTGGCTCTGCGATATCTCCAAAGCAAAAAATGAATTAGGATTCTCACCGGAATACGATTTAGAAAAAGGTGCTTTTGAAACTATAAAATGGTACCGGGAGAATAAATGGCTCTAAGAGAGATCAAATCGAAAGAGTTAGCAAGATACAGAAGGGAATTCCCCTTCACCAAAAAAGTTAATTTTCTTAATCACGCCTCCTTTGGGCCTATTCCTTTAAGGGCTTTGAAGAAAACGCTGGAATATTATGATGCTTTGACTTTGAAAAAAGTCGTGGATATGGATAAGTTGACTTTTGAGATGATGGACCGGATTAGAATATATCTGGCTAAAATGGTAAATGCAAAACCGAAAGAAATTGGATTGGTACCCAACACTTCCTATGGTTTAAATATCGTGGCAAATGGGCTGAGTTGGAAAAGTGGAGATAAGATTTTGCTTTCAGATGTGGAGTTTCCGGCAAATGTTTACCCCTGGCTAAATTTAAAAAGAAAAGGTGTAAAGATAAAATTTTTAAAAAGCCAGAACGGTTTTTTCGACACAGATAATCTTCTTAAAGCTATCGATTCAAAATGTAGAGTATTAGCGATAAGTTATGTGCAGTTTTTCAATGGTTTTAAAAATGACTTAGAGACTATCGGGAAAATCTGTGAAGAAAAAAACATATCCTTTGTTATAGATGGAATTCAGGGAGTAGGCTGTCTGGATTTAGATGCTAAAAAAGCTAAAATAGATTTCTTAGCCGGTGGAGGTCAGAAGTGGCTACTCTCCTCTTTAGGCACAGGATTTTTCTATCTTTCAGATAATGCTAAAATGAAAATCGATCCTGCTTTTTTCGGCTGGATGGGTGTGGACTGGAAATTGAATTTCTCTGACCTTTTAAAATATGACCTTTCTCCCTTCCCCTCCACTCGCAGATTTGAGATAGGGACCTATCCTTTTTCCAACCTCTGGACGATGTGTTCTTCTTTAGAGCTTTTATCTGAAATCGGAACTAAGACTATTGAGAATCAGGTCTTAAAACTTTTAGACATTTTAGTGGATTATCTGAAAGATACCCCTTACCAGATCAAAAGCTCACTTGAGCCTCTGCACCGGTCAGGTATCCTTTCTTTTTCTGGCAGAGATAGTTCAAAACTTCATCGAGCTCTTTTACAGAAAAAGATACTTACTTCTTTCAGGGAGAACTCGATCCGGGTTTCTCCTCATTTCTATAATTCACCTGAGGATATAGAAAAGCTAATTTGCGTTTTGTCCGAAATTGATCCGTCAGGAAAAAAAGCTTAAAAGTAAATTCTTTTATTTCCGATATAATAATAAAGACCGAAGGGAGGAATATGCCAAAAATATTTAAGCTTTTTCCGATTTTACTTCTCTTTTTCTTTTGTAACTGTGCGGAGAGGACTATCATTATTGAAAGGCCCGGTCCAACTCCACCTCCCCCACCTGCCAGGAACTATGGTCAGGAAGTTGCTTCTCAAAATCATCTGGCTAATGGGAAAAAATTTTATCACCGGGGTAAATATGCCAAAGCCCTGCAGGAGTTCAAAAAAGCAGTGATCGCAGATCCCAGAAATTGGGAGGCTCGTTATTATTTAGGTCTCTGCTACCAGAAATTAGACCATTATAAAGAGTCTATCTCGGAGCTTGAGCTTTGTCTGGAGGTAGAAAATGGAGACAAACTCTTTACCTCCAAGGTCAGGTTCTCTTTAGCTTATTCCTTAGAGATGACCGGAGAAATAGAGAAATCTGAGGTACAATATCAACTGGCTTACTCACTCGATCCGGATAACAAAGCCGCTTATAAGGGGATGGAGAGAGTTAAAGAAAAAAGAGGAAAACTTATCAAGGTAAAGATCAAAGAAAAATAGTTCTCAACTGTTCCGTCAGGTCCCCTGACCTGATGGAATATATTTTATCCGTGGTCGGGCAAGGTGCCCGACCTACGAAAAGATCTTTTGTTCATGCGGGGATTGGATTTCCCGCATGAATTTGATAATCTGCCTCAGGAATAGTTCCTGACGCAACTTTTAGTAGAGGTTCAAATTTTTGAACCCCTACAGTTTTTTTATGATTGTCGTAGGCATCCGCCAGAGGCGGAACAACAGGATATACCAAATCCTAAACAAATTTACACGGA
>CAZMZF010000043.1:0-12238 GCA_964570765.1 uncultured Ignavibacteria bacterium
TTTTTAGTTTAAAATATAAAGTTTTTTAAAATTGGTGAAGTTATGAGACAGACTCTTATGGGGGAGGGGGAAAATCCCCTCTCCCCTACGAGCCGTAGTGCTTTTATCGGCCTGTGGGAGAGGGCTGGGGTGAGGTCTGTAGGGACAGGACAGTGTCCTGTCCTTTTTTTTCCAAGGCGGGAGGGGACAAGCCCCTCCCCTACGTCTTATGATTTCAGTTGCTTTTTTATTAAAACTATATATTATAGTATTTTTAATTCGATGAACTCTATAGCAGAGAATATAAAAAGATTAGAAGAGAGGATTGAGAAAGCGGCCTGGAAATCAGGTCGTAAAAGGGAAGATATAACTTTAGTGGCGGTGACTAAGACAGTTGAGCCAGAAAGGATAAATCAGGCAATTGATGCCAGGATAAAAATTATCGGGGAGAACCGGATTCAGGAGGCACAAGATAAGTTTAAATTTATTACCAGAGATGTCGAAAAACATTTAGTCGGGCACCTGCAGACCAATAAAGTAAAAAAGGCGCTTGAGCTTTTCAACCTGATCCAATCCTTGGACAGTCTGCATTTAGCTCAGGAGGTTTCAAAAAGAGCCAAGTCGATAATTCGCCTCAGGCGGATACGACCCGTAGGGGAGAAAGGAAAATTTGCTGAGGTTTTAATTGAGGTCAATACTTCAGATGAGCCATCCAAGTATGGAGTTAAACCGGAGGAGGTTTTCTCCTTAGTGGAGGAGATAGCGAAGTTAGAAAATATAAAGATAAAAGGTCTTATGACCATTGGTCTATTCACAGATGATTTGGAAAAAGTAAGACCCTGTTTTGTAAAGTTAAGGAAAATATTTGAGTCGCTAAAGAATTTGAAAAGGGAAAATATAGAGATGAGATATCTTTCTATGGGTATGAGCTCGGATTTTGAAATAGCGATTGAAGAAGGGGCAAATATGATAAGAGTCGGGACTGCAATTTTTGGTCCCAGAGAATAATAGTTTATTAACGGATTGCTTCGTCCAGATGGACTCGCAATGACGGTTAGAAGTAGTGGTCATTCTGAGTCCGTAGGACGAAGAATCTATTCGTCTAAGGCGGATTCAGTCCTGGAGGTGAAAGATGAAGATAACATCTTTTGAAGTAAGAAATCAGAAATTCAAAAAGAAATTTAAGGGGTATGACCCTTTAGAGGTGGATGGATTTCTGGAGATATTAGCTGGAGAGATTGAGGAGGGGACAAAGGAGATAAACCTTTTGAAGGAGAAACTTTCCTCCCTGGAGAATAAGCTCTCAGAATATAAGAATATGGAAGAGACTCTTCAGAATGTCATCCTCACCACTCAGAAAAGTGCAGATGAGCTTAAGAAAAATGCGGAAAAGGAAGCTGAGCTTTTAATCCGGGAGGCAAAAATTAAAAGCCAGAGATTATTAGAGGAACCAGTTTTAAAGCTTTCCGAACTGAAGAAAGAACTTTATGAGCTGAAAAATCTTAAGGATGAGTATATTTTAAGGTTCAAGTCAATGCTGGACCTGCATAAAAATCTTTTGGAAAGTTATGAAAAGTCCGTCTCTGGCGGGTCTCGGCCTGAAAAGAGAAAAGAGTTATCAGATGAGGAGATGGAAAAGGTGATAAACCAGTTTGAAAAAAATCCGCCTCTGGCAGATGAGAGGAGATGAGGGATAAAATGGAAAACCTGAAAGAAAAAATTGGGCAGGCAAAAGATTATATTCTGAAAAAGGCAGATTATAAACCCCAGATAGGGATTATCTTAGGAACTGGGCTGGGCTCTCTGGCAGAGGGGATTAAGATCGAGCATAAGATAGATTATCAGGATATCCCCCATTTCCCGGTCTCAACTGTGGAAAGCCATTTGGGGAGACTTCTGTTTGGCAAAATATCAGATAAAAAAGCCTTAGCTATGCAAGGAAGGTTCCACTACTATGAAGGTTATACTATGCAGCAGGTAACCTTCCCCCTACGGGTGATGAAAGCTCTGGGTATAGAATTGCTAATAGTCTCCAATGCCTGTGGAGGTTTAAATCCTCAATTCAAGGCTGGAGATATAATGGTTATATCAGACCATATAAATCTATTAGGGAATAACCCTTTGATCGGTCCAAATGATGAGTCTTTAGGTCCAAGGTTCCCGGATATGTATACCTGCTATGATAAAGAATTGATTGCTTTAGCAGAAAATTGTGCTTTGAAATTGGGTATAAAACTGCAAAAAGGGGTCTATGTATCAGTTGCCGGACCCAATTTAGAAACTGCGGCTGAATATAGATTTTTAAGGGGTACTGGTGCAGATGTGGTTGGGATGTCAACTGTGCCTGAGGTGATTGTGGCAAGGCACCAGGGGATGAAGGTCCTTGGTTTTTCGATTGTTACTGATATGGGACTTCCAGATGCCTTAAAGCCGACAAATTTAGAGGAGATAATCGCCACAGCCAATAAGGCAGAGCCGAATTTGAAGAAAATTATAGTTAAGGTGGTTGAGGAGTTGAAATTGTAGCGTTGCCACTCCTGCCAACGGGGGCTTGCTCTGGCAACGGAGATATAAACGTAGGGGAGCCCCTTGTGGGCTCCCGAAAAACGGGAGGGGACCCCGCAATAGCGGGATTTCGCAAGGCTCAACAAGCCCCTCCCCTACAAAAATCTTGCATTGACATGGTCAATGCACTCCAAAGGATAATATGTCTGAGCATAATCACAATACTTCGAACTCTGAGCCAAAGGTCTTGCTCATTCCTTTATTTATAACCGCTTTGATGACCTTAGTGGAGTTTTTTGGTGGAATTTTATCTGGCAGTTTAGCTTTAATCGGGGATGCAGGGCATATGCTCACTGACACCTTGGCTTTAGGTTTGAGTTTTTTTGCTTTAAAGCTTTCAAAAAGACCCGCGGATGCTAAGAGGACCTATGGATTTCACAGAACTGAGATCTTGGTAACCCTTTTGAACGGTTTAACCCTAATTTTCATCTCCGGATATATATTCTATGAAGCTTATAAACGTTTTCTTTCCCCTCCAGAGATAAAAGCACCCCTGATGCTTTCTGTTGCCAGTTTAGGGCTTGTAGTAAATATCATCGGTATCTTAGTATTAAAAGGCTCAAGCAAAACTAATCTGAATATAAGGGGCGCTTTTTTGCATATCTTGGGTGATGCTTTATCCTCGATTGGAGTTATAGTAGCCGGGATAATAATCTTCTTTACTAAATTCTATTTAATTGACCCGATTGTTGCTATTTTGATCGGTGGAATAATCTTAAGAGGAGCCATAAATTTGATTACTGAGTCAAGTAATATCCTTTTGGAGGCAGTTCCTAAACATCTGAGAGTTGAGACCATCTCTAAGGAGCTTATAAAAATACAAGGGATAAAGAATATGCATGATCTTCACCTCTGGACTATATCTTCAGGGATCTATGCTTTATCCGGGCATTTAGTTATAGAGGACCAGATGGTGAGCAAAAGCGATCAGATATTAAAAGAGGCAAATAGAATTTTGCAGGAGAAATTTGGCATTACGCATACTACCCTGCAGATGGAATGTTTAGCCTGTAGTAAGTTTCCGGTATGCAACTTAGGGCAATGAAAGTTGTGGATATGCTCCTAAAATATGATAATATCCACAATGCAGATATGAATAGGTTATATGAAATGGCGGTTTCAAATTTTAATGGAGTTAATAAAATATTTAAGAGGCGTTTGCTATGAATGTCTATGAGAAACTGACCCAGTTTGTTAAGCAGGTATTTAAGACCACCTTGGAAATATTCCTTGAAGCATTAAGACTCAGCCCCAACGCTCAGGGATATGTAAGCGGCTCTATAACTGAACTTCTGCTTAAAAAGAGACTCGAGGAAGAATATGGATTTGAGGTCAAAAGAATTAAAGAGAAATGGGAAGAGAAGAAGCACCCGCGCCATCACGGTGATTTTTACTTCAGAAAGCCTGATTCTCCCTATTGGTATGTAATTGAGTCAAAAGGAGTCAAGTCCAATTCGGAAAAATGGCACAAACTCTACAATTTAGATAACCTAAAACATTTTTTGACTACTCATTCTGATAAAATTCCATGGGTAGATAATAAACATAATGTAGAGGAACAAGTAGTAAACTGGATTTACACCAACCTACCTAAGTTTTGGGATGAATATTCATCTAATTTCTACAAGTACGAAGAAGTCCAGAAATACAAGTCTAAACGCGAAACAAAGAAAGCCAGAGATATTGCTGCATTGCAAGGTTATACCCGAGAGCAAGTCAATGACTTAATTGAAGAGCGTTTGAATTATGTTATGTCAAAAATAAAAGTCTTGGAAACACACTTTGTTTCAGGGACGTCGGGGGTAAGCGAACGGACACAGGCAACTCCACGCAAGGACGAATTCAATGTTATAGCCATTGATATTGTACTTCGGTACCCTGAGCACAAATTGTTATTTGCCAACCCCAACAATCTAGAGTCATCAGGAGATGACCCCAACCATCTACAGCAAAACTACGTGATGGGTTTTATTTTTACCGATGATCAAGGTAATCCATCCTTGACGATTACAGACGACTGGTATGAAGATTTAGAGGATATTTATGAGACATTAGATCCTGAAGATTCCGTTGATGAAGACGACATGCAAATTGACAACAGGTATATAGTTGTGAACGAAGAGGAACAAAATGATGAAAAAAAAGAGTAAAAAGAATATATATAAACCTACTGCACAACAAGAATGGAAAGTTAGAGAGCAGCAACTTCTCTATACTGAAGAGAGTTTACTGCCACAAAACATGCCACACTTACAAGAATTACGCCCTGCACGCAATCTCTCAGCCATATTCGATGAATGTCATAATTACATTTACGCCAATGAAGGATTGCTCAAGGACAAGATATTTCACGAAATGGTAAAATTGATCGTGATGAAACTCTATGATGAGCAGAACGCCACAAAACGGGGTTTGCAGTTTGGAATCACTTCAAACGAGTATAGAAGCATACTTGCGAATACGCTTAATAACTTTGAAGCACGTATCGAGAAGCTATTCGATACAGTACGAAACAAATATCACTCTTTGTTATCGGACGATTCTCTAAAGCTCAAGCCTCTGACATTGGCTTATATTGTCGGTCGATTGCAGTATCTGAGCCTGACTCAAACGCCTGGCGACATTAAGGGTGAAGCCTTTCAGACATTCGTCTATCGGCACCAACGCGGCGACCGAGGTGAATTCTTCACGCCGCATCCTATCGTGAGACTTGCCGTCGAAATGATAGACCCAAAGTCGAATGAAACGGTTATTGACCCTGCATGCGGAAGCGGCGGTTTCCTAATTCAAGCTATCTCATACATTTGCCAGAATAACCTGAATATTGATAAAGCCGCCTACATTCAAGAATATATTCACGGTATTGAGTTTAATCCCGATGTGGCGCTTTCAGCGATGATTCGGCTGGCATTTGAAGGCGGCGCAGGTGCAGAAGTAATCTGTACCAATGCGTTGTTAGAGCATGGGGAGTTAAACAATGCCTTTGATGTCGTTCTCACAAATCCACCTTTCGGTAGCAAGGGTAAAGTGGAAGACCAGAGGATTCTCAAATCTTATTTGTTGGCCCGTAGGTGGAGTAGAACACAAAACGGTGATTGGGAAGTGACAAGAAATGTTCTGGCCGGACAGTCACCCGAAATCTTGTTCATTGAGAAGAGCTTGAAACTATTGCGCCCTGGCGGGCGAATGGCAATTGTCTTACCAGATGGCATACTTCAAAACGTTTCCAACAGTCATACTAGGTTTTGGATTCGTTCCCAAACTAAAGTATTGGGCGTTGTGTCCATTCCCCAAGAAGCCTTCGTACCTTTCGGCGCAGGTATCAAGACATCCCTACTTTTGCTCCAAAAACTGCCATCCGATACGGAAAAAGTCTTCATGGCTCGTATACAAAAGATTGGTTATGACGTAAAAGGACAGCCCATCTACAAGCGAGATGATGATGGCAGATTGCTGAGAACATCAGCCGGACTACCCATTGTTGATGACGATATAGACAAGATTGCATCGGCGTATGCTAAATTCCAAACTGGTAAGATTAAAGTCGAAAGCGAAGCAATCTACAGTGTTCCAGAAACACGGTTAAATGTGCGCATGGATGTAGAACACTTTCAACCCGAAGACCGAAAACTTTTGGAGAAATTGCAGATAAGCGCAAAGCCGCTAGGCGAAATAACGGATATTCTCAATGAAAGCGATGACTTTCGCTTAGCGTCCAACGGTGAGATACGATACATTGCTATTTCTGACGTTGACGCACGTACGATGCAAGTCGTCTCTCAACAGATCATCAAGCCGCACGAAGCACCATCAAGAGCAACGTACCGCGTGCGAACAGGAGATATTATTACAGCCATAGCAGGGGCATGCACAGGAACACCACGTCACGCAACTGCATTAATTACTGAAGATGAAGACGGGGCTATTTGCTCTAACGGTTTTGCTGTATTCCGTAATATTCACGGTGTAGAGCCGCTTTTTTTGTTGGCCTATATGCGCACGGACTACTATTTACGGCAAGTTAAACGCTTTATGACAGGTCATGCTATTCCTGCAATTTCTGTAGAAGATTTATCAAAGGTGCTTGTGCCTATTCCACCGAAGAAATTCCAAGAGAAAATCTCTAATGAGATTGCAACAATTCTATCCAAGCGTAGAGAAACCTTGAAGGCAGGAGAAAAAGTGGTAGAAGAGACTGAATCTATAATCGGTAAAATGACTTAGTGAATGAAAGCGACACTTTATATAACAGATCATATACACTTCAGGCTGACGTCATCGTCCTTTGGTACATTGCTCCCTTTGGTCGTACCGTCGTATATGCTCGAACCGTTACCCTGTGATAAGTTTTCCTTATGCAACTCAGGGCAATGAAATTTGCGTATATAATAAACTTGAGGTGATACAAAGTGGCATTTAAAGAGATAAAGGAAGATTTTAACTACCCGGAGATGGAGAAAAGGATTTTATCCTTCTGGAAGGAGAATAAAATCTTCGAGAAGAGCATCCAGAAAAGGAAGGATGCTCCAAAATTTGTGTTCTATGAAGGGCCACCTACTGCGAATGGAAAGCCGGGGGTTCATCATGTTATCTCCAGAACAATTAAGGATTTAATCTGCAGATACAAGACCATGCGGGGATACAGAGTGGATAGAAAAGCAGGCTGGGATACGCATGGGCTTCCGGTGGAGATTGAAGTTGAAAAGGAGCTGGGATTAAAGTCCAAAGCAGATGTGGAAAAATACGGGATTGCCAATTTCAATGCCAAATGCAGGGAGAGCGTTTTCAAATATCTAAAAGACTGGGATGAGCTGACTGAAAGGATCGGTTACTGGTTAGATCTAAAAGACGCTTATATCACTTACACTAATGAATATATAGAATCTGTCTGGTGGATTTTGTCTGAATATCACAGAAAAGGGTTGATCTACAAAGGGCATAAGATCGTCCCCTATTGCCCCAGGTGTGGCACTACCCTTTCGAGCCATGAGGTAGCCCAGGGTTATGAAGAAGTAGAAGATCCTTCAGTATTTGTGAAAATAAGATTGGAAGAGGTTGAGGATACTTACTTTCTGGTCTGGACAACCACGCCCTGGACTTTAATCTCCAATGTTGCCTTAGCAGTTCATCCGGAAGTTGATTATGTTAAAATCGAGCACAAAGGTGAGAAGTTAATTCTGGCAAAACCTCTACTGGATAAAGCCATTCGAGGTGAATATAAAATCTTAGAGGAGTTCAAGGGGAAAACTTTAGAGAAGATAAGATACCTTCCCCTGTTTGAATATGTAAAATTAGACCGGAAAAAAGCGTTTTATGTCTGTTTAGCTGATTTTGTCACAACTGAGGATGGAACCGGGATTGTGCATATCGCGCCAGCTTTTGGTGCAGATGATTATAATCTCTCAACTGTTTATAACCTGCCTTTAGTCCAGCCAGTGGATTCTACCGGGAGTTTTACAGATGAGGTGACCCCCTGGAAAGGACTATTCGTAAAAGATGCAGACCTTTTGATCTTGGAGGATTTGAAAAAAAGAGGGATTCTATATCATTCCGGGAAATATCTGCATACCTATCCCTTCTGCTGGAGATGCGATTCCCCGTTAATTTATTATGCGCGTAAATCCTGGTATATTAAGACTACAGCCTATAAAGACAGATTGATTTCCAATAACAAAAAGATAAACTGGTACCCGGAGGAGATCAAAGAAGGGAGGTTTGGGGAATGGCTGGAGAATAATGTTGACTGGGCACTCTCCCGGGAAAGGTTCTGGGGAACCCCTCTTAATATCTGGATCTGCCAGAATTGTGGAGAGGAGAAGAGTGTATCGAGTATCGAGGAATTGAGGAAACTGGGGGAAAATGTTCCTCAAAACCTTGATCTGCATAAGCCGATGATAGACGGGATAACTTTAACCTGTCCGAAATGTAAGGGTTTAATGAAAAGGACACCTGAGGTTATTGACTGCTGGTTTGACTCCGGCTCTATGCCTTATGCCCAATTTCATTATCCCTTTGAGAATAAAGAATATTTTAAGGAGATGTTCCCGGCTGAATTTATCAGCGAAGCGATAGACCAGACCAGAGGATGGTTTTATTCCCTTTTAGCCATATCTGCTTTCCTTTTTGACCAGCCAGCTTACAAGAATGTTATCGTGATTGAGTTCATACAGGATAAAGAAGGGCAGAAGATGAGCAAGCATATAGGGAATGTGGTTGATCCCTGGGATGTTTTGAACGTTCAGGGAGCAGATGCCTTAAGGTGGTATCTGGTCTGGGTAAGCCAGCCCTGGCTTCCTACTCGTTTTGATGTAAATGGGGTTACGGAAGTCGAAAGGAAATTCCTGAGCACCTTAAGGAATACCTACTCCTTTTTTGCGCTTTATTTCAATATAGATGAAAATTTACTTAAACCCAGTTTTGGGGATTCTGTAGATTTATTTGGTGGAATAGAGAAACGCCCGGAGATCGACAGGTGGATTATCTCCAGGCTGAATTCTTTGACCAGAGAGGTGATAGCAGATTTAGATAATTATGATATTACCAGAGCTTCCAGGAAGATACAGGAGTTTGTGATCGAGGATTTATCTAACTGGTATGTGAGAAGAAACCGCAAAAGGTTCTGGCAATCCGGATTGGATTCAAATAAATATTATGCTTACCGAACTCTTTGGGAGGTTCTGGTAAGTTTAACTAAATTGATTGCTCCTTTTGTTCCCTTTATCTCAGAGGAGCTCTATCAAGAATTAGTTGTAAAACTTGAAGAATCTCATGAGAGTGTGCATTTAGAGGATTACCCTGATTATAAGGAGGAGTTAATCGATCTTAAGTTAGAGGAGAGGATGGATAAGGCCAGGATTATAGCCTCCTTGGCCCGGGCAGGAAGGAACAGAGCCGGGATAAAGATCAGACAGCCTTTAGAGAAAATGTTCGTTCTAATACCTCCTCGAGCAAAAAAAGATGAGCTTGAGCCAATTTTACCCTTGATTTCTGAGGAGATAAATATTAAACATATAAGCCTGGTTCAGGACGAGCTATTTCTGGTCGATTATAAAGCCAAGCCTAAGTTCCAGTCTTTGGGTCCAAAGTTCGGAAAGAAAGCAAATCAGGTGGCAGAGCTTATACGGTCTTTAAGTTCTGAGAAATTAAAGGAGCTGAAATCTCAGGAAAAAATTCGATTGGAGTTAGAGGGTGAAAGAATTGAGCTTTCCTTAGAGGATTTAGAGTTGGAAGAAAAAGAGAAAGAAGGTCTTCTGGTTGAATCTGGAGATGGATATAAAGTAGGAATCGATACGTATATAAGTGAGGCTTTAAAAGATGAAGGTTTTGCCCGGGAGTTAGTGAACAAGATACAGAATATGAGGAGACAGGCTGGATTTCAGGTTATGGATCGGATTAAAGTTAATATAATTGGAACCGAAAGATTAGAAAAGGCTATAAAATCTTTTGAGGATTATATCAAAAAGGAGACTTTAGCAAAGGTTATATCCCACAAGGGAGAGAAAGGAGAACTCTCCTTAGAATGGGATATAAATGGAGAAAAAACAGAAATCTCTGTAGCCAGGATCTAAATTATGAAGAAAAAAGATCTGGAAAAATACGAGAAGCTCCTTCTGGCTAAAAGGGCTGAGCTGATAGCGGAGATGGGTTTTTTGAAGAAGGAAGCCCTGGATACTACCATTAAGGACTCCACCGGAGATCTGTCCTCTTATTCTTATCATATGGCTGACCAGGGGACCGATGCTATGGAAAGGGAAAAGGCATTTCTTTTCGCTTCCAAGAACGGAAGATTGCTCTATCACATCGACGAGGCTCTGCGCCGCATAAAAGACAAAACTTACGGCAAGTGTCAGGAATGTGGTCAGGAGATAAATACGACCAGATTAGAAGCAGTCCCTCATGCCCGACTGTGCATCTCTTGTAAGGCGAAGGAAGAGAAGAAGAAACTGGTGGAAAGCGAATAGTCTTTTTAGCTTTTAGGAATTGAAAAACAAAATCTTATGGGTTAGCCTGTCAGTTTTGGTTTTGGACCAATTGTCCAAGGCTCTGATGGCCTCATCTATGAAAATGGGTGAGTCCATCTCGGTTTTGGGCAATTTTTTTAGATTGACCTATGTTTTAAATCCTGGTGGCGCTTTTGGGACCAAATTAGGTAGCAACATCTTCTATACTATCCTTTCAGTCTTAGCCATAATCGTAGCAGGTTACTTTTTTTTCAAGAGTAAAAGAGAAGATAAAATAGTTTTACTGACTTTGTCCTTAGTCTTGGGGGGTGCCCTGGGTAACCTTATAGACCGCTTTAGACTCGGAGAGGTTATAGATTTTTTAGATTTCGATTTCATAAATATAAGGATACCTCCTTTTAAAGCTGGATTTTTTGACTTCTCCGGTTTTTATCTGGACCGCTGGCCGGTGTTTAATATTGCAGATAGCGCAGTAACCATAGGGATGCTGTTAATTTTATGGTATGTTATAAAGCCCAGAAAAAAATGGTAGCGTTGATGGTATGGAGTATATCCAAATGGACGCTGCAGGATTCCCTCTCCCCTTGAGGGAGAGGGCTTCGGCGTGAGCTCAACCGAACGGTTAGGGAGAGGGGGAGATAAAAAAGATATTTTGAATCAACCTCCCCTCTACGAGCCGTAAAGCTTTTATCGGCTTACCCCTTCTATCAAGGGAGGGGAAATATAATCGTCCTCATCCTAGGAACGGATCCGTAGGATAGGAATGAGGACGCTACGACTCCAGGAAAAATTAAATGGATGAATTCGTTCAATTAAAAACTACGGTTGAAGATAAAGGTAAGAGGTTAGATTTATTCTTATCCGCAAAAGAGCTTGGACTATCCCGCTCCCGGATTCAGAAGTTAATTAAAGAGGGAAAGATTTTAGTTAAAGATAAGCTGGTTAAATCACATTATAAGATAAAAGGTGATGAGAAAATCTCCATTCAGATTCCACCTCTTAAGAAATTATCTTTGGAGCCACAGGATATCCCTTTAGATATAATATATGAGGATAAAGACCTTTTGGTGGTGAACAAAGTGGTCGGGATGGTGATTCATCCTGCTGCCGGGAATTATAAAGATACTTTAGTCAATGCCCTTTTGTTTCACTGCAAAGATTTATCTGGGATAAACGGGGTTTTGCGTCCAGGTATTGTCCACCGTTTGGATAAGAATACCTCTGGACTTTTAGTTGTGGCTAAAAACGATTTTGCACATAATAGTTTGGTCTCACAATTGAAAGATAGAACTCTTACCAGAGAATATCAGGCATTCTGCTGGGGTAATCTTACCAAGGAAAAGGGTATAATTGAGACTCTGATCGGTAGATCGGTAAAGGACCGGAAGAAAATGGTTGTGTTAAGAAAAAATGGTAGGGAGGCTATTACCGAATATGAAGTACTGGAAAGATTTCCACTCGGAGATCGTCTCCGCATAAAGTTAAAAACCGGAAGGACTCATCAGATCAGGGTTCATTTTTCACATCTAAATCATCCGATAATAGGCGATTCAGAATATGGTGGCAGGAAAAAGCATCTTGGGATGATAAAGGAGAGTTTGAAGGCTCAAGCAAATCAGGTTTTGAAATTAATTGACCGACAAGCTCTGCACGCCAAGAAAATCGGTTTTGTTCATCCGAGAACTAAGAAATATATGGAATTTGAGTCGGAACTGCCTGAGGATATGAAAAAG
>CAZMZF010000044.1:0-12028 GCA_964570765.1 uncultured Ignavibacteria bacterium
TTCAAGATACTCTGATTCCACATTATGCATATCCAGTATCTTCAGACCTGAACAATCCCAAGGTAGATACTGAGACATATGAATATCTTCTACCTGAATAACATCATACTTTTTTGAGCTTATAATCTCCTTAGCTTTTTTCTCCATCTTTCTGGACTTATAATTCCAGATGCTAAAAGGGATGCTGGTCAATAATCCCTTTGCCAGGTCTAAAGGATTATAAGAAGAAGACCTTCTTATTGTAAAAATTTCAGAGCAATATCCTGAAAGTTCAGAAAATTTTGACGGATCATCCTTTTCAGTGTAAAAGGAGAGCAAGGTGATCTTATGTTTGGCTGAAAGAAACCGGATGAAATTAAAGACCCTGATATTCCAGCCAGAGTCAGGGGGAAAGGGGAATTGGCTGGTGATGAAAAGGATTCTCATAAAAACCTTTAACCAAGTTTATCTTTATCCTTAATTTTGACTGCCGGAACACCACCCACTACCGTATAAGGTTCAACATCTTTGGTTACTACAGACCCAGCCGCCACCACTGCTTCCTCTCCAATCACCACACCCGGTAGAATCAAAGAGCAAGCACCTAAGAAAGCCTTCCTTTTTATATGAACCGGCGCAACGATTCCCCTTATAGCGTCATGGGCTACGATAGTTACTCTAAAAGATATGCAAGCTCCATCCTCTATAGTAATCAATTCAGGGTATTCGTCATCCAATAGACAATCCCTTCCTATATAAATCTCAGACCGACCTAAATTAACCCCCATTAACCTGTAGAGGATATTCCTTAGCTGGTAGCTTAAAATATGAGGGGTGATCAAAGAGAGAAACTTACCGAAGAGACGAGAGAAAAAGCCTAATTTCCTTTTACTCTTGTATTTCTTCATATCTATAGGTTTCAACATAAGCTTATTTTCCTTCCTCTCCTATAACTTTTATTATCTCATTTAAGTCATTTTTTGAAAGAAATTGGTGAGTGGGTAAAGTTAATAGGGTCTTCTCCAACAAATCACTGTTCAAAAAGTCTGAAGAGTCAGGCACAAGATAACTCTCTATTCCCGATATTTTTTCCAGAGAAGTTGGATACATTTTAGAGGCTCCCAAATTTTTTCTTTTTAGAAGCTGAAAGGCTTTTTCTCTTTCAGTGCTATCTTTAAATAATATCGGCAGACGCAGGTAGATTGAATAAGCATCTTTAGAAGATGGTAGAATTGAAATCTTATTTGAATCTTTCAAAGCTGAGATTAGATCAAGAGCATTTTTTATCCTGACCTGGTTAATCTCATCTAATCTCTGTAAAAGATAAGAGCCAAGCCCTGCCTGATATTCAGAAAGAGAAAAAAGATCAAACTCTAAGGAAAATTTTGACTCACCTAATTCTAAAGCCGGGATCTTCTCCGGAATCCAGAAAAGATGAGGGTTAAGGAAAATTTTATAGAAAAGCGTTTTCAAGAAAAATTCTATACTGTTTTCTTTTTTAAGATTTATGATTTCATCTTTGAGTAAAAAAGAAATCTCCTCATTCTGGCTCAAGATAACCCCTCCTTCAATCGTGGTGATATTCTTCCCTCGACCCAGGCTAAAAAAACTTAGATCACCAGAAGTGCCTAAATATTTATTCCCGAATCTGGCTCCCATCCCCTGAGCTACATCCTCGATTACAAAAACTGAATTGTTCCTGCAAAGCTTGATTATCTCAAAAATATCATGAGCTAATCCGAAATGATAAACCGGTAAAACTGCCAGGGTATTTTTATTAATAAGCTTTGAAAGTTTCTGCACATCAAGGTCAAATGTCTCCAGGGAGATGTCACATAGACAAATCTTTAATCCAGCTTTAGCTATGGCGGATGGCACAGAGAAACAGGTATAAGCCGGGATTATCACCTCATCTTTAGCCCTCATTTTTTTCAGGACTTTTAAAATTAAAGTTAAAGCCGCCCTGCCAGAGGAAATCAGGAAACAATCTTTCACCTTGAAATAGTTACAAAGCTCCTGTTTGAATCTTTCATCAGCTCGATCCTCAGAGAAAAGGCTGGAGAAGATCTCCTTGAATTTGATCTTTGTGCCTGCAGGTGGAATCAATTTGAACATAGGCTCTCAGGGTAGGTTTCTGACGATTCTGGGTCCTAAAAAGTTAGCCCAGGCTAAAGGTAGCTTTTTCCAGAGCTTTATCCCCAGGCTAAACTTGGGACTTTCTGGATTAAGTTCGGGCAGCTCTTTTACATTATTCAAATAATATTGCCAGAAAAGCTGGGTCGGCTCCTTGATCCACTGTTTTTTAAAGTTAAAAGTTCCTGAATTCCAACTCGATCTTCCCATATCGAATTTTTTGAACCCTTTTAAACAACCTTGTTTGATTATTTCCCAGTAAAGAATATTATTCGGGCAATAGCTTAAAAATGATACTAAAGAAGAAGCAGAAGGAACGGTCAGCATATCTTTGAAATATAAAATTAATGCGCCTCCAATTACTTTATTCTCCAATTTCACCAGGGCTATCTCACTTCTATCCGGGAAAAAGTAAAGGATATTTTTAAAAAGCTCTCTGGCCCAGACCGGGGTTCCCAGATCCCGCATATTTAAAGAGAAGACGGAGTAAAATTGATCCAGGATTTCTTCTCTGCCAAAAGTAACCTCTAAGTTTGATTTATGAGCTTTTCTAATCTGATTCCGTGCCTTGGAATCTATTTTTTTCCATACTTTCTCCGGATCAGGTTCAAGCTCTAATATAAAAGTAACCTTTGAGGTTTTGGTAATTAATCTTTTATCCTCAAAATTCACACTTCTGAGCTCTAAGAACTTACACTTTTTTTGTTGAGTTATTTCAATAGCCTTGTGGATGAGTTTCGCCTGGATTTCGACTGAATCAGCATAGACTCCTCCATAATCCAGCCAGGGCAAGGAGATTAAAAATTTCCCAAATAGAAGGCTGGAATAATAAAATAAAGGCAAAATACCCACTATCTGGTCTTTATCTATAGCCATAAGATAAAAAGGCTTTTGCTTAAAGCTTTTCTCCAGGATGGTTTTCCATTCGAGCTGATGAGCAAAAGAAACAGAGTTGTTTCTCACAAGATAGTTTTTCCACTGGCTTTCAAATTTTTCAGTGTATTCTATAATCTCCATAACCTTTGGCCCCCTTTTTTCTTCTTATAGAGCAAAGTAACTTCTGCTTCTTTTAAAATCTTAACTAATATTGCGATCCCTAAGAGAAGATAGAGATGGGGATAATATCCCACTGAGAGAAAGAAACTTCCTACTGCATAAGCTAAAAGAGCACCTTTTAAACCAAAAGAAATGGATTTTAAATAACTTCCTTCTCTGGTGTTTTTTATTAAAAGGGTTGACTGTTTATAAATATAGAATATCAAGCCTAAATAAAATAATATTCCAAAAATCCCGGCCTCTACAGCAATCTGGATATAAGCGTTATGGGAAACTAACCATGGTCCTCCATATTTACTCCCATAACTCAATTCATAAGTCGCTGCTCCTACACCCAATAGAGGTCGATCAAGAAACATTCTGATTCCAGCTTTCCAGGCATTGACTCTTCCCATAGCGGATTCGTCCCTTTGATAGGAGGTGATGGTCATCTGCCTTTCCCAGTATTCCCGAGGAGCGAAGAAAAAGATTGAGATGAAGATAAGAACGATGGCGAAGATACCGATTAGCTTCTGTTTGCTTTTGAGGATGAAATAGAAAAAGACAATAAATAAAGTTATAAATCCTCCCCGGGAGGCAGTGGATATAACCCCCAAGGTGAAAAGGATTAAGAAAAGAAGGTAAAGAAACTTTAAAACCTTCTTTTTCTCAGTTAAAAATTGATAAAAGGTGAAAGGAAGAGCGATATTCAAAGCTAAGGCAAAGTCATTAGCATCCCCCAGGAACCCTTCACCTCCACCTCCTATTCGGGTTATTACTGCCATTGTTCCCAATAAAAGAAAATTCTTAATCGCATTGAAGGCTAAAAAGCCGTTAACAATTAAGAAAACCCAGAAAAAGCTTTTCAACTTTTTCTGGGTGTCAATTAACTGGATAAAAAGAATGGTGAATATCAAAATCTTAAGCATATCCACAAAGGTGTTAAAAGACTTTGTAGGCCAGAAGCTAAAAGGAATGGAAAAAGCCAGCATCAGAAAGAATAGATATAAGAGTATAAGACCTTTTTCTTGCAGATAAAGTTTAGATTTAGTACTTGCTGCCCGGATAGCCCAGACCACAATCAGGGCGATAGCTAAAAGCCTGGTTAAATGCAGATTCCCTAAGGCAGGGACAGTCTCCTCAAAACGTAAATAGCTCAAGATTATATAGACCAAGACCCCTAAATAAGGGAAGAACAAAAAGGTCAAACCTATTATCACCACTATAGCTAAGGCTGGCACAATCTCCGGTCTGGGGGAGGTCAGAAGAAAATAGCCAGCGATAATAGATATAAGGGTAAGCAGAAAATACCAGAGCTTCTCCGAGGTAACAATCCAGGAAAGCGTTTCACCTCTTTTGGAAAGTGCTCTACCTTTAGACTGTTTCATGTCTATTAAGATAGTGATTTTTTAGATAGATAAAATAGAATTTTTTAGTAATTATCCCATTTTAATTAAATCGGTAATTTTGGGTAAAAAGTTTTGTGTAAAGAGAAGTATGGAGTGAAATATGGAGTGCATCGTCCGTGATGATGCGGTAGGGGCGTATTGCAATACGCCCTTACCAAAGGAACATCCATAAGGATGCACATGCATCCAAATGGATGCACTCCAAATCCCCTCTCCCCTGGTGGGGGGGATTAGGAAGAGGGGAAATATAACCCGATATCTTAAAATCCCTCTACCCCCCTACCGTCAAGGGAGAGGAAGACAATCATCGACCCACCTATAGGTCGTAAGCACACGTAGGCGGGGCTCCCAGCCCCGCAGAATAAATATTTCAGAGCACTCGCTAAAAGTTCTTGACAACCCTTTTCTTTTAATTATCTTAATTTCAGTCAACAAAACTAACCGAAAGGAGGAGCTATACATCCTATCTCTATAGCCTTATTTTTCAGCCTGTTGGTTTTCATTTTCGCTTTTTTGCCTGTAGTAGGTGAGCAGGAGAACCCAGATCCTAACCTCAAAGGCGCCAATGGGGGAAAGAGAAATTTACTCAGAGAAAATGGGATTGAACCAGTTCCAGATCCCAGAGATAGATACCTATCTATATTTAACGGAATCGAACCATTTCCTCATACAGAGCCGTTTTAGTATCCTCTAAGGAGAGATTTTCCATATACCAATTCAACAGGCGCCCCTTTAACCCCGGCCGAACAAAGTACAATGAAGGCGATAATTGATGACTTTCTGGTAAATGATGATACAACCGGTGGATGTGGCCAATGGGTACCAACTATAGCCCGAGACCCATCTGGAAATTTTGTTATTACCTGGGAGGACTACCGCAATGGTTATGCAGATATCTATGCTCAGAGATATAATTCATCTGGCGATACCTTAGGATCTAACTTCAAGGTGAATGACGATATTGGAACTGCTTCACAAGCAGTGCCTGCTATCGCTATGGATAGCTCTGGCAACCTCGTCATCACCTGGGAAGTTATCTAAAATGTGCCTTTTTTAAGGAGTAAAGAAGAATGAAAGAGGTGAATAAAGAGCATCAGAAGCAGTTCTTTGATTTCACGTTTGAATTCGGAGCCAGAAAATCCGTGTCCAAGTTCTATGCGGTTGTTAAAAGTAGCACAGAATATTATGAAAAGTTTCTTCTTTCTAACTGCCATAGTAAAAAGGTTCTTGAATATGGTTGTGGAACGGGGTCATACGCCTTTTTGTTGACTAAGTGTGGTGCGAATGTTGTGGGTATTGATATATCTGAGGTAGCGATTAAACTATCCAAAGAACGAGCTAAAAAAGAGGGTTTAAAGGATATTCTCTTTTTGGCAATGGATGCAGAGGCAATGCAATTCGAAGATAGCAGTTTCGATATAATCTGTGGCACAGGTATTCTGCATCACCTTAATATAGATAGAGCTTTAAGAGAGCTAGCTCGAGTTTTAAAGCCAGAAGGCAAAGCAATCTTTATAGAACCTATGGGTTATAATCCTCTTATAAACCTTTTTAGAAAGTTCACACCTCACCTTAGAACTAGAGATGAACATCCTCTAACTGTTAAAGATCTGTCATTCATGGAGAAATTTTTCCACAAAGTCCAATGTGAATTTTTTCAACTGTTTTCCCTATTAGCAGTGCCATTTCGAAATAGCAGGATATTTCCTTCACTCCTCAAAGTTCTAGACAACTTCGATAACAATCTTTTTAGATGGATACCGCTTGTGAGACTGTTTGCTTGGGCGGTGGTGATTATTCTTGAGAAACCGAAGAAGGCACACTTCAGAAAATAGAAAACGTACTCACAGGAGTGAGGACGCTACGATAACATATCTTCTCTTTTTTAGATAATAATTATCTTCTGTTTTAACTATAGCTTTTTATTTTATTATAGCTATCTTCCCACTTGTGCTTCCGGCAGGGAAATCGACCCGGTAATAGTAAGCCCCAGAAGCTAAAGACCTTCCCTGCTGATTTTTAACATCCCAGACTACATCCGTAGAGGTGTTGCCAGAAAGCTCCCGCACTAACTCACCTGATAGAGTAGTAATAATTATTTTCGAATTTAAAGGGATATTTCGGAAAGTTATAAAACTATCCCCTTGAGAAGGTTTAAAAGGGTTTGGAAAAACATGAATTGAGCCGGTGAAAAAGGAGCCTGGATCGCTTATTGCAACTAATAAGTCTAAATCGTATACATTGACTCTCCAGAAATATCTCTTCCCCTCTTTTAAATCCCAGTTAGTTGTCCAGAAGATTACAAGGTCTTCCGGGATGTTTACATAGGGAGAGAGAATCGTCCTGCCAGAACTAAAGGAAGGTTCTTCACTAATCTCAAATTTTACCCTGATCCCTTCTCGGTCAAAACTGTTATGGATGAACTGAGCGTTTAAAGTTGGGCGAAGGGTAATTGTCAACTCATCCCCTACTGGAGAAAGAAGGTAGAGAGGGTAAAGGGAATCTCCTATTCCAGTGGAAAGCTGGAAATTATATACCGGCGAGGGCTGGCTGGTATCGCTGGGGTAGGTGTTAGTATAAGCTCGACTTCTCCAGTAATAGACCCCGGAAGAGAGCGGGGTTGGAACGGTCCATTTTGTGGTGCTATCCTCACCAGTCTCTAATTCAAAAGGGGTGGACTCCTTTTTAGCCTGAGTGTTGAACTGAGAGTTAGAATCCAGCTCGAAGTAATAAAGCAAAGGCCTGTCTTCAGGATCCCGAGTGTTCTGAATGATAAGGGTTGGCTGAGTAGTATCCACAGTTGCACCGTTCTGCGGGGATAAAGGTTGTGGAGGATAGATTTCAGATTGAGACCCACCTCCAGTGCTGAGCAGGATTACCCCTTCTGCATTTCTTAAAGAGACCTGATTAACAGAATCGCCAATAATACTCCCGTTCACATTTAAGCGGTAATAATATTTTGGTAAGGTGTGAACTGTAACATCAGTATAATTTGAACCCTCTCCTGGTCTTGGTTTCCAGATAACATAACCATTAACAAAGGGACGTTTCCAGACATATTGACCATTCTCTAAAACTTCAATTCCAGTATCAGAAGTAATACCCAAGTTAATGCCCATAAGTCCATACCACCACTTGGTTGTATCACCTAAACCTGTTCCATAAGCAGGTTCGGTATCATACAAAAGATAAAGCGAATCCGAATACTGAATGTAATATTGTGAGAGTATATTCATTTTACATCTGTTTAAATCACCTATCGGATTACTGCCTGTTCCGTGTAGAAATTGTAAGTTATAATTATAAGGACTATTCTTATATTTTTTAACTGCATTAAGTTTAGTATTGAAATCACCACGAGTTGCACCTGGAGAAAGCCAGAGTTCGTGCCATAATCCACTAACCGAATGATTATATACAATACTATCCCAGCCAATACCATCTTCCCAAACATCGAAAACATTAACCAAAAGAAAATTACCACTGCCTAAACTATCTTTTATCTGACTAAGATACTTCCTTACTGCAGGTTGATAAATATAATCATCATCTAATCCTTCAAGACAAGTGCCACCCATTGTCCAATTATCACACCAACCAGACCCACAACTCCAACTCGGATTAGTCCTCGTAATATCATCAGGATAAATATCCGTTGGTTCTCTATCTAATAATTCAGTATGAATATAATTATGAAAGAATCTGCCGACGAAAGCCCTCGTCAACCAATGTTTGACATTCATCAAAACATCTGTCCATCTTTGCGGATGGACTCTTGCCAGAGAATCTGTCATAGCAACCGCATTATGGCTAACAGCAGAAGAATCATCTACTATAAACCAGGTATAAGAATGGCTGGGTATAGAGGCATTCAGATAAAGTCTGCTTGTGGTATTACTATCTACTCTAAATGCGACCGTATCCGCATTTCCACCCCAGCCCATTTTAACATAATCACGTTGCCATTCGTTAGCCGTCCAAGAACCCATCTGACCACCACCCACATCCTGTATATATTTACTTGTATAATCAACTGTAAAATAGGTAGTAGCATTATTGTAATCATAATCTGCTTTTTTATCTCTCTGCCAATTACCATTAACATCATTTACCGGATCCCAGCCTGGTATAAGCCTACTTGTGCCTACATCTTCAGTATTAGGATAATAATAAGAGTTCACTTTAACGTGAGCTACTCCTGAATCCCTATGCACACCACTTGAATCAAAGAAAGCCCATAGCCAAGTGTGTCTATTCGAGTATGCTTCCCAACATTGAATTAATTCATAGGTGCCAACTGGCTGACCTCTGGTAGCGTGGTTGTAATACCAGGTTTTACCTGATGTCTGCCAGTCTATATGTTCATCCCAGAAAGTAAACCAGACACTTGTTGTCTCTGACCAGTCAGGGGTACTATGCCCAAAGAGATTAACTGAAGGGGACTTGTCTGCCCCTCCAAAAGCGATAACAGCGTTAAAAATGATAAGACCTAAGCCCAAAAATGTTATGGTCAACATTCGTTTCTTTTCAAACGTGCTTATATACATAATTTATTACCTCCTGTATGAAAACAAGGAATCGTTATTTAATATTACGCAAAAATGATGCCAATAGTTAAGTAGACGAATTTTAGCATCTTAGTAACAGTCTATATCCCCCCAATTGTTTAATCCTTAAACAAAAGATTATTTTTTAAGTTCAAACTTAACCCTAAGTCCAAGAATTGCTATGAGTTAACTAAATCCTCCAAAAGTTGAGCAGTTTGGAAAATTAGACCACATAAATTCAGCTAATCATTTGAAAACAGACTGACTTCAAATACCATATTACTCCTTCTCGAGTATAATACAATTTCTCCAATTAAAGCACTCAGAGGAGGTAGAGCATACTACTCAACAATTTTAAGCATATTAAGAAACTCCCTCTCCATTTTTTCCACTACTTTAGCCCAGGTGTAATTTTCTTTAACTTGCAAGTATCCGTTTTCTCCAATTTTTCTTAGCAGTTCTTTATCCTCTAACACACTGATAATTCGTTCTGCCAATTTCACCTCATCCCCGAATGGTGTAACTATGCCGCTCTTACCATCTTTTATTAAATACGTCAGATGAGGGTTCCCTTGACTAACAAAACAACAACATTTCCTTACCATTCCTTCTAAAACTGTCTGAAGCCCTCCTACCTTAGCCGGCATCACTAACCCGGAAGCTCTTCTATAATGCGAATCCAGCTTTTGCCTGTTTAGATTACCTGTGGTTATGATGTTATCATCTCCACTTTTGAAATCGACTCCCACGATAAAAAGCTTGAGATCCTTTATCTTCTTTTGAACCAATTTAAAGGACTTAAGAACGATTTCTCCGCCGTGTCTTTTGAAATCTCTGCATACAAATAGCAAAATCGGCTCGTACACCTTGTCAAAATCGGATAAGTCATCCAAATTTACACCTGATCCGATCACCCTTATCTTGTCTGATCCGATTCCGTAGTGATTCATCAGCGACTGCCTTACTATTTCGTTAAAAACCAAAATTAAGTCAACTTTATTATAGAGAGCATTCTCTAATTCGTACCAATTTTCCTTTTCGCTGTCTGATCGAAATGGAACCCACTCCGGGTATAGCTCTTCTGCCAACTTTGAAGTGAAATCTATATAAATTACATAAGGCACAGGGATTTTTTCGTCTGAGGCAGAAAAAAGAGCTGAGCCTTGATAGAGCAAAGCCACCTTTCCTTTAAGATTTTTTACTTTTTTCTTGCACTGATTTGTTCTTTGCAGGAAGGTTTTGGGCTTTATAGTATACTTGGCTAATTCTTGATTATACCTGTTTCCCCAGCGAAGCCGGTTGAAGCTGAAGGTCTTAATCATCTTAAATAATTTTACTAACATGGGAATATATTCTGCATCAATTATCTCCACTTCCCATTTATGCCTTAAATTTTCGAAGATGGGCTTATTTATTCCCGAAAAACCTTCTTTAAAGGTTAACATAACAATTTTAGGTTTATTTTTCATCTTTATTTATTATCAGTATGATCCACCGTTTGACTTATATTTTTTAGACACTGGTTAAACACCTCTGATAGCTTTTCGGTTAGCTTTTTTCTCTCAAAATTTTGAATGTAACTCCAATCATTTTCTAAATATAACTTCCCTTGGGCATGAAGTTGATACGCCTCTTTCAACTTATTCTTTATACCCGGTTTGTCTTTTAAATCGATAACCCAGCCGGAGTTTGCCTGTTTAATTATCTTTTCACTTTCCCCATTCAGAGGAGCCAAAGCCAAGATCGGTTTTCCGCTGGCCAGATATTCAAAGAGTTTTCCGGCCACTACCCCTTTCCAGTAATCTCCATTTGAGCCGGTAAGATAGAGAAGAAGGTGACTTTTTAGCAAAAAACATATGCTTGACTCGTGCTCCATATAACCCCAGGATTTAATTACATCCTCAAGCTGATTCTGAACGATCCAGTCTTGATATTCTTTTTCCAGGTAGCCAACTAAATCCACCTGAATTCTTCCTCTTAAGTGAGGATTCTCAGTAAAAAAAGCTCTTAAGATCTCAAAAAAGGGAAGGGCGGTCTTAGGATAGAAATAACCGCAATGACAGATATGAAATTTGCCATCCAGCCATCTGTTTTCCTTTTGTCTGGCCTTATTCAAATCTTCGGCAGCAAATCCAACATAAATAACCTCCATCCTTTTGGCTTGGGGATAATTTTTTCGATAGGTCTCTTTTTTAAATTCGGTGATGGCTATGACGAAGGAGGCATTTGTAAAGATCTTATTAACTAACCTTCTTTCGAATTTCAAGCGGGAACTGGAGTAACCACCTATCATCTGTTTATACTCCATCCATTCGTCATGGAAATCTGCCACCCAGGGCTTACCGCTAAGCTTGCTTAAGAGCAACCCCAAAAGCTGGGAGGAATGAGGAGGTGAGGCGACATAGATTAAATCGATTTTTTTGGATTTAATCAGAGAAATTGCTTCTATGAGGGCAAAAGGGACCCAGCCAATCTTCTCATCCGGAATTCTCATCCAGGCAGTGAGAAATAAATATGTACTTTTTAAAAGACTTCTGAGTTTAGAACCTATAGGAATTTTTACTTCCTTAATCGTGGAAAACCTATCCTTCTGTTTTTCTTTTTTTAAATTCCTACCCGGTTTAAATAAAGAGAAAAACTTTCTTTCCCACCTGGAGAACTCAAGAGCTGGAGCCCGAAATACCTGAATATCAGAGGGAAGTTCTTTTAAAAGGGAATAATCCCAGATAGGGTGATCCGGGTTAGAGACCGTAAGAATTATCGGTTCCCAGCCGAAAAGAGGTAAGTATTTGGCGAACTTTAGAGTCCGATAAACACCCCCTCCTCCTAAGGGAGGGAAATGGTAGGCTATGATCAAAACCTTCTTTCTCATCCTTTTTTAAGCTTAAGTTTTTCCAAAAGCTCCAAGATAAAATCTTTAGCTCT
>CAZMZF010000045.1:0-11511 GCA_964570765.1 uncultured Ignavibacteria bacterium
ATAGGACATTTCTACTTTGCTAAAACAGGACATTATTATATTGCGATTACAGTATAATTTAACCTATTATTGGTTTTCACCTGAGTGGCTGGACTTTCAAAAAAAATTCCTCGACAGCAAAAAACTTAACGAATATAGTTTAGTTGGATATTATGTCAGAGTGGTGAAACTGGCAGACGCGCTGGACTCAAAATCCTATGGATCCAAACTCGAAGTTAACATTAGGTTGATTTAGAATAAAGCTTCTGCACCTTTTGAATCGTCTCTTTAATATTTACTCTTAATTCCTCAGGCTCCAGTACCTCCACCATTTCACCAAAACCTAAAATCCATCTTGAGATCTCCTCAATTCCATTAACTCTGACCGAATAGAGAAGCGAGCCATCCTCTTGTTTGCTCAGATTTTCGGATGAATGATGTTGCCCTGATTCAATCACCTTGACCGCCTTTCCAAAAAACCTTAGTTTCACTTCAGTGGGCTCTCCCTGATAGATCTCCCAGCTATCTTTGAAAAACTTCTCTATGGAGAAATCAGGTTTTTTCTCAAAACTCTTATCAGTCAAGGTAACCTTATAAATTCGATTGAGCCTGAAGATTCTGATCTCCTCTCTCAGATGGCAGAACCCTAATAGATACCAGGAATGTCGTCTGAATATCAAAGCATAGGGGTCTATCTCTCTGGAGCTTTTGCCTGATTCCAAAGCATCATAATCTAATCTGATGGTTCTTCTGTTTAAAATCGACTGTTCAATCAAGTTAAAGATCAAACCGAGTTTGGTTAAATCCACAGTCGTCTTTAAAGTTATCCTCAAAGGATCACCCAGATCACCCAACCTATTTTTCACCTCCGGACTCAAGCTCGCATCGATTTTGGCTAAAATCCTTTTAGCTGATTTCCCCAGTGGTGTATTGATAGATAGTGGGCTTGAGCCCAATCCTAATTTCAAAACTATATAATCCTCCAGGGATAAGTTTAAAGGAGGTAGAAAGGCATCTGTTAGAAGTTTATAACCATCATCGAAATATATGGGGACATTGGCTGAGGAAAGTGAGATTATATCTCTGTAGATCGTTCTTTCTGATACCTGACATTCTCGAGATAAATCGGCCGCCCTAAGGGAATGTCTTGACCTGAGAAGATTAAGAATATAAAGCAGACGATCAAATTTGCTCATTTGCCCTCCAGTTTAAGTAGTATTGTAATCATAAGACTACCAGTATGTAACAGCATCTTTTAAAGTTATACTTTATAATTAAAATAAATCTTTAAATAACTTCTCTGGGCTCTGGTCCATCATATTCGAAATCTGTATTCCCCAATCTCCGCATCGGTTTTTCCCGGGTAAGCTCCTCATAAGCATGAGCAACTAAACCTGGAACCCTGGAGATAATAAAAAACCCCTTTCCCAATCTCCAGTCAAATCCCATATCCGAGACAATGGCTGCAATTGCTCCATCCACATTCAAGGGAAGTTTTCTACCGGAAACCTTTTCCAATTCCTTCTCGATTTCCTTGGCTAACTTCAAGTGTTTGCCCGAAAAACTCAACTCCTCTGCAATTTTAAAAAGTTTTACTGTGCGTGGATCGGTTTCATGTAAACGATGTCCATATCCAGGGACTCTCTTTTTTTTGGCTGAATAATCTTTCACTAATTCAGAAGCTAAGGAGTTTAGATCTCCTTCCTTTTTCGCTAGTTTTTGGAACATCTTAGCACATTCTTCAATTGCCCCTCCATGAAAGTCACCTATAGTTAAAACCCCACCTGCCACAGCTGCATTCAAGGGGTTACCACCGGAGATAACCGTCCTGCTTGTCAGTGAAGAAGGAGGGGTTGCGCCATGGTCAATGGAAGAGACCAGGATCGCCTCCATCATCTTGCTCTCTTTGGAATTGGGAAGTTCACCTTTCAGGATGAGGAAAATAACCTGGCTAAAAGTGAGTTTCTCCATCAGCTCAGTTATATCGTATCCGCGAACCCTTATCTCCCCCTTCTTTATCTGAGTGATAGAAGTCTTCCAACTACCTTCTTCCATATTTTACCTTTTCCCAGGCTGTATTGATAAATGAAGCGATACAAGATTAAGATATATCAAAAAATTGATTTGTCAATTTTTTTATTAAAAATAATTTGACATTGGAGACTGTTGACTATTAATTTAACTATTGCTTTATATATTAAAATTCAGTTAAGGTATAATGGTAAAAATAAATCTTAAGAGTAATATTATATTACTTATCTGACGGATATAAGGTTCTTATATGGAAACCATCGTAATAAGTCGGGATAGTGTTATTTGTTGTTTCTAAAATAAAGACTATAAAATGACAAACAAAGATATAAGTAAATTCACATTCCCAGTCGGATACCATAAATTCCACAAAGACCAGCTCTTTAATTACCAGCTGAATCGCTGGCACTCCTTCGGGTACATCAGGTTTGAAGATATGAAAGAAGCCGGTCAAAAGATAAATAATTTTAAGGACTGGAAAAGTGAAATGCTAAGGCTGGCGGAAAAAGCCGCTTTTGAAGAGAGGTTAATGGAAGCAGCGTTTTTTTATCGGGCCGCTGAGTTTTATACGTTCCAGAAGGATCCTGATAAAGAATTTCTATATGATAAATTTGTTGACCTTTTTTACAAAGCTTTTCAAAATGATGGAATTGAAAGATTTAAAATACCTTACAAGGAAGCATTTTTTCCAGCAATGAAAATACCTCCATCGAGCGAGAATAAGAAAGGAACAATAGTCATGCACGGGGGCTTCGATTCTTATATCGAGGAATTTTACTCCTGGATGAGATATTTTTCAGATCATGGTTTTGAGGTGATTGCTTTTGAAGGTCCTGGTCAAGGTGCTGCTCGCAAAAAATACGGACTGGTGCTGAATCATGAATGGGAAAAACCTGCCAAAGCTATTTTAGATTATTTCCAGCTGAACGATGTTACCTGGTTCGGAATATCAATGGGTGGATATTTTTGTTTTAGGGCCGCAGCTTTTGAACCACGCATAAAAAGAGTAATAGCTTCAGGCATTGCCTTTGATTACACGCAAATCCCCAATATCGTAGGTCAATTTCTCATGAAATTATTTTTTAAACATTTCAGAAATTTTACCAATAAAGTGACTTTGAAGAAAATGGAAAAGGATGGAATGCATGCCTGGTCAATCGGCAACCTGATGTATATCACCGATAAAAAGACGCCTGTGGATGCGGCCGATGTGGCGCTGCAGATGAATGAGAAGAATCTTCACTCAGATCTGGTCAAACAAGATGTTCTGATTCTTACTGGAAGAGAGGATCATTTTATTCCTTTTAAGATGCATAACAAGCAGGTAAAAGCATTAACCAATGCCAAATCTGTAACTGCCAGAGTTTTCACCAGGGAAGAACAAGCCCAAAATCATTGCCAGATTGGCAACACCGGTCTTGCACTTGATGTCATGCTAAAATGGATTGAAGAAAAATCATAATCTCGTGATCAAATTTTCTTGTTGTGTCAGGAGCTACTCCGGACACAACGCGGAAATATTTAAAGAAGTCTATCTGATTCTTAGTCCGTGATATTAGCAAGTATATTTTCTAAAATATAAAGCGCTGCTTTTAGCTATTTGTTGGTGTTCTCATCAACGAAGATAGAGTTGTTGGTCTGGAGACCAGCGATTAGCAGGCGGATTAGCAAACCTATCCGAGAAACGGATCCGGAGCAAGCCTCCGTAGGATAGGAAAGGTTCGCCCTCCAAAGAACTTATGCTCCCCTATCCATCTGTTTGACAACTATCTTGGTCTTAATGCATCATTTCTTCTCTAACTTCTCTCCTAATTTCTCAAGCTCCTTAGAGAGTTTTTCGATCTTCTTATTCAGCTCCGAAAATTCCTGAGCTGTTACCCCTTTTAATTTTTCAACCGCCTTGTGGACATGCTGATCGATTTTCTCTTTTAACTTCTTAGTTCTCTCCTCATGACCCTTTAAAATCTCCTTAACTGCCTTTGCTTTATCCGATTGAGAAAGCTCTCCCCTTTTGATTAGCTCGTTTACCATCTTTTCAGCCTTTTCCCTGGTTAAATCAAAAAGACCCAGACCGGCTAAAAGTGCTTTTTCAAATATATCCGACATTTTATACCTCCTTCAATTGCTATTTACGATTTTCTTTTGTGGTTTTTGATTCTTGAATTTTTAAACCTTTCATCCTTTAATCCATTTAACTCTTTAATCCTTGCAATTTGACTTCATAATAGGATTACAAAAATAATTTGTCAACATTTTTCAGCGCTTAGTTATTATCTTTTGACTATTAGATTCTTTTAATCTTTTAACCCTTTAACTCTTAAACCCTTGAACCTTTTATATTACTATACCAACAGGAGCTCCACAATTTTCACATTTCTTATCTTTAATCCCGGTTATATCAATTGAATATCCACTTCTTGAGATTAAAACCTTAGAGCATTTGGGACAATGAGTATCTGAGGTGCCTGGAATATAGGCATTTCCCACATAGACATATTTCAATTTCTCCTTGGCAATTTGAAAAGCCTTTTTTAAAGTCTCTACAGGTGTAGGTGGTAATTCTGATTTATAAGCTGGAAAATATCTGGAGAAATGAACAGGAATGCCTTCATCCAAATCTGTTACCCAATCTACAAATTTTCTAAGCTCATCCTCTGAATCGTTCAGGGTTGGTATAATAAGATAAGTTAATTCCACATGCTTGTTTCTCTCAGCTGAAATCTCGACTGTTTTCAAAACAACTTCTAACTTACCCTTACACACTTTTTTGTAGAACTCCTGGCTCATCCCTTTAACATCAACATTCAAAGCATCGATTAAAGGTAAAAGTTTTTCTAAAGGTTCTGGATTGATATAACCATTGGTCACCAGCACATTGACTAATTTTTTATTACGTGCGAGTTTAGCCGTATCTAAAACATATTCATACCACATCAGAGGCTCAGTATAAGTATAGGCAATCCCTATGGAGTTATATTTCAATGCCAAGGAAACTAAATTCTCCGGACTCACCAGCTCCGTGGGTGATTCTATCTGGGAGATAATCCAGTTCTGGCAATGGTTACATTTCAGATTACAGCTATTAGGCCCGGTGGATAAAATATCCGTTCCGGGATAGAAATGGTACAGCGGTTTTTTCTCAATAGGGTCCAAAGCGATGGAAACAGCTTTAGCATAATTTACAGCATATAATATCCCTTGAAAATTCTTTTTACCCCGACAGACCCCTGACTTTCCCTCGGTTAAAAGACACTCCCAGGGGCAGAGATGACACTGGACTTTTTTATTTACTAATTTTTCGTAATATAGAGCTTCTTTTTGCATACTTCTTATATAAATTAACGATATCGCGTAGCGGAGGTTTTAGACCTCTCTCCGAGCCGTAAAGCCTTTATCGGCCGCCGAGCCCTGAAGGCTCGGCTACGCGGATGTAGTCGTCCATACCTATATCAAAACAAACTCGGATACTCCAGGTTGAACCTTTCCTTATAATATAATCTTGTTCCTGAAAAACCCAAAATCAAAATTATGAAATACCAGGAATAAAAATATCCAGCTGCAAGGGATAAAAAAAGTATTGAGACCTTGGATGCCAGAACACTTTTTCCAACTTCTTTAGTTAAAAGAGCTAAAAGGTAAAAAGGAAAAGAGAGGATAGCTGAAAAAAGGAAAGGTAAATCTAAAATAATAATGGATAAAATGATAGATAATAGCACCAGAGTTGTTGAGACTATAGTCGATTTTAAAATCCCGAATCTTGTTCCAAATGTTGTCTTTCCCACCGTTTTATCACCTTCAATATCCGGCAGGGTAGTATTTATATAAACTGCGCTAACTGCAAAAGCATAAGGAAGTGAAAATAAGACTGCCCTCAGGGAGAAATCTGATCGTGCACAGAAACCTGCTAAAAATACCAGAGATCCGTGAGATAAAAGATTAGTCAAAATACCACCATAGGTTTTATTCTTCAGGGTAAAAGGGGGAGCAGAATAGATGAAGCTAAAAATCAAACCCAGGGTGAAAATTATCCCGATAGTCAAAGATAGCACATAGGCTGGTAGAACACTGAAAAGGTATAAACAAACAGTCAAAACCCAGGCATTTTTCTTGGAGATATGCCCTTCAGCTAAAAAGAATAGCTTCTTATTTTTGCGATCCGTCTCAAGGTCATAGATTTGATTTAAGAGATAAACTCCACCCATGAAAAAGGTTGAGAATAAGAAAAGCCCGAATAATGATTTATCAAAGGAAGCATACCTTGAGCCCTGATGATGCCCTAAAAGCAGAATCGTCCAGACCGGAACCATAAGCACCGGCCTAAGAACGAAGATGTAATCGAAATATTTTAACATATTTTTAATTGCAGGGCAACCCTTCAGGATTGCTTCTTTTCGCTTGTCCTCTGAGAGAGGCGTAGCGGAGGTTTTAGACCTCTGCTCCAAGCCCTGATGGCTTGACTACGCGACTCGCATTCGTCATCCGAAATCCGATATCTATCATTGTTTTATCTATATAAAATAAATTTAAGATAAAAATAAACTAAAGGGGCAGTGAAAAGCAAGCTATCAAAACGGTCTAATATCCCTCCGTGTCCAGGGATGATCTTAGATGAATCCTTCAGATTAACTGACCTTTTAAATGAAGATTCCACAAAATCACCTAATTGCCCGAAGATGCTTATCAGGATTGATAAAAAAAGCAGGTAGTTAAAGGGTATCTCTTTCAAAAATATAATTTTTGAGAAGATCGCAGCAAGTATCGCCCCAGCCATTCCACCCATTGACCCTTCCCAGCTTTTTTTGGGGCTAACCTCAGGCAAAATCTTATGTTTCCCAAAAGGAGTACCTATAAAATAAGCTAAAGTATCTGAAAGCCATAGACAAAAGAAAATGAAGATAACCCATAAACCACCTAATTGATACTCTAATCCTAACACCTTAGGAAATTCACGGACTAAAATCATAAAAGAGAAAAATACAGCCACATAGATTAAGCCAAATAAAAATGAGGATATATTTTCAAGTGCGAAATTAAATTTATTTTTAGTCAATTGGAATAAAGCTGAAAAAAATATTCCAATTAAAAGAATTAAGAGGATAAATTTCCCCTCAAAAAAGTAAGCTGAAATCCCTATCAAAATTCCCAAAAGGATAAAAAGAGTCTGAGGGATAGAGATATTTTTGAGCCTTAAAATCGAGGAGAATTCAATCAAACCAAAAAATATCAATAGATTTACAAAGCTCATAAATGCTAAACCACCGGAATAGGAGATAAATAGAATAAAGGGGATAAAAATAATTGCGATTATTATGCGGGCTAAAAGATTTTTCATTAAATAAAATAATAGATTACAAATGACAGATAGAAACTCAGATATATGAAGTCTTAGATCTCTACAACGATCCCTAAAGGCTTCATGTTGCTTTTTGTCATTCTGAGGGAATGTAATGACCGAAGAATCTGCCTTACCATATTCAACAGATTCTTCGTCCAGATGGGCTCAGAATGACAATTGTTATTCGTTATTATTAATCCGTTATGCATATTATAAGCGGGACTATATTTTACCAAACCGTCGTTGACGATTCTGATAAGACCAGATAGCCTGATAAAAATCGTTCACTGAGAAATCGGGCCATAAGACCTCAGTCACATAAAGTTCAGTATAGGAAGTCTGCCAGAGCATAAAATTGGAGATGCGCATCTCACCAGAGGTACGGATCAAAAGGTCTGGATCCGGTAGATCCTTAGTATATAGATAGGAGGAAAATAGCTTTTCATCCACCTCTTCAGGCCTTATAACTCCGCAAGAGATATCCAGAGATAGTTTCTTCACTACATCCAGAATCTCACTTCTTCCGGAATAGTTCAAAGCTAAATTCAAAACCAGCCCGGTATTATCTTTGGTTCTCTGGATCGCTTTTTCTAAAATCTCCTTTCTTCTTAAAGAGAGCTCCTCTATCCTGCCAGTGGTGATAAGCTTAACATTGTTTTTCTCTAACTCACTCAACTCCCTTTTAGTTGTCTCATAAAGTAGATTCATAATCGCAGAGACCTCCTCCCTGGGCCTCTGCCAGTTCTCCGTAGAAAAGGTGAATAGGGTGAGGATGGAAAGCTTCAGCTCCCCTGCAGTTTCGACTATCCTTTTTACCGTCTTTACTCCAGCTCTGTGTCCTGCGATTCGAGGTAGACCTCTTTTTTTCGCCCATCTCCCATTCCCATCCATAATTATAGCTATATGTCTGGGCAAATTCCCCTTTTTTGAAATCTTCTCTTTTAAATCTTCTTCAGCCAATCAAATCATCCCTTTAAAAAGATAAATTGGGTGAACACATGGACTTCGCCCCTACGGACTCCGCTGAGCCCTGAAGGCTCGGCTACGCGTTTTCGTTGTCATTGCGACCCGAAGGTGAAGTCCCGCCAAAGGCGGGGCTTCGTCGTTCCGCATTTTGCGGAACTCCTTGCTATGACAGTTTTTTATTTTTAATTCGCCATTCATTATTCGTCATGGTATTAATTACACTTCCATTATCTCCGCTTCTTTCTTCTTCAGTAACTCATCCGTCATCCCGATATATTTATCCAGTATCTTTTGCACCTGCTCCACACCTTTTCTGGAATCGTCTTCAGAGATCTCCTTATCTTTTTCTTTTTTCTTTAAAGCCTCGTTCGCATCCCGGCGGATATTTCTTAATGATATTTTGCTCTCTTCAGTTAGCTTCTTAACTAGTTTAACCAGATCTTTTCTTCTCTCTTCAGTTAAAGCAGGGATAGGCAGGCGAACCACGTTTGCATCCGTGATTGGATTTAAGCCCAGATCTGATTTCTGGATAGACTTGGTTATTTCAGGAATAAGCTTTTTCTCCCAGGGCTGTATGACAATCAATTTATAATCTGGAACACTAATGCTCGCTACCTGGGAAAGAGGAACCAGCGAGCCATAATACTCCACTCTTATACCATCTAAAAGTGAGGTGGTGGCTTTACCAGTCCGGATGGAGGATAATTCTCTCTGAACAGCTTCAATGGTCTTTTTCATCCTCTCCTCTGCCTCAGCAAAAATCTGCTTGGTCATATTCCTTCCTTTCAATTCTTTTGGTTTGAGTGCTTCTCAGGATAAAAAAGTTTTATCCATCATTCAACTACTGTCCCTATTTTTTCACCTGAGATTATTTTTTTTAGATTACTTTTTTTCAAAAGGTTGAATACGATTATATGGATATTATTCTCTTTGCAAAGCGAAATAGCAGTGGCATCCATTACCTTGAGATCCCGATTCAATACTTCTAAGTAGCTTATTTGTTTAAATTTTTTTGCCTCAGGATTTTTAAGCGGGTCAGAAGTATAGACTCCATCCACTTTCGTTCCCTTGAGGATAATTTCAGCCTCGATCTCGCTTGCCCTTAAGGCAGCTGCAGTGTCTGTAGTAAAAAAAGGATTTCCTGTTCCTCCAGCAAAGATTACTACTCTACCCTTCTCTAAATGTCTTACTGCTCTCCGTCGGATATAAGGTTCAGCTACTTTATCCATCTGGATAGCAGACATCACCCGGGTAAAGACACCTATCTTCTCTAAAGCATTCTGTAGAGCCAGGGAATTTATAACCGTAGCCAGCATCCCCATATGATCCCCTGAAACCCTATCTGTACCTCTGGAGCTTAAAGAAATCCCCCTGAAGATATTCCCTGCGCCAATAACTATCCCTACCTCTGTTCCTAACTCTTTAATCCCTTTAATCTCTAAAGCTAAATATTGCAGAAAATCAGGATCTATACCATACTCCCTTTTCCCTTGAAGGGCTTCTCCTGAAAGTTTAAGCAGGATTCTTTTATAAATTGGTTTTCGCATCCTGTTTTTCGCGGTTTGCTATTCTATTTCACCTCGTAGCGGAGATTTTAGACCTTGGCATCTAACCCTGAAGTGCGACCCTTTTAGGGTTGCTCAAGCGAGGCTGAAAGTCTCAAGACCTTGAGGCCTCGCACTACGAACTCTGCTGCCAAGCCTTGAAGGCTCGGCTACGCGTGTTTTTGCTACAAGCTAATAGCTACTTGCTAAGTTACTCTCCTAATCTGAATCTAACAAATCTTTTGACCGTTATATTCTCACCTAACTTGGCGATAGTCTCATCTATTCTCTGTTTAACCGTTCGATCCTCATCCTTGATGAAAGGCTGCTCTAACAGGCAAAACTCCTGAAAATATTTCTCTAATTTACCCTGGATTATCTTATCTAAGATTTTTTCTGGTTTCCCTTCCTTCAATGCCTGAGCTTTATAAATTTCCTTCTCTTTTTCTAATAACTCTGATGGGAAATCTTCCCTTTTTATGGTTATAGGGTTAGAAGCAGCCACCTGCATAGCAACATCCTTGGTTAAATTACGAAAATCATCTGTTCGCGCTACAAAATCAGTTTCGCAATTTATTTCTAAAAGCACTCCTAACTTTTCACCTGGATGTATATAAGAATATATCAGTCCTTCCCTGGTTGATCTTCCAGCTTTTTGGGAAGCTTTGGCAATTCCCTGCTCCCGCAGATAATCAAGAGCCTTCTCTATGTTACCATTTGCCTTCTCCAGAGCCCTTTTACAATCCATCATCGGAGCTCCAGTCTTGTCCCTTAATTCCTTAACCAGTTTCGAATCTATCTCCATCTATTTTTCCTCCTTACTCTTTTTAACCCTGGCTTCAACTTTTGACTCTTCTTCTTTTTCTTCCAAAAGCTTGTGTTGTGACTCTAAGACCGCATTGATGACCTCATGGGTAATAATCTTTATAGATTTAACTGCATCGTCGTTTCCAGCTATGGGATAATCGATCACATCTGGGTCTGAATTAGTATCGATAATCGCGATAACCGGAATCTTAAGCTTATTTGCTTCAGCCACTGCAATCCTTTCCTTTTTAGAATCAACCACAAAGATAGCTCCCGGCAATTTGACTACATTTTTTATACCTCCTAATACATTCTCTAACTTCTCTATCTCCCTTTGTAAACCTGAAGCCTCTTTTTTAGTGAGCTTATCAAAAGTGCCATCCTCCTTCATTCTCTCCAGATCCTTTAATCTTTTTATATTTCTTCGGATAGTCTGGAAGTTAGTCATCATCCCACCCAGCCATCTTTCAGTCACATAAGGCATCCCGCATCTTAAAGCCTCTTCCTTTATCACCTCTTTTGCCTGCTTTTTTGTACCTACAAATAAAATATCTTTTCCGTTTTCCATTAACTCCTTAATTTTCTGACAGGCTTTTTCCAGAGAGTTAACTGTTTTCTGCAGGTCGATTATGTAGATTCCGTTCCTGGAGGTAAAGATGAAAGGTTTCATCTTGGGATTCCATCTTTTGGTCTGATGACCGAAATGTACCCCCGCTTCCAAAAGCTCTTGTAATGCTACTGCCATTCTACACTCCTTTTTTGATTGGTTTTTTCCTCCACCAGCCTCATCTCTCTCAGGGCTAAGGCATTTGCCTTAGACCACCTGAAAGATCAGCCGGTGTGTGTTTT
>CAZMZF010000046.1:0-10862 GCA_964570765.1 uncultured Ignavibacteria bacterium
CTCCTATTTCCAGTTTAGAGTTCACCAAGACGGATGGTAATGGATTCTTACCTGCCTTTATTAAAGGGTGTCTGGGCAAGCCAGCTGTTCCCACCATTACAGTTTCCTCTCCGGATGGAGGGGAGAACTGGAAAGTCGGGAGCCTGCATGATATAACCTGGACTTCTGAGGATTTCACCGGGAATGTCAAGATAGAGTATTCCACTGATGCAGGCTCAACCTGGATTACGGTTACTCCCAGCACTCAAGATGATGGGGTATATTCCTGGACTATACCTAATACCCCTACACTTCAGGGAAGAGTCAAAATCTCGGGGGCAGCCACTGGAGCTCCCTCAGATATGAGTGATGCTAATTTCGTTATAAGTATTTTACCAGTGCTTACCGTTCCGGGTATGCAGACGGTTTATTGCGATTCTGCTAAATGTGATACTCTTCGTTTTGAAGTCTATGCCACAGACGGGGATCCTGCAGATATCCTGACTATTACCAAATACGGGGTAGGTGATTTTTATACTATACCTCATCCTTCACCTGATACTGGATTTTTAGCCTGGGTGCCAGTGCCTGCAGATACTGGGACCGGGGTGGGGATATATATAGACACCTTCATAGTAGACGATGGGACAGGTTTAGCTAATACTGGTATGGTTACGATTAAGGTAAAACCTCGCCCGGTTGTTCCTCCCTCAGGTAATGAAGGCGACGTAAATGGAGATGGAAAAATTAATGCTACTGATGTAATCTTTATGGTTAATTTCCTTTTCAAAAATGGCCCGGAACCAAATCCACCACCAGCCGGTGATATCAATGGTGATTGTGTTACCACTGTGTCAGATATAGTTTACTTGATTAATTATCTATTCAAGGGAGGTGCTGCTCCAAAGATCAGGTGTAACCCGGGCGATATAGATTATGATGGGTATGTGAATGTTCCAGACGTAATCTATTTTATCAATTATCTTTTCAAGAGTGGACCTGCTCCCAGATCAATGAAATCTTCGGATGTAAATGCAGACTGCAACGTGGATATTGTTGATCTTATCTATCTGATAAATTTCCTCTTTCGTGGAGGACCTATACCTCAGCCCGGCTGTGTGGAGCCTATGTATAAAGCTATTCCTCCAGCCTTAGCAGAAGTGGAACTTTCTGAGCCAAAAGAGGTAAGTGGCATCATAGAGATTCCTATTAATTCAAACTTTGATCTACCTGTGGCTGGTGTTCAGATCCTGATAGAATTTGACCCATCTCAATTTGAACCTTTGGATCCGATTTTAACAGAGAGGAGCCAGAACCTTTCACTCTTCTCTTCTTATAAAGATAATCATCAGATAATCGGGTTGCTCGATTTACAAGGACAAAATTACATTCAGCCCGGTGCCGGTTCAATCGCTACTCTAAGATTTAAGCCTAAGGTAGCTAATTATGATTTGAGCCGTTTGAAGATTTCTGAGGCAATCCTGGTGGATAGTGAAGCTAATACCCTTCAAACTACAATTAAATGAGTAACCTTTAGAAAATCTTCATAAGCTAAAAATAGCCTTCCTGGAAAATCGCCAGGAAGGCTATTTAAATTGTTACCTGTTTTTTCAAACAGGCTTACACTCAAGCATAAAAAAATACAGGGCAGTCTCGCATTTTGCGGGATCGCCCTGCTGGAACTGAAAGAACTAATTGGGCCTTCTGCCCGATTATTATATCGGAAGAAGAAATGTTAAACTTAATAACTGTTGAATATAAAAAAGCCCCCGTAGGGGGGCTTTTAGGCAGACGGGAACTTTCTATTTCTTCTTGGGCTTCATCACTTCACCACAGCACATTAGAGTGCTGGTTCCAATCCCCGCTTTTGTGATTGCTACCTCCATTCCGCAAGGCACGCAATAATAAACCTTTTTTGTCTTTTTAGGAGCCACTTTTTTGCGGGCAACTTTTTTCTTCATAACCATCTATCTCACCTCCCTCAAATGAGGGTTATTAAAATACTTGAAATCAAAGTAATAATAACCAATCATTTTAAAATAAACAAGAGCTAATTTTAAACATATTAAATATGTTTAAAAGATATTTTGACTGAAATTGAGATATAACGGTATGGTTTTCATTCATAAAGCTATTAGGATAGATTAAAAAACTGATTGATTTTTTAAAATTTTTGATTAGATTAGTATTAGCTTTGATAGTAATCTAAACCTCCTGGTTTAGATATCTCCATTAATTGAACTACAGGTTTTAAGATGACTTTACCTTTAATAGAGATTTTCTTCTCGCTGATTTTACTCCTGCTCTGGTTTACTTTAGTAAATTTGAGAGACAGGTATTTAGAACTCAACCTTAAAGGATGGGGTGAGATGAGCTTGGGTGTCTTTTTTATTTTCGTAGGAAGCCTGTTAGAATTGGGTGAGAATATCCCTGAGATTCAACCTTATCTATCTGTAAAAAATATGCCCTGGGGAGAATTTTGCAAAATCGCTTTATATCTAATGGGTATTATCCTGGTCAGCTTTAGCCCGATAAACTGGCTATCTTCCATTTTAAATGAAAGAAATAGATTTAAGAGAATAAGTAGAAAATATGTGGAAATAAATTCTTTTTTATCGGAGCTGGATAAATCATCTAATCAGGTTGAGGTTAAAGATACCTTGAGATCCCTACTTGACTTTTCCCTGACATATCTGTGCAGAGAACTTAAAGCAGACTCTGGAGCTATCTTTCTTTTTTATGATTCTGAAAAGGAGTTGACCTTAGTACATTCCCTGGGTTTATCCTCAATGACTATAGAGAATGTGAAGAAAATAGTGAAAGAAGTAAATATTTTCAAACGTGCTCTAAAGGGTAATTGTGTTGAAACCACCGGTGAACTCATAAATTCTGAACGAAAATTAGCACTGGCAGTGAAAGATGATAATTTAGAATCTTGTATCTGTATTCCTCTTTATTCAAACGAAGAGCCTATAGGTATAGTTTCACTATTCTCTATGAACAAATATCTTTTTGAAAATCCTGATTCTGAGAATTTATTAGAATTGGTAGGGGTTTTAGGGAGAAGAATCCAGGGATTGCTAATAATTGATAGATTAGAACAACAAAAGAGGGAATTAAAGATAGCCAGGGAGAAAGAGAGCGCACTCAGACTTATAGCAGAAGATTTAGTTAACGATAATTTTGAAGAGGTATTTTCTCGTATAGTAAAAACAGGCGCGGAAATATTTCATCCTTGTGATTGTAAAATTTATCTTCGAGAAGGTGACACTTTGTTTTTAAGAGCTACTTCGGAGACTGAATTTTCAAGAGCTGAAATCTATTTGCCTGGATATTGCTGGTTTAAAGAAGCAATGGAAGATAATGAAATAAAATTTTTATCGGATGAACAGAATCCAGAACTAAAAGTCAAAGGGGTCAAAAAGGTTGTAGCGATTCCTCTTAAAATGAAAGATAAAGCTTCAGGGTTAATCGTTTTTGAATGTAAAACCAAGCAAGATACTCTCTCTTTATCTGAGCTGGATTTTGTTAAAACTTTAGCTTTACAAGCTACAGTTGCGCTGGAGGGTATTATCTTAAATCAGGTTTTGGAGAAGAAGGAAAAGATGATCAGCTTATTTTTAGATTCATTGGAGGATCGAGTAACAGTTCATGATAGAAATCAGAGAATTATTAAAATAAATAAAGCTGGTTTAAAGCTTTTGGATCTGACTGAGGAAAAGGTATTGGGAAAGAATTGTTTTCAGGTGCTATATCAACAAAACCAGCCTGAAGCCTGCCCCTGTTATCTTACTTTCAAAGAGAAAAAGCCTTATTTCAAGCAGATTAAATTAGAGAAAGAAGAATCATCCCAGGAAGAGTTATTAAAGGTCTGGACTTATCCTTTGCTGGATGACCAGGGGGAGGTGGAGATGGTGGTGGAATATGCAAAGTTTGAAAAAGTTCCTGAGCCTTTAACTGAAACAGGTAGAGAGAAAAAAGAAGTTCCCAAAGAGTTTTTCAATGACCTGAACAATATCTTGGCTGGAATTTTGGGTAATGCTGAGCTGATAAAGTTTCAGACTAAACCTTATAAAGATTTCACTACGAGTGCAATTGCAGATCAAATCAAGTTGATTGAAGAATTAGTGATAGAGGGGAGTAAGCTTATCCGCGAGGTAAAAGGTGAGATCGATGAGATTCCAGAGAAAATAATGATTTCAGAAAAAGAGATTGATATTACCAGGGAGAGGGGAATAGCTGAAAGCCTGAAGATTTTAGCCATAGATGATCAGAAGATAATCCGCGACCTTTTAGAGAGTATTCTACTGGGATTAGGGCACAGTATAAAAGTAGCTTCTTCAGGTAAAGATGGACTTGAGCTTTTCCAGCGTGATGGCTTTGATCTGGTGATAACCGATTTGGGGATGCCGGAGATGTCTGGCTGGGAGGTGTCTCAAAGAGTAAAGGAGATAAGAAAAGAGACACCGGTGGTAATGATAACCGGCTGGGGTGTGAGTTTTGAGCAGGAGAAAATCAAGGAGTTTGGCGTGGACTATCTTTTGCCAAAACCTTTCAGGGTAGAGCAATTATCCAGACTCTTGGACCTGATCAGGGATGAGAAGATTCGGAAAAGAAATCAGGTTTGAATATTGATTAAAATATAACTGAAAATAAAACATCTAAAGGGGTACGTTGCATCGTGCCCCCACTTTTTTCTTTGACAAACAATCTGAATTTACTTAAATTTTCCAACAAGATATAAGGGCGTATTTCAAACGCCATACCATACTAATCAATTTTAAAACAGGGAAAAAAATGTTAGCACAATTTAGTATGTTTCCTCTGGATAAGGGGGAGAGTTTAAGTAGATATGTGGCAGGGATAGTTGATTTGGTTGATATAAGTGGGTTGCCTTATCAGTCTACTTCTATGAGCACTATCGTTGAAGGGGAGTGGGATAAAATTTTCAGCTTAATCAAAAAATGTCATAAAACCTTAAGAAAAGAGTCAAATCGGGTTTATGTGGTAATCACCCTCGATGACCGGAAAGGAGCTAAGAACCGGTTAAAAGGGAAATTAGATTCGATAGAAAATGTTTTGAAACGGAAAATAAAAAGATAATACCTTAAAAGATTCTAGGCTCAAAAGTTCAAAAGTTTAAGCGTGGAAGATTTCATTGTTATATTCGTAACTGCTTCGTCTGAGGAGGAAGCTAAAAAGATTGCCCAGTCTTTAGTTGAGAAAAGATTGGCCGCCTGCGTTAATATTATTAAAGATATGCAATCAATTTTTAGATGGAAAGGAAAGCTCTCGGATGAAAAGGAAGTGTTGTTGATAATTAAAACTAGAAAGAAGTTATATAAAAATGTAGAAGAAGAAGTCAAAAATATTCATTCTTATGAAGTGCCGGAGATAATAGCTTTGCCAATTATCTCAGGTTCTAAAGATTATTTATACTGGATTGATTCGGAGACTTAGTTAAGGATGTTCTTATTGAACTCTCTTAAAATGTGGAGGAGAATTGACGGACAAGGATGCCCGACCTACGGGAGATCAACCCATTTTTGCCCCCGTAGGCAGGGCTCCCAGCCCTGCAAATCGAGTTTTTCAAAAGACCTCTCTAGTGCTTGAGGAGATAAGATGCAATACAAAAAGTTTGGGAATGCCTATGTGATCAGGCTGGAAACAGGGGAGGAGATAATAGATTCCCTAAAAAAGTTTGTAGAGAAGGAAAAGATCGAAGGCGGGTTTTTCTATGGGTTAGGTGCGGTGAAGGATGTAACCTTAGGTTATTTTAACCTGGAGAAAAAAGAGTATAAAGAGAAATCTTTCAAAGAAGGTTTTGAATTAACCAGCTTAGTTGGAGACGTAGCGTTTTCAAATGATAAGATAATTGTTCATACTCATGTTACCTTAGCAGATGAGGATTTTAAGACCTTTTCCGGACATTTAGGAAAAGCTATTATTACGGCAACTGTGGAATTAGTTTTTAATCCAATAGAAGAAAAGATTTTGAAAAAACCTGATCCGATAACTGGCCTGAACCTTCTGGAATTGAAAGGTTAATAAAGATGCAGTCAAATAACATTCTCACCTTAACTACAGATTTTGGTAAAAATGGCAGCTATGTTGGTGCAGTTAAAGGTGTGCTTTTCAAGATTAATCCTCAGATTAAAATTGTAGATATAACTCATGAGATCTCCTGTTTTAACATTTTGGAAGGGGCTTTAGTTTTAAACTCTTCTTATCCATTTTTTCCAAAAGGTACGATTCATTTGGTAGTAGTTGATCCAGGTGTCGGAGGAAAGCGAAAAGGGATTTTGATCCAGACGGATAATCATTATTTCATTGGTCCGGACAACGGGTTATTCAGTTTTATCTTTGAAAAAGAAAATATAAGAGAGATTATCGATTTAACTAATTCAAAATATTTCTTAAAAACACCTTCTTCTACTTTTCAGGCCAGGGATATTTTTGCACCGGTTTCAGCCTATCTATCCTTGGGAGTTGACCCGAAAGAGTTTGGCCCTGTAACTAAGGAATGCTATAAATTCAAATTGTCCCAGCCTGTTTATAAGAATGATTATATTACAGGAGAGATAATATATATTGATAGATTTGGAAATCTGGTCTCTAATATAAATTCTAATCTGGTAAAAGAAGAAAAAATGGTTTAGATTAAAATCGGAAATAAAAAATTGCATCATCTCCGAAATTATTATGCAGAGGTAAAAGAAGGTGAAATTATTGCCCTTATAGGGAGCAACAATTTATTAGAAATTGCGGTCAATCAGGGTAATGCTCAAAAAATATTAAAAGCTAAAATAGGAGACAAAATCACAATTGAAAAAATTAAGAAGTAAAACCGGCATAAGATTAAAGAAAATAAAGGGCACAACTAAAGCTGGATTAAAATACAGAGAAAGACCCTCCTGGGATCAATATTTTATGAATATAGCTTGTTTAGCCTCCACCCGCTCTACCTGTCTCAGACGTCAGGTTGGCGCAGTAATAGTCAAAGATAAGAAAATCTTAGCCACAGGTTATAATGGAGCTCCAAGCGGCCTTAAACACTGTCTGGATCTTGGATGTCTGAGAGAAAAATTAGGTATTCCATCTGGTGAAAGGCATGAGCTTTGCAGGGCTACTCATGCGGAACAGAATGCTATTGTCCAGGCCGCAACTTTCGGGATTAGCATAAAAGATAGCATAATTTATTCAACCGCACATCCCTGTATTTTATGCTCAAAACTTCTTATTAATGCCGGGATAAAAAGGATAATAATAGAGGATAGCTATCCAGATGAGATGTCCCGGAAGATGTTAAGGGAAGCTGGAGTGATAATTGAAATTCTGAGAGAAGGAGTAAAAAAGCACCTAGGTAAGAGAGGTAGAAAAAAATGAAATGCCCTTTTTGTGGAAATGAAGAAGATAAAGTGATAGATTCTCGCACCTCTCAGGAGGGAAGGTCGGTGAGAAGAAGAAGGGAGTGTGAGAAGTGCGGGAAAAGGTTCACCACCTATGAATATGTGGAGAACGTTTCTTTGACTGTGGTTAAAAACGATGGGAGAAGGGAAGATTTCGACCGGCAGAAACTGCAAAGAGGGATAGAGCTTGCCTGCAATAAAAGGCCGATCAGTTTGAAAAAGATTACCTCTTTGGTTGATGAGATCGAAGAGGAGTTGCAGGGACTGTCCAAAAAGGAAATTACCTCAAAAGAGATAGGGGAGCTGGTAATGAAAAAGCTTAAGGATTTAGATGAGGTCGCTTATGTCCGCTTTGCCTCAGTCTATCACAAGTTCAAGGATATAAATGAATTTTTAGCTGAGCTTCAGGGTTTGCTGGGGTCATGAAAAAATATGTAGGTTAAGCATGGCGGAGCCTGCTTGACAAAATAGATGATGGAAAATAGATTGTCAACCAGTCCTTCGGACATGGTTGACCTACACATCTTCTTAGTAGAAATCCTCGTATCCCAACTTTGTTCAATAATTATCAATTGACAAACCATCAAAATAATTATTATTTAAGCTTGGTCGTATTATTGTTTATACATCTACTTTTAAGATAGGGTAGATAGATAATGCCTAAAGAAAAAGAGATGTCCTTTTTAGACCACTTGGAAGAATTTAGATCAAGATTGATCAAATGTCTTGTTACCATAATTATCTTTTCAATCATTGCTTTCTTCTACTCAGACAAGCTTATAGATTTCATTGCCAAGCCCTTACCCGGAGTCTATTTTATGGGACCGGCTGAGGCTGTATATGTTCGGATGAAAATAGCGATGATTTTGGGAGCTATCATAAGCTCACCGGTTATCCTTTACCAGCTCTGGCAGTTTGTGGTGCCTGGACTTTTGGAGAAAGAAGTAAAAGTTGTGGTTCCTTTAGTAATTTTATCCACGCTCTCTTTTTTGATAGGATCTTCTTTCGCCTTTTTTGTGGTTCTGCCTTATATGATTAAATTCCTTTTATCCTTTGGAACAGACAAACTCCATCCCTGGATAAAGATCGATGATTACTTAAGCTTTATAGGCTATACCACTTTAATTTTTGGAGCAGTTTTTGAACTGCCTATAGTTTCATATTTCCTGGGTAAGATTGGAATTATCTCCTCTATGACTTTGAAAAAAGGAAGAAGATATGCGATTGTAGCCATTCTGATATTAGCTGCTTTCGTTACTCCTACTCCGGACGTTTTCAATATGATGCTTTTAGCAGTGCCTCTTTATGTTTTGTACGAGGTTAGTATAATTGTTCTGATAGTACTAGAAAGTAGAAAACGGAAAAAACCAAATGGAGAGGTTGAGTGAAAAATCTTCGTGTAATTTTATTTTTATTATTATTTTCCTTTTCATATTTTTTCACTCAGAGAATATATTCAGCCTCAGATTCGCTTAAAACTATTGCTTTAGATGAAGCTCTAAGATGTATCAAGATGAAAAAAGAGGATTTGACTTTCAGGAATGATTACCTGGAAGTTGACGCGTTTAGGTTGAAGAAGATAGATGAGTTGATGAAAGACCCTATAAAGATCTCGCAATTCTCAGAGGGGATAGGGATGAGTTTAGCACGGGGCAATACTTCGCCCTCTGCTCTTCTGGAGAATGGATTTAAATACTTAATCCGAGAATCTACAATAATAAATAATTCCAAATTTAAAGAAGAATGGAACCTATATCCTGAAGAAAAAATATTTAAAAAGAAAGATCTAAAGAGAATTGCTAAACTACCAGAAATGATAAGAGAAGCTATAAGCAATTTATGCCTGGGCTTGATTAAAGCTGATAGTGGATGGCAAGAAACATTGAAAGGGCTTTCTCCTAATGAGATCGATTCATTAAAGAATTTTTTCCCTATTCTTATCTTGGAAGATGTAAATGACGAATTCAAAAGCGTTAAGGAGATGGATAAAGAACAAAAATATGAGGAAAAATTGGCTAAAGATTTGATTCCTCTGGCAGAAAAATTTAAGCTCGAAAAAGCTTATCCTCAAAATATTGAACTGTGTAAGATGGTGGAGAAAGCGATTTCTATTTTAAATGAATACCTATCCACATCCCCGAAAATAAAATCAAATGAGAATGATCTGATAATTACAACGAAAACAGAATATGGCGAAATCGTAGTGGGGGGATTTGGCTCTTCAGTCTATAAGGGAAACCCGAGGATAATAATTGATTTGGGCGGTGATGACCAGTATATTCTATCTTCCTCAAAGCAATCTTCGGTTATCTTAGATTTTGGAGGAAACGATACCTACCAAAGCGTAGACGATTATACTTCAGGTTCCGGTTTTTGGGGAACAGGTATTCTGATTGATAAATCCGGGGATGATAACTATATGGGCAAGAATTTCTCTCTGGGAGCAGGGCTTTTTGGAGTAGGAATTCTTATCGACGAGGAGGGTAACGATAAGTATTTCGGGGACATTTTTACTCAAGGCGCCGGGAGTTTTGGTATCGGTATTTTATCAGATATACAGGGAGCGGATCAATATAATGGAGCTTTATATGCCCAGGGATTTGGTTTTGTTTCTGGTTTTGGAGCGCTATTTGATTCAACCGGTAACGATTCCTATTACGCTGGAGGAAAATATAAAGATATCCTTAGATACAAAGATCATTATCTGAGTTTATCCCAGGGATTTGCTTATGGTCTAAGGCCGATTATGTCCGGGGGATTTGGATTTTTATGTGATTTTTCAGGGAATGATATTTATATCTCAGACATTTTTGGACAGGGAGCAAGCTACTGGTGGGGGCTGGGAAGTCTAATAGATTTTTCAGGGAATGATAAATATATTTCATATCAATATGCTCAGGGAGCAGCCACCCATATGACTCTGGGGTTACTTTTAGATAAGTCTGGCGATGACGATTATATCTCGCATGGAGTCTCTCAAGGATGTGGTCATGATTTAGCCTGTGGTATACTGGAGGATCAATCTGGAAATGACAACTATCTCTCCTTTGACCTTTCTCAGGGAGCAGGTAGTGCTAACGGATTAGGTATTCAGATGGATTACCAGGGAGATGATAGTTACCTGGTGACTTTAAAAAGTAATACTCAGGGTTATGGTAATCCGAGGAGAGAATATGGTTCTATAGGAATCTTCTTAGATTTGTCAGGTAAAGACAAATATTCTGGAAACGGAGAGGATAATACCTGGTGGACTACACCTTCAATGTGGGGAGCTGGTGTTGATGGTGAATTTTTAAAAGCTGGTAGCAAGTAGCTTGTAGCCAGTAGCAAAAAGAAGATAAGAGGAGCGAATATGAAAATTGCTTTAGGTGCGGATCATAAAGGGTATCAATATAAGGAAAAGGTAAAAATATTCCTTCAGGGAAAAGGATATGAGGTTATAGATTTTGGCACTTTTTCTGAGGAATCAGTGGA
>CAZMZF010000047.1:0-9680 GCA_964570765.1 uncultured Ignavibacteria bacterium
TTTTTTGAAATTTAGATCTCTTTAGATTTCAACTACTTAGATTTTTGAGAAAAATAGCACCAGCCTCAAGGTCAACTTCGACAAGCTGGTGCACTCCGATTCAGGGTTTTTCAACAGTCCCTTTAGGGTTGTATAGACGAGGCTAATCCCGCCAACGGCGGGACGCACTACGATATACTAGTAGAGCAAGGCTGAAGCCTTGACCCACTGACTGTAATCAAAAATTTCATCTACAAAAAGGGCAGGACGATGTCCTGCCCCTACAATTCCCTCTCCTTTTCAAGGATAGGGTTGGGGTAAGGCCATGAAATAGGCGTAAAAAACGAAGGGAGGGAACAACCCCCTCCCCTACGTAGAAATAACATTTGTCATTCGTTAGATTCTGTGCCAGCCAGGTCCCCTGACCTGGCTGTTGTAAATAAATTTTTCCGTCGGGTCAGGGGACCCGACGGACACATATAAGGGGTCCTTGTTTGGTAAGGAGTTGAATCCCTGCCCCCAAGAAAATGGGTTAGGGGTACAACCCCTACCCTAACAGTGCGGGATCCAACTGCCACATAAAAAATTCAGGGCAGACATAGAGGTCTGCCCCTACAATTAATTCGTCATCCGTTATCAAATACTATTTCGCATATTCAACTGCCCGGGTCTCCCTGATAACCGTTACCTTTATCTGTCCAGGATATTCCATCTCCGCCTCAATCTTTTTAGCAATCTCCTGGGCTAAATTAGCTGCCCCTACATCGTCTATATGTTCATGTTCCACAATTATCCTTATCTCTCTGCCAGCCTGAATAGCATAGGCTTTGGTTACCCCTTTAAAAGAATCTGCTAATTCTTCCAATTTCTCCAACCGCTTGATATACCCTTCTAAGGTTTCCCTTCTGGCACCTGGACGAGCACCGGAGATCGCATCTGCAGACTGCACCATAATCGAATATGGAGATTCCATAGGAACATCTTCGTGATGTGAAAGAATAGCATTTAAGACCAAAGGATGTTCACCATATTTCTGGGCAATGTTGTATCCGATCTGGGAATGAGTCCCTTCAGTCTCCCGGTCCACCGCTTTTCCTATATCGTGTAAAAGCCCTGCTCTTTTGGCTAAATTTGCATCTAACTCTAATTCTGCCGCCATCAGCCCGGCAATGAAAGACACTTCTTTGGAATGCTGGAGCACGTTTTGACCATAGCTGGTTCGATACTGGAGTTTTCCCAAAAGCTTGATCAGCTCCGGATGAAGCCCGTGAATCCCTACGTCAAAGCATGCTTGCTCCCCGGTTTCCCTTATAATCACTTCCATCTCTTTTTGAGTCTTGGTTATTATCTCCTCAATCCGGGCTGGATGAATCCTTCCGTCTAAGATCAGCTTTTCCAGAGACATTCTGGCAATTTCCCTTCGGATCGGGTCATATCCTGAAAGAATTACCGCTTCTGGAGTATCATCCACTATCACATCAATGCCGGTTGCAGTCTCAAAAGACCTGATGTTCCTTCCCTCCCTACCAATTATCCTTCCTTTCATCTCTTCATTTGGAAGATTTACCACTGAAACCGTTGACTCAACCGTATGGTCCGCTGCACATCGCTGAATAGCTGAGATGATGATATTTTTAGCTTCCTTTTCAGCAGTCTCTTCAGCTTTCTCTTTGATCTCTCTTATCAGTTGCGTAGCTTCCTGTCGAGCCTGATTCTCTAAGTTTGCCATCAACAGTTTCTTAGCCTCTTCCGTAGTCATCTTGGCTATCCTCTCCAGTTGCCTGTTCTGATCAGAAATCAGTCGATTTAACTCCTCATCTCTAGCTCGAATAGCTTTTTCTCTGGCATATAAGATTTTCTCTTTATTCTGAATCTCACGATCTTTCTTATTAAGGATATCTACCTTACGATCTAAATTAATTTCCCTCTCCTGTAACCTTTTTTCTATCTTCTGGAATTCTAATCTCTTATTAGCCAGTTCTCTTTCGAAATTTACCTTAGCTTTATACCACTCATCCTTAGCCTCTAAAACCGCCTCTTTCTTCTTTATTTCAGCCTCTTTCTCCGCCTCCAGGACTATCTTCCGGGCTAATTCTTCAGCCTTCGCTAACTTGGCCTCCCCTATCCTCCGGCTAACAAACCAGCCCATGAAGAAAGAAAGAACTGCAATTGCCACTCCTAATACAATCAATGGAACAACCATTTCCTCCTCCTTTAAAAGCAAAAACCCACTTAGCTAAAAATCTTTCATCCCGCCTGCGGCGGGATAAAAGACCTCAAGTTAAGTGGGTTTATCCAGATGGATAAATATTATTCTTCGATCAACTTAGCATCTAACCATTCTATCAAAGATTGGGTTTTCTCTTCAACTTCTGAGAGTTTCTTTTCTTTATCCTCCCTTTCCTTGAAAAGCTCGTCTGCAATATTCAAAGCCGCTAAGACCGCAATCTGAATCTGGTTACGAGCAGGAATTTTTTCTGCTATCTCCTTCATTTTTCGGTTTACATAGTCTGCCACACCTTGAACATAACCTGAATCTGCTTCAGACTTTATAGGATATTCCTGTCCGTAGATATTTACTTTAATGCTTTGTTTTCTGTCTTCGTTAAGTTCCTGCGACATTTTAACTTATCTTAAAATCGTTTTTTTCTCCACTTAACTTGAATTATAATAAATTTATGCCTTAGTTATTATAAAGTATTAATTTAAGTTTGTCAAGTTAAAATTTATTCAATATTATCTAACCGGGCTAAAAGGTTTTCTATCCTCCTTTTGATCTTTTCCTCTTTATTTCTTATACTTTCTTCCCTCTCTTTTATTTGAGCTTTAAGCTGATTATTTTCCTGAGCTAAGATTTTATTTTTTGCCTCAATCTCAAAAACGTTAGAGGAAAGTTTGTTATAGGAGTTAGTTACTTGTCTGTTTTCCTCTTTTAATTTATCGACCAGTTCAAGAACCTTATTAATTTTAAGCTCCAACTCCTCTAAACTATCCCAGTGCATAGAACCTCCTTTTACTCCCTGAGCTCAGCTCCGTATCTTTCCTTAAGCCCCTCTATGATTTTTTTATGCACCTTTCCGACTTCCTCCTCCGTAAGGGTTTTATCCTCAGAGCGATACCAGATGGTAAAGGCTAAACTTTTCTTGCCTGCAGGTACCTGCGACCCTTTATAAAGATCAAAAAGGGAAACTTTCTCTACCATCTCACCTCCGAACTCCTGAATATCCTTTTTCAGAGTTTCAGATAAAATTCCCTCTTCAACCACTAAGGAAATATCCCTCTCAACCCTGGGAAACCTGGGTAGTGGTGTGTAAAATCTCGGTGGAGGAATAACCTCAGAAAGGGTTTGAAAATCTATCTCAGCTAAAAAAATCTCCTGTTCTAAATCAAAAAGCTTCAAAATCTCATCTGAAATCTTCCCTGAGTAACCCAAAACTATACCTTTACTCTTAAGTTCAAAGGAACACTTTTCTGAGAAAAGGGTAAAAATTTTAGGTAAAATAGTAAGCTCTTCTATCTTTAATTCGTAGAACAGGTCTTCTAAAATACCCTTAAGGTCATAAAAATCAACTCTTTTTTCTTTCTCACCCCAGAAAATTGGACCCTTTCTACCACAAAGAGATATTTCCAACTGCAGTCTTTCCTCTGGTTTATCTTTTTCCCCTGACCAGAATACCTTCCCCAATTCAAATATCCTCAGATCTTTTTCTTTTCTGTTCAGATTCCAGGAGATTATGGAGAGAAGATTATAACTGAGCGAGGTTGTTAAAAGAGATAACTCATCGTTCAAAGGATTGAGAACACTGATTCCTTTTTTGCAGGGATTGATTTTACTCATTTTGACTGGCTCAACCAAATTATTTGAGACAACTTCAAACAGACCCTTCCCCGCTAAGAAATTTTTGACTCTTCTTATCAGTTTTTCTTCCTCAGATATGGGAGTAAGAAGCTCGCCACCAGCCCTGAATGAGCTTTCAATCTTATCATAGCTGTAAATACGTGCCACTTCTTCGATAAGGTCTATCTCCCTGGTCAAATCCGGTCTAAAAGTTGGAACCTCTACGGACAAAGCATCAGATCCTTTATCCATAACCTTTATCTCAAAATTCTCAAAAATCTCTTCAATCTCCTTTTGTTCAATTTCAACCCCTAAGAGCTTATTGCATCTTTTGGGTCTGAAAGAAAGCCTTATAGGAGAGATAGGTTTTGGGTAGTTATCTACTACTCCTTTTAAGATTTTGCCTTGACAGATATCTGCCATAAGTTGAGCTGCACGATCAGATGCTTTTACAATTATATTTGGATCTACTCCTCTTTCAAACCTGTAGGAAGCTTCAGTATTCAATCCTAAAGAAACCCTCCCTCTGCGGATCACCCTCGGATCAAAATAAGCGCTTTCCAGGAGAACGTTTTTAGTCTTCTCCGTAACTTCGCTTTCCAGCCCACCCATTATTCCTGCAATCGCAATAGGCTTACTCCCATCAGTTATAAGAAGAACATCTGGATTTAATACCCGTTCTACTCCATCTAAGGTAAAGAATTTCTCCTTCTCCTTTGCTTTGCGGACTAAAACCTTCTTGGCTGGTTTGCCTGAGAATTGAGTAAAAAGATCATAATCAAAAGCATGTAACGGATGGCCTGTTTCCATCAAGACAAAATTACTAATATCAACTATATTATTGATCGCTCTTGCACCACAGCACTCTAATTTTCTTCTGAGCCAGAAAGGGGATTTGGTAACCTTTACCTCTTTTATTACCCTGGCAGAATAACGAGGACAGCCCAAAGTGTCTTCTATTAAGACTTCTACCCAGTCTGAGGCAGGTTCTTCTATCTCTTTAATAAGGTAATCTGGTTTCTTGAGTTTCCCTCCAGAAAGTACGGCAATATCTCTGGCTATACCTAGCATAGAGGCGGCATCCGGGCGATTCGGAGTTAAGTCAATGTCTAAAACAAAATCTTCTAAGTCTAATGCTTTACTTAAAAGTTCCCCAATTTTCAGATCATTCTCTAAAATCATTATTCCTTCTGACTCCTCACCAATCCCTAACTCCTTTTCAGAACAAATTATCCCGTAAGACTCAACCCCTTTTAAGGTCGCTTTTTCTATCTGAATAGTAGAAGGAAGTTTCGCTCCGATCAAGGCTACTGGGACCTTTGCACCTGTCACCATATTTTTCGCTCCACATATTATCTGCAAAACCTCTTTCCCTGTATCAACCATACAAATGGATAGTTTTTGAGCCTCTGGATGCTTTTCAACTTTTTTGATCTGCCCTACTATAACCTCTTCTAATCCTTTTCCACGGGATTCGATCGACTCAACCTCTAAACCAGCTAAGGTCAACCTGTCTGCCAGCTCTTCAACTGACCAGTTGAAATCAACTAACTCTTTTAGCCATTTATAGCTTGTCTTCATCTTAAAACTGCCTTAAGAATCTTAGATCATTCTCATAGAATAGACGGATATCGTCAATCCTGTATTTTAACAGTGCAATCCGATCCACACCCAATCCAAAGGCATAGCCAGAATATCTCTCCGGGTCATACCCAACTGCTTTAAAAACTTCTGGATCTATCATCCCTGCCCCCAGGATCTCAAGCCAGCCCCGATATTTACAAAGACTACACCCTTTCCCTTTACAGATTATACATCTGATATCTACCTCTGCCGAAGGCTCAGTAAAAGGAAAAAAACTTGCTCTAAAGCGTAGTTCAACCTCTTTTCCGAAAAATTCTTTTACAAGTGCGACTAAAACCCCTTTCAGATCCGCAAAAGTTACATCCTCATCCACATAAAACCCCTCTACTTGATAGAAAAGACAAAAACTCCGGGCATTTATAGCTTCATGTCTGTAAACTCTTCCTGGAGCCAAGATCTTAACCGGAGGCTTTCTTTTTTCGAAAACTCTAACTTGAACTGGAGAGGTATGAGTCCTTAGGATCAAATCCTCACCCAGATAAAATGTATCCTGCATATCTCTGGCTGGATGATCCTGGGGGAAATTCAAAGCATCGAAGTTATAGTAGTTAGTTTCTATATCGGGCCCCTTAACTACTTCAAACCCCATTCCATAGAATATCTGCACTATCCGTTCTAAAACTTGAGTAAGAGGATGAAGCTTCCCTTCCCAGCTTTTTCGTCCGGGCAAAGTGAAGTCAAAAAACTCTACAGGTGTAATTTTCTCCTTTTCTTTCAGCTCCTGAACTTTTGCCTGCAGAAGCTCATCTAATTTTATTTTTATCAGATTTGCCTTTTGACCTGCCTGAGGTCTCTCTTCTAAAGGAAGGGTTTTTAACTCCTTAAGCAAAGTTGAAAACTTGCTCTTCCGGCTGAGATACTCGGATTTGAGCTCTTCAAGTTCTCTTGGATTTGAGACAGATTTTAATCTACCTATAACTGTCTCTTCTATTTCCTCTAATCTTTTTAAAAAAGTCATTCTGTTTTTCAAAAAAATCATACAGACTGAGTTTTTACCCTGGCAATCTCTACTAATTTTTCAAAAGCCTTCAAATCTTTCACTGCAATCTCTGAAAGGATTTTCCTGTCCAGTATTACCCCGGCTTTCTTCAAACCGTTTATAAAGGCTCCATAGGTCAAACCAAAAAGTCTGGCTGCCGCATTAATTCTGCTAATCCAGAGTCCGCGTAAATCCCTCTTTTTGGTCCTCCTATCGCGGTAAGCATAGACTCTCGCCCGTGCTACCGCTTCTTTTGCGGTACGAATCAACTTGCTACGTCCCCCATAAAATCCCCTGGCTTCTTTAAGTATCTTTTTCTTTCTCCTCTTGGATGCAACCCGATGGGTAGCTCTGGGCATCTTCTTTTCCTCCTGATGAATTCTAATCTGTTAAAAAACTTCTACTTTTTTCAAGCGGAGATTATCCTTTTAATTCTTGCCTGATCCGCCTTGCTTACTAAGACCCTTTTTCTTAATCCCCTCTTCCGCTTGGAAGTTTTGCTGGTAAGAATATGGCTTTTGAAAGCCTTGCTTCTTTTGACTTTACCTTTACCAGTAAGCTTAAATCTTTTTCGGGCACTCCTTGATGTTTTTATTTTGGGCATCCTCTAAATCTCTTTTTAAAAGTTTATACTTTATCCCTTGGGCATGAAAGTTAGAGAAAGGTTCCGACCTTCGAACTTAGCCTTTTGTTCAATCATCCCCAAATCTTTTAGATCTTCCTCCAGTCTCTGGATGATCTTCTGACCTAATTCCTGATGAGCCATTTCTCTACCTCGAAATTCCACAAAAATTTTCACCTTGTTCCCTTTTTCCAAAAACTCCCGTATATGTCTGAGTTTAAACTGATAATCATGTTCCTCGATCTTGGGTCTTAATCTCATCTCTTTCATATGGATGACATGCTGTTTCTTTTTGGCACTTTTTACCTTCTTGCTCAGCTCGTATTTATATTTTCCATAATCCATAATTTTGCATACTGGTGGCTTAGCTGAGGGCGAGATCTCGACAAGGTCATACCCCTTATCTACTGCCATCTTCAATGCTTCGCGGGTAGGGATTATCCCGACCTGCTCTCCAGTTGTATCGATAAGCCTTACCTGGGGAACTCTTATCCTCTCGTTCACCCGAATGTGTTTCTCGGCTATACTTCTCACCTCCTCTTCTGTTATTTTTTGGAATCGACTTCTTGTAAAATTTTTGCTATTATCTCTTCTAATCTGAACTCACCTAAATCACCTGAACCGTGTCTGCGAACAGAAACCGTTTTATTCTCAAGTTCTTTTTTACCCAGGATGAACATATAAGGTATTTTTTCTAACTCAGCTTCCCTGATCTTATAATTTATTTTCTCATTTCTATCGTCTAATTTAACCCTTAGCTCTTTTTGTTCTAATTCTTTCTTTAACTCCTGAGCATACGAAAGCTGGTCAGAAGTGATGGGAAGAATGGCAATCTGAACCGGTGAAAGCCATAACGGGAATGCGCCTGCATAGTGCTCTATCAAAAGACCAAAAAATCGCTCCAATGCTCCCAGGAGTGCACGATGGATCATTATAGGCCTCTGAAAAGACCCATCTTTACCCACATATCGCAGGTCGAATCTCTCCGGTAGATTGAAATCGAACTGCAGAGTAGTACATTGCCAGGGTGGTCGCCCAAAAAGGTCCTTTATCTTCAGGTCGATCTTGGGACCATAAAAAGCACCTCCACCCTCATCTACTTTAAATGGAAGATCGTGCTTTAAAAGGGCTTGCCTTAAAGCTTCTGTGGCTTTTTCCCAGGTAGAGGGATCCCCTATATATTTTCCCGGACGGGTAGCTAAGTATATCTCATATTCTTTAAAACCAAAAGATTTCAAAAAAAACAGGGTGAAATCCAAAAGTCTCAGGATCTCTTCCTCTAATTGTTCTAATTGACAGAATATATGAGCATCGTCCTGAGTAAACCCTCTAACTCTTAAAAGTCCATGCAAAACTCCAGAACGCTCATATCTATAAACCGTGCCTAACTCAGCCCATCTTATAGGTAGTTCTTTATAACTCCTTAGTTTCGATTTATATACTAATATATGGAAAGGGCAATTCATCGGTTTAAGTTCATATTCTTCCTCATCGATTTTCATCGGAGAATACATATATTCGGTATAGAAATCAGTATGCCCGCTTTTCTTCCAGAGTTCCAATTTAGCTATGTGAGGAGTATATAAAAGCTCATAACCAGCCTTATAGTGTTCTTTTACCCAGAAATTCTCAATTAATCTGCGGATCAATGCCCCTTTCGGGTGCCAGAAAACCAGTCCTCCTCCGGCTTCGTCGTAAATCTCATAAAGATCCAACTCCCGGCCTAATTTCCTGTGATCCCTTCTCTTAGCTTCTTCTAAATTTTTTAAATACCCATCCAATTTTTCCTGGCTGGGGAATGAAATTCCATAAATCCTCTGAAGCATTGGATTCTTTTCGCTTCCCTTCCAGTAAGCACCTGCTATCTGCAGGAGTTTGAAAGCTTTGATCCTACCTGAAGAAGGAATATGAGGACCTCGGCAGAGATCTATAAAATCCCCTTGTCTGTAAATTGTAATCTCCTCGTTTTTAGCCAGTTCGCTGATCAATTCTAATTTATATTTTTCATCTTTTTCTTTGAAAAGCTTCAAAGCTTCACTTTGAGAAAGCTCTTCTCTTTCAAAAGGGAGATCTTCTTTAATGATCTCCTGCATTCTTTTCTCGATTTTTTCCAGGTCCTCCGGGGTAAAGGGGTCTTTCTTATAGAAATCATAATAGAACCCCTCTTCTATAGCCGGACCAATTCCTAATTTTGTTTCGGGAAAAAGGTCTTGAACTGCTTGAGCCATAACATGCGAAGTACTATGCCAATAAACTTTTTGTCCTTCAGGATCCTCGAAAGTTAAGAGCTTTAAATCCTTGGTTGATTCATATCCCGCGATCGCAGTAAGGTCTTTAAGTTCTCCATCTGCTTTGGCAATTAAATATTTCTCTATCTCACCTTCATTTACCAGGCCTGCTTTGGCAATTCTCTTTAAATCCTCGATCAATTTTTCCCTTATTCCCACTTCTTTCTCCTTAAATAATCAATAAAAAATTACCCCAGCTCAGGGGTTTCCTGCTCACTTAAATACAAGATTACTACGAACTATGAACCATCAATTATTTACTTTTTTTATGGTGGGCGATACTGGGATCGAACCAGTGACCTCTTGCATGTCAAGCAAGCACTCTAACCA
>CAZMZF010000048.1:0-9585 GCA_964570765.1 uncultured Ignavibacteria bacterium
TTTCAATTATTCCAATACCTGGTTAGGGATTCAGGTAGGAGCAGACCCGGAGATGACACCTCGTCAGAGGTTATCCAGTCTGGGTTATGCTTATCGGGGAGCAAAAGCTGATACTTCCAATTATTCTAAAGATTCAGATAAGCTGGACGGTCTGCACTCTTCAGATTTTTCCAGCACTGCAACCGATTACGGACGTTCGGGAGTGGCAACAGATTTGTATGAGGGAACCACGACCCTAACTAATAAATATGTGAATGTGGCACAGGCGAACTCTATTACCAGCGCAATGATTACAGACAATCAGATAGTAAATGCTGATATCTCAGCCTCTGCAGCCATTACACCTTCCAAGATCTCTGGAACTGCTTGGACTTCTACTAACGATGGAACAGGAACTGGCTTAGATGCGGATTTATTAGATGGTCAGCAGGCATCAGCTTTTCTTTCTACTGCTAACGATTACGGCAGGTCTGGAGTGGCAACTGATTTGTATGAAGGAACAAGCACCTTGACCAGCAAATATGTGAATACCACCGGACCGGACAGTGTAGTTGTTACTTCTGGCACTGCCTTTTTAGGAAGAACCACAGGTAGTACAGGCACTGTATATGGTATTCAGGGAAACGCAACCAATAATTCAGCTGGTTCCGCTTATGCTGGATCTTTTCTGGCAGATTCACTTGGAACAGGAGAACATTACGCTGTTTACGGTAATGCTCGCAGCGCTTCTACTGGTGGAGCTTACGGCGTTCGTGGATCAGCTATGAATACCAGTAGCGGCATAGCTTATGGAGGCTATTTTAACGCCTTTTTGAACGGCAGTGGACAGCATTACGGGGTCTATGCCTCGGGCCAGGGATCAACTTCTGACACGGTCTATGGCGTTTATGGATATAGTAGAAATTATGCGGGTCCGGCTCATGGCGGCTTTTTCACCACTTCTTCTTCTGGAAATGGAACTCATTATGGTGTAAGTGCGGAAAGTTATGGCAGTTCTACTAATCCAGTTTATGGTGTATCCGGTCTGGCAGAAAATAGTTCCTCCGGCTCTTCTATTGGTGTGGTTGGCTTAGGGAGTAGTACAGGAGAAGCTCTGGGTGGATACTTCTTTACCATGGAACCCGGCACAGGGACTCATTATGGGGTTAAAGCAGATGCTTGGGGTACCTCTGGTGCCACGACTTTTGGTTCCTATGGTTATGCTCAGAATAACTCTACAGGTGAAGCTGTAGGTGGTGAATTCAAAACCTCATCTGCTGGGACAGGGATCCACTATGGAGTTGCAGGAGAAGCTTTTGGTTCAACTGGCACTACTTTCGGCTCCTATGGCTATGCTTCAAACACCTCCACAGGCGATGCTATTGGTGGAAAATTTTTTACATCCTCTTCTGGCTCAGGATACCATTATGGGGTTCTTGCAGAGGCTACGGGTAATAATCCTCCTGGTTCAATTGATATTTATGGTGTCCACAGCTATGCTTATAATTATGGCACTGGAGGGTGGAATTATGGTGGATATTTCTACGCCAGCGGGGGAGGGTTTAATAGAGGGATCTACGCTGAGGGTGACGGTTACGCTGGGGAGTTTGAGGGGGATGTTTGGATACATAATGATCTTTTTGTAGGTGGCAGCAAGAGTGCCGCAGTGAAAGTCGATAATGGTGAATATCACACGGTCTATTGTCAGGAATCACCGGAGAACTGGTTTGAGGATTTTGGTAAAGGAAATCTCGTAGACGGGCAAGCAGTAATCCAGATCGACCCATTATTTGCTCAGACTGTAAATACTTCAGTGGACTATCATGTTTTTCTTACTCCTGGAGGAGATTGCAATGGTCTTTATGTCACCAACCAGACTGCAACCTCTTTTGAAGTAAGAGAGCTCAAAGCAGGCAACTCAGATTTAACTTTCAGTTATCGCATCGTTGCCAAGCGCAAGGGATATGAGAATGTGCGACTGGCTAAGATGGAGGGACCGACACCTGAGGAGATGGCAGAAATGCAGGCAAAACATCGGGCAGAATACGAACAACAGAGAATAAAGATGGAACAGGAAAATAATAAGTGAGACCTAAAGTGTAAAAATAATTGATTACAGGGGCGGGGTTTCCCCGCCCCTACAAAAAATCCACCTTTGTGAGAGAAAAAGTAGGGGCACGGCATTCCGTGCCCCTACACCCCAATTAGAATTATCTTTTAACCCCTCTAATCTGTTGCTTCCAGTATTCTACCGCTAAAGCATTCAGATTATATCTTCCATATGGATGAAAGGTCTGGCGCCAGAGCGGGAATTCGGTATAAGGGTGGTTATCAGTGATAATGGGTTCTTCCCTTACAAAATCGGTCAACTCTTCAGGACTGAGAAGATAAAGACCCATCATCGCTTCCGGGGTAGGGACCAGATTATCCCATTCTGTTAGATCAGCCATAATATCTTTGTCCTGATAAGCCTGGCGAAAACGCTCTGGATTTATCTTTAAAGGCTTGACCGAACCTATAAGATAAAAACCCGGATATTGAATCCCTCTCCAGACTGTAGCATTGGGAAAAACGGTTTGAAAAGTTCGCATTATCATTCGCACCTCAGTAACTGTATGGGGAGGCACCCACAGGCTCATTATCCCCCCGGGCTTAAGGCGACTTCGGCACAGATTGAAGAATTCCTGAGCATAAAGGTTCACCGTTCCGGCACTCCATAAAGGCGGTGCCGGGTCCATAGTAATCACGTCATATTTTTTGTCCCGCATCAGAAGGAAATTTCGACCATCATCCACAAAATGGTGCACCCGTGGGTCTGCCAGAACCTGGTGCCCATCTTTATGAAAATATTTATAACATTCATAAGTCTCAGGCACAAGCTCCACCACATCGCACTGCAAATCCTTATGCACCCGGGCTGAGCGTAAAGTGGTTCCCATCCCGAAACATACCACTAAGATATCCTGAGGATTCTCATTTAAGATTAAGGGGAGATGAGCCATCAATTTAGTCTCAGTGCAGAGGAAAGTCATCCCGATTCCATTTATCCAGAGATACTTGGATAGAGGTTTGATTCTGGAGCCGAAAGCGGTGGTGGTGGCAGATACACTCTCCTTATGATAATATATCTCCATATCCTCTCCCAAGAGTTTATAAATCTCTTTTTTCAGAACGGCGTAGAAAGGGTCCGGAGAGAAAATCCCCAAAAGGATAGACAAAATTAATCCGGCATAAACCGGTTTCAAATATTTTGAGCTCTTAACTCTGGCTTGACTGGTTAAGGCAATTGCCAGACCGATTACTAAATTCACACCAGCTAAAGCTAAGATCGTTCCTTTGGTTCCAAGCACCCGGATTAATATAAATCCGCATACCAGTGAACCTAAGATACATCCAAAGGTGTTCATGGAATATAGCCTGCCAACCCCGCTACCTACCTCCTCTTCCTTTTCCACATAGCTTCGCGACACTGCCGGGAAAATCAAACCCAGGACGAAAGTTATCGGCAGAACCATCACCGCTGGAAGCATAATGATATTAAATAGAGCGATCGTGGTGGACACTGGCTTAAATATGGTGAAAAGATACAGACCTAAAATACTGTAAAAAGCAATGAATACCTGAGCAAACCCGAAAAAGCCAAGAGGGTCTTTAAGCTTATTGATATACCCTCCTCCCCAGATACTTCCCAGGGCTACCCCAATCAGATAAACCCCTAACATCATGCTGAAAGCATAGATGGAGGTTCCCAGATGCAACTGGAACATTCGAGTCCAGACCACCTCATAGGCTAAAGCCGCAAACCCGTTCAGGGCATAGGCAACCAGCACCATTCTCCTGGTAAATGAAGAATAGGGGGAGATATACTCTGTTTTGGCTTTTTGAGAAACTACTGATGCTTTAGCTTCACTTGAGGCAGGAGCGGCTTGAGGAATTTTGATGGCTGAACTCAACGAAAAAGCGATCAAAGAGACTAAAAGATTAATGAAAACCCCGATAAATACGGTGTTCATTTCGCCAATTGATCCCAGGGTGAAAAGACCGCTCCCCACAACCCCTAAAACCGCACCTAAGGTATTCAAGCCATATAGATTCCCCACTCTGATGGCGAAGGCAGTTTTATGGAGTTTGGTATGGGCAGAAAGGACCGGAAGGGTTCCGCCCATCAGGCTGGTGGGAACAAGAAGGCAGCCGAATAAGATTAGAGCCTGAATAAAAGTTAAGGTGATTCGTGCTCCTCCAACCGAGGTATAGATGGCATGATAGAGAGGGATAAGTTGACCAAAGAGAAAGAAAAGGACAATAGCAGTTATTCCTACTCCCAATTCTAAGAGAGCATACAAACGCAGAGGATTTCTATATCTATCCACAAAACGTCCAAAAAAATAACTCCCTACTGCTAGGCCGGCCATAAAAGCTGAGAGCACAATGGAGGTGGCGTAAACCGTGCTTCCTAAAACCCGGATCAAAACCCTGAGCCAGACCGTCTCATAAATTAAACCGCTGATTCCTGAAAGGAAAAAAAGCAGATAGATGAGTTTGTTCTGGTGAGTCTTTTTAAGCATCCGATTCCTCCAGCAAAGATATGTCGATTATCTGCATAACTATTTCTTCAATATTCCCTCTCTTTCAGGGACTATAAAGTTTAAGACCTATTATAACCCCTACCCCCTTTTTTGTCAATTCTTTTCACCTTTAGGATTGCACTCTAAAGTTAGTTGGTATCATTTTTTTAAAATTTGAGAATGCTCTATCTCAACAATAAACCTATTATTAAAAAATCATTCTTTGGGAAGCTCATATAGTAACATCGGATTGCCACGGATATGATATTCTTTTAAAAGTTTTGCTCTATCCATTATCTCTGAATAGGTCTCCTGAAAGTACTTGTCCTCCCAGCCATTTTTATAGATCAGAAGATGGGTAGGTTTAAACCTCTCTATGACCTTATCCTTATTGGCAAAGTTTTGCATAAAGATAGCATAATGATGATTCTCCAGGCTCAAAGAGGCGGCCCAGGGACCCGCAAGCACACTACCCGGAGGTAACCCGTTCAGATCTCTGGAGGTCTCAAATAGATCATAGGATAGATTATCTGTCCATTTGAAATATTGCTTGAGATCGCTGAGAAGGCTAAGAAAAAGAATTAGAACTATCAGGGGATATTTTAAGCTCGGAGGAAAACTTAACCCCTCTCTTAATTTCTTGACCCTGGAGAGTAAGAAGGCAATCAAAATCACTATTCCGCTCCACAGGAGCGAAGCCCTCAGTAACTCAGGATAATTCTGAATAAACTCCCACCTGCTCATAAACCAGGTTCTAACATCCTGTGTAAAGTTGGAGACCAGTGGATAGAAAGACTGGTAGTGTTCAATCAAATAGAGATTAAGAGTATAGAACAGCTCGTAAAAAAACAGGATTAAAAGAGCCCAGCCAAACACCAGACCTGCCCAGCTCATTTTCTTGCCGAAACCAATTCTATTTGCCTGAATCAACCTTTCCATCCCGTATCCTGCCAGGATTGCCAGGGGAGGAAGCAAAATCATCTGATAACGAATTGGATGATAAAAGTTATAACAAAGGCTCAAAACACCAAGTAAAAACCAGAACACACAAAGAGTATCCAGACGAAAACTGGAATTTTTCAAATTCTCTTTCCATCTACCTAAGAAATAAAATATATAGAGAAAGGCGAGGACAAAAAGATAAAAAGCCCTGGGGTAAAGTTTATCACTTGTTCCTAAGTTAAGGAGATTGCTAATAAATTCTCCTAAATTACCCGGATGCCCCCCAGCCGATTTCACCGAAACCGCTACGAAATAGGTGATCAAAGGGGTTTTAAAGGGAAGAAAGATCGTAAAAAACCAGATGAGAACTGCCAAGAAAAATCCTCCGGCATAAAGGAGCAAAGATCGAAAAATCATCTTATTCCTCTCCAGGCTTTTGGAAGAAAATCCCCATCTGAAGATCTCAAATGTTATTACCAGGATAATTGGCAGACCTATTATCTTGATATATAGGACTGAGATCGCAGAGAAAAAACCACATAAGAAAAGATAGGATCCTTTTTTTTCTCCTAACTGCAGAAAAAAAAGTGAAAGGATGAGGAAAAAATTAAGGCTGGTCTCTTCTAAGGCTAATCGATTATGCATAACGAAAAGATAGCTGGTCGTCAGAAAAAAAGCACTGAGCAGAGCGGCTTTTAAACTTCCCTCTTTTTTAAGAATTAGAAATACGAGAAGAATTGTTCCTAAACTTAAGAAAACGGGTAGAATCCTTATCTGAATAAAACCTGTGCCGAAGAGGCTGAAAATAAGATAATAGAGCACCGATAAGAGAGGAGAGACCCCCATTCGAAAAATGTCATCCATCAGCCATCTCCCCCAGAATAGCATATTCCGGGCATTGATGCTTATTGCTCCCTCATCCGTGAACGGGCCCAAGCTCCAGGAGAGATCATAAGGCGGGTCTGCTCTCAGGTGATTTAATCTCAGGTAGGCTCCCACCAACAATAAAACGAATAAGAGTAGATAATAATATTTTGCCTGGAGTAGACCTTCAAATTTCCCTTTTTTTAATTCTACCTCAGCTTTAACGGTTTTTTTCTTCTTTATCATAGTTAAAGGTTTAAGCGTGAAACAGCCGACAATGGATTAGACCCAGCTTATCCAGAGCAAATCTGAATACGGTCCAGAGCGTTTTAAATCCGTAGATCAAAGAGACTCTGAAATTGACTGAAGAAGCCTCTTTAAAATATTTAGTGCTTACTGGAACTTCTGCGATCCTCAGTTTAAAAGCCACCGCCTGGGCTATTATCTGAGAATCGAACACAAAATCGTTAGAGTTTCGTAAGAAAGGAACTTTTTCCAAGAAGCTCCGGCTATAAGCCCGATACCCCGTATGCATCTCCGAGAGGTTCTGTCCTAAAATCAAATTCTCGATTGCAGTCAGAAATCTATTGGCTAAAAATTTATATAAAGGCATACCCCCTTTGAGCGCCCCGCACTTCTGTCTGAGCCTTGAACCTAAAACAAAATCAGCCTCACCCTTTCTTATAGGCTCAATGATCTGGGGTATAAGGCGCGGGTCATACTGTCCATCCGGATGAAGCATCACCACAATATCTGCCCCCTCCCTTAAAGCCTCTAAATAACAGGTTTTCTGATTCCCGCCATACCCCACGTTATGCGGGTGGCGGATCACTTTGAGATGAAAGTCCAGGGCGATCTTTACCGTCTCATCCTTGCTGGCATCATCTACTAACAGGACCTCATCTACGACTTCTGAGGGGATGTTCTGATAAGTAGTGGCTAAAGTTCGAGCCGCATTATAAGCCGGCATCACCACTACCACTTTGAGCTTTTCCCTACGGGTTGCAAAGTTTTTATCGACTTTATCCATTCTTGACCTTTTCCACCAGTGAGGCTTTAAAATAGCTTATGTTCTTCGAGTCTAAATTAAACCAAGCTAATCCAAAAATCCAGAAAAAAAATCTGCCACTCCTATTTTAAATAAACATCTCAATGCTTACCATCCCGCTTTCGAGCGGGACTAACCAGGCAAGTTAAATTCCCTTTCCTTTATAAGGAAAGGATTAGGGAGTGGTTCCCGTCGGGTCGGGGGACCACCCCACGACCACGTGAAAAATATAAAGATAGTCAAACCCTTCTAAGGCTTTCTTTTCAACAAATTTCTCCGGAAGTAAACTAATTTTTGTTTTTTTCTTCTTACTCATACTTTAAAGGTCAGATAGATTTAAACTATCATCCTAACTCAAATCTCAAGATATTCAACTCTATCCTGATATTTATCAAATCCAAAAATAATCAAGGCTTATCAGTATTCATCCATATATATTTACTGAAAACGCATGAACATAATTTTTCTTATTATATCAATTGAGGTTTAAAAGTTAAACTAAAAGATTTTTCTAAATATCTAACCGGATATACTTTTGATTTATCCATCTGAGGTGGATAAAAATCTCCACAATTTCGTTTATCTAAACTTTGACTCTTTAAGTCTTTTTAAATCCGCATTAACCATCATCTTAACTAATTCTTTAAATCTTACGGTTGGCTTCCAGCCGAATTTTTTTCTGGCTTTACTAAAATCTCCTTTGAGTATATTGACCTCGACGGGTCGATAAAGTGTCTTATCTATGACTACATATTTTCCCCAGTCCAGGCTGACATAATCAAAAGCTAACTCTGCAAATTCCTTAACCGAATGCACTTCACCTGTAGCGATAACGTAATCATCGGGTTTATCCTGTTGAAGCATTAGCCACATAGCTTTACAATAATCTTTGGCAAAACCCCAGTCTCTCTTGGCCTCTAAATTACCCAAGCGTAGTTCCTTAGAGATCCCCAATTTGATTTCCGCAACCCCATTGGATATTTTTCGACTCACAAATTCATAACCTCTTCGCGGAGACTCGTGATTAAAACAAATCCCGCTACAAGCATAAAGGTTGTAAGCCTCACGATAATTCCTGGTTAAATCAAAGCCAGCGACTTTGGAGATTCCATAAGGAGAACGGGGATGGAAAGGAGTATTTTCATTTTGCGGTATCTCTTTAGCATGACCAAACATCTCACTTGAAGCCGCAAAGTAGAATTTACATCTGGGCGCCTTTTCTTTTATTGCTGAGAGAACAAAATGTGTTCCATTGATGTTTGTGTTAATCGTAGAAAATTCATCTATAAAAGAATAACTTACGTAGCTTTGAGCCGCTAAATGATAGCATTCATCTGGTTTTACCTTCTCTGCTACATTAAATATACTGGCATAACTTTCTAAGGAGGCGGGATGTAAAGTCAACTTTTCTAAAATATGTCTTATACGCCACAGTCTATGTGCAGGGTCCTCCAAGGCTACACGTCTAACTATTCCATGGACTTTGTAACCTTTCTCTAAAAGGAACTCAGCTAAATATGAACCATCTTGACCAGTTATACCCGTGATAAGTGCTTTTTTCATTATTTTATCCTTTTTTAAAAGCGTATATAACGGTAAGATATCTCAAGGCAAAAGTGCCAAACGAGATAAAATTGTCGTTGCCAGAAAACTTGATTGTATTATGTACCTCTATATCAAAGAATAATAGTGCTTATAGCTCGCCATGCTTGGCTCTTGCTATTTATTTCCTTCTCCTCTTTGAAATTTATCTTTACTTTTACTTTTCATAGTATGTCTATAATAAAAATTATTTAATAAATAATCAAACTAAATTATGTCAAGTTTTATTTTTGCTAGATTCATAGGGGGTATTCTCCTTGTTAGATGTTAATCTTTTTTTTCTTCTAAATACCTAACAGGATATACCCTGTCTCTTTCTATCCGCCTGAGGATAGGAATACATAATATAATTTGCTTAAAGGATCTGTTTCGGGACTTCAAAAAACCTCGACGATTAAGAGCACCAACTCCCTTAGACCTATCTTCTCCTCAAGATGGGTCTCCTTTTTCGTTCGCCATAATAGCTTTAGAATCTTTTTCAGCTGCTTTTAAAGAGAAATGTTCAAACTTAAGATAAACTAAGCCTAAAAGGGTTACCGGAATATACTGGCTGGCATGCAGGACTATCGAAAAGGGAACCGAGAT
>CAZMZF010000049.1:0-8169 GCA_964570765.1 uncultured Ignavibacteria bacterium
CATTTCTACTTTGCTAAAACAGGACATTATTATATTGCGATTACATAAAAAAATAAAAAATGTTAGATGTAAGACGTGAGACGGAAGACGGAAAATACTCCAATTTCAGGAGTATTCGTAAGGTAAGGCTTCAGCCTTGCTTAACCACAAGAGGGGTTCAAAGTTTTGAACTCCTGCAAAACTGCTCAGTTGATCAGGGGACCAACAGAGAGCAGAAGAAATCTTTACCCGGTATCCCCACCTTACCCAGAAGGTGGGGTTCGCACAACCCAGGTTGGGGGCAACCTGGGTTTACCGACGAAAGAAACCTATGCCTGGTATCCCCGCCTTGCCCTCAAGGCGGGAATAGGTAACCCATCTTGGGGGCAAGATGGGTTTACCGATTTTTGATTTTTCTCTTTTTTCATCCAATATTCGTCATTCGACATCCGTCATTTTATTTTAAAAACCCTTGACAATCCTTTATTTTTATTTATCATATTTCTGTATAATCAAGAAACTTAAGGGAAGGAGGGACTTATGCGTCCCATCTTTAAAGTTTTCTTTTCTAGCGTGGTATTATTGCTTTTCTCTTTTTTGCCACTCGTGTCTAATCAATCTAATTCTGACTTTAACCTCAAGGGCTTCAGGAGAATGAACGGTATAATTGATGATTTTCTGGTAAATGATGATATTGGAACTGCAGATCAGTCTTCTCCAGCTATTTCTAGGGACCCAGGTGGCAGTTTTATCATAACTTGGACAGACGAGCGCAGCGGTAAGTATAACATCTATGTTCAACGATATGACTTATTTGGTACTCCGTTAGACTCAAATTTCAAAGTGAGTGATCTGGCTGGAACGGGTCATCAGTGGCGACCTGCGATTACCATGAATGGTTCCAGTCGTTTTGTTATTTCTTGGGAAGATGAACGTAACGGTAGTAGTAATCGCGATATATATGCCCAGAGATACGACTCCTTAGGTAATCCACTGGGCTCAAACTTCAAGGTCAATGATGACGCTGGCAGTGCTATTCAGTACGCTTGTGCTGTGGATGGGGATCGCTCTAGCAACTTCATTATCACATGGAGCGATATACGGAACGGCAATTCAGACATCTATGCTCAGAGATTTGACCCATCAGGTGCTCGCATAGGCACTAACTTTAGGGTGAACGATGATGTGGGAACTGCGGACCAGTACTATCCTGATGTTACTATAGATAGCTCTGGGGACTTTGTTATCACTTGGACCGATTACCGCAATGCTAAGTACGAAACCTATGTTCAAAGATATGACTCCTCCGGCACTCCTTTAAGCTCTAACTTCAGAGTAAATGATCCCACAAGAAGCACGCATCAATTTTCTTTCCCGGCTATTGCTATGGATATTACTTCCAGCTTTATCATCACTTGGCAAACTGCTGGATGGGACATCTATGCACAAAGATTTGATCTTTCTGGTAACCCAATAGGATCAAATTTCAAGGTTAATAGCTATGTTGGACCTACGTACCAGGGCAATCCTGATATTTCAATGGATTACTTCGGCAATTTTGTAATTACCTGGGAAACTTTTAACTACCTAAACAATTACTCTGACATCTATGCTCAAAGATTTGACAGCTCCGGTACTCTCCTTGGTTCTTACTTCAAGGTTAATGATGATACTGGAACCGCAGCACAAGTCGAGCCTGCTATTGCTATGGATGGCTCAGGAAACTTTGTTATCGCTTGGCAGGATTACCGTTATCTTAATGCTGATATTTATGTTCAGAGATATGACTCTATTGGTACGTCCTTGAACTCGAATTTCAAGACAAATCATGATGTTATATTTACTGCTGAACAGCACTCTCCAGCTACTTCCATGGATGGCTTTGGTAATTTCTTGGTGACCTGGAAAGAGTTTCGAAGTAGTAATTGGGACGTCTATGCGCAGAGATTCAATTCCAGTGGTACACCTATAGGTTTGAATTTCAAAGCAAACGATAACCCTATACTCGGATCCTACTTTGAGCCAAATATCGCTGCGGATAACTATGGAAATTTTGTAATTACTTGGAACACAGGTGACCGAATCTATGCTCAGAGATACAATTCTTTAGGCTCTCCCATAGGCTTTAACTTCAGGGTTGATGATGACAGTGGATATGGCCAGAGAGAGTTTCCTAGTGTTGCTATGGATGGTTCTGGCAATTTTATCATCACATGGCAGGATAGCCCGAGATGGAAGCCTAGATATCTATGCCCAAAGGTATAACATCCAGGGCATTCCCCTAGGTGTTAATTTTAGAGTCAATAACGATATCGGCAATGCCTTTCAGTTTTCGGCAGCTGTTGCCTCTGATCCAGATGGCAATTTTGTTATCACTTGGCGAGATGACCGCATAGGTTTGCCTGAAATTTATGCTCAGAGATATAACTACTCAGGAACTCCTGTCGGTTTTCCAAATTTTCCAGTAAGTCTTTCAGGAGTTGGTTATTCTTCCGATATCGCTATGGATAGTTATGGTAACTTTATTATTACGTGGGAAGGCATAATAAATGGTAGCGTTACTGGCATCTATGCTCAAAGGTATAGCTCTGAAGGTAGTGCCGTGGGTTCGAGCTTTAAAGTCAGTGACCATACAGCAACTGTTGACCAGAGGGAACCAGATATCGCTATTGACAACTCTGGCAAGTTTGTGATTACATGGTATGATGATAGCTGCAATGTATACGCCCAAAGATACGATTCATCTGGTGCTGCTATCGGGAAAAACTACTTAGTTCCTAATTCACTATATGCTTCTTTTGCTCAACAACTACCATCAGTTGCTACTAATGGCGCTAAAATCTATTATACTTGGCAGGATAATCGCAGAGGCAACTGGGATATTTATGCCAAGAGTATGTATTTTTTACGTGGAAATGTTAACGGTGATGGTAAGGTTTCGTTGTCGGATGTAGTTTATCTAATAAATTATCTTTTCAAATTTGGGCCTGAGCCTATTCCTGAGTTAGGGGTGGGGGATGCTAATTGTGATGGTAAAGTATCTATTTCGGATATAGTTTGTCTTATTAATTACCTTTTCAAATTTGGTCCTCCACCCTGTCCGTAATCTGAGCGTGGTAAATCAAACATGTGTAGAGGGCAGGTTTTAAACCTGCCTATACTGTCTGTTCGTTTTTCATAGGGGAGGGGTTTATCCCCTCCCTCTTTTCGGGAGCCCATCCCAAAAAATCTGGATTTAGCGTAGCTCAACAAGGGGCTCCCCTACAAAACTTTTTAACCCTGAATCACTTCCTACGGGCGAACACATCCAAAATGGATCCGTAGGATAGGTTCGCCCCTACAGATTTTGGCGACCCTGAAAGGATCGCACTACGATTTAGTCAGATTCAATTTATCGAACCGAACTCTTTTTTATCGAACAGCCAATCGCAAATAGCCAATCGCGAACCAACAAACCCCTTGTATTTTCAGCAATCTGAAGTTAAATTGATTTGATTTATTTTTATTTTAGAGGTAATTGATGTTCGATTTGATTTTACTCCATCCGCCCAGCGTATATGATTTCCGCAAGCGCTCGATTATGTTTGGGCCCATAAGTGACGTTATTCCTTCTACTCCGGTATTTGATATGTATCCACTTGGATTTGTCTCCCTTTACTCCTATTTAACTCACAAGAATTTAAAGGTCAGGATAATAAATTTAGCTGTAAAGATGCTTTCCAGTCCGGATTATGATGTAGAAAAGGAGATAAAAAATTTAAACAGTTTAGCCTTCGGAATAGATTTACACTGGCTCCCTCATTCTCAGGGAGGACTGGAGATTGCCAGGCTCATAAAAAAATACCATCCGGAGGCAAAAGTCATATTCGGAGGACTATCTGCAACTTACTTTCATAAAGAGCTTATTCTTTATCCGCAGGTCGATTTTGTGATAAGGGGGGATTCAGCTGAGAATCCTCTGTTCAGATTAATTCAGGCACTCAAAGGAAAAGAAGGATTATTCTCCGTGCCAAATCTGACCTACAAGGATAAAAAAAATGAGGTGCGGATAAACTCTTTAAGTTTCATTCCTGAAAACTTAAATGGCGTTGGGTTGGATTACCCTCATCTGATAAGAGCAATTTTAAGAGACAAAGACCTCTTGGGTTATTTCCCTTTTTACGATTGGGGAAGATACCCTATCACCGCTATCTTTACCTGCAAGGGGTGTACTCAAAACTGCACTTCCTGTGGTGGCTCTTCCTTTGCCTATTCCAATTTCTATCTAAGAGATAAGCCAGCTTTCAGAGATCCGGAGTTAGTGGTTAAAGACCTGAAGAAGATCTCCTTTTTCTTCAAGGGACCAATTTTCCTCTTAGGAGACCTGCTTCAGCCAGGAGAAAGCTATGCTTACCAGATTTTGAGCCTGCTCAAAAAAACAAAGATAAAAAATCAGGTGGTGATAGAATTCTTTGATATCCCCCCTGAAAAATTTTTATATCAGGTAGCTCAAACCATCCCAAATTTCAATATCCAGATCTCAGCCGAATCCCACGACCCACTGGTCCGATCTTCTTTTCAGAGAAATTATGATAATTCTGCTCTGGAAAAATTTATTGAACATTCTTTAAAAGCTAACTGTAGAAAATTCGACCTTTTCTTTATGATCGGGCTTCCCCATCAGACCTATGACTCTGTGTTAGAGACTATAAAATACTGCGATTATCTTTTAGATAAATTTAATTCTCAAAAAAGGCTTTTCCCTTATATCTCGCCCTTAGCTCCTTTTCTTGACCCGGGCAGTCTAATTTTTGAAAATCCTGAAAAATACGGATATAAGCTCATATTTCGAACCTTGGAGGAACATAGAAAAGCCTTAGAAAGCCCCAGCTGGAGGTATATGCTCAATTACCAGACCGAATGGATGAGCCGGGAGGAAATAGTCTCTAGCACCTATGATGCCGCATCTAAAATGAATTATATTAAATATAAACACAATCTGCTCCATGAGAAAACATATAGACAGATAGAAAATAGAATAAGAACAGCGGTTTTGGTAATGAGAAAAATTGACAGAATAATCGAAGAGGGGAATAACATATCCGACTTTGGATCCGTAGGAGACGAAGCTGAGCTCAAAAAACTTAAAGAACAAACAGATTTAACCTGTGGTTCAACCCTCTGCGAAAAGAGCGAATTAGAATGGCCCCTACGTTTTTTCCAGGGAAATTTGCAGAAGTGGATGTTAAAATATGCTTTTTATTTTCTAACTATGCTTAATTTTTTACGAAGACCTTTCTCCAGACATAAAAGATAATCCTGACTAAAGCAGTTAAGAGAAAGAGCACTCCAGACAAATAAACTAAAATCTTATTGAAAACTCCTTTTTTGTATTTAAAGAGAAATCCGAAAAAACTCAAATGAGCAGATGCTATCATCTCGGGTTTAACCTTCTGAGTTGAGCCTCCTTTATAATGAAAAGTTTTAGCATCAGGGAAAAAATAAAGTTTCCCTCCACTCTTTTTTATCCGGTAACATAAATCCACATCATTAAAAAAGATTGGAAAATTTTCATCTAAAACCCCTACCTCTTCCAATATCTTTCGAGGCAGAAGAAGGCAGGAGCCCATCGGCTGGTCAACCTCCCTTACAGATTGAAAATCGAAATATCCCATCCTCCATCTGCCAAAAATTTTACTCTTGGGGAAAAGAAAACTCAAACCTGAAATCTCCCAGAAGAGAATTGAAAAATCCGGGAACTCCCTACAAGAAGGCTGAATGGTGCCATTTAGATTCAAAAGCTGGGGTCCCAGACCATCAATATCTGTATGCTTCTCCATAAAATCAAGCATTAGTTGAAGGCATTTTTCTTTCAACTCCACATCCGGGTTTAAAAGTAAAATATACTCACCTCTGGCAATTTCCATCCCTTGATTATTCCCCTTGGCATACCCCAAATTTTTCTGATTGCAGATCAGTTTTACCTCAGATTTGAATTCATTAATTATTTTTACAGTCTCATCCTGAGAAGCATTATCTATCAATATCACCTCAAAATCTATAGAGCCTTTTGAACTAAAAATAGATTTCAGACAGCTTTTGATAAACTCTTCACTGTTCCAGGTAACGATGATAATAGAAAGTAAAAGCATAAGTTATTCCTTCAACGCCGCATCAAATAGTTGAGCCAGTTTTGAAGTCAGATATTTTCTCTCAAACTTGTTTAATTCAACTGTCTCGGTTTTCAAAAAAGATTTTCCACTTTCAAATTCTCGATAGTAGTATAAGATTGCTTCTTCTATTCCTGAAATATTTTCTGGTGAAACGACCTTGCCTGCTTTAAGTGATTCAATCAGCTTGCCTGCTTCTCCATTTTGGGGGACAATTCCCAGGATTGGTATCTGAGCTCCCATATATTCAAATATTTTACCTGTGGTTATCACAGGAGCAAACTCTGAAACGACGAGCAAAGCCAGATCCGCTTTGAGTAACTCTGAAACACCCTCTTTATGTTGCAAATACCCCTTTAACTCTGTTATCTCTTTTAATTCATACCTCTCAATTAATCCTTCTATATCCATCCCTATGGAAAGTCCAACGTCGATAAATTTAATTTTATCTTTATTGAGTTTCCCTTTTTGCAGAAGGTTATGCAGTGCTTTAAAAAAAGGCTCAGCCGGACAATCCGGGCTAAATGTGCCGAAATAGATTATTTGAAATATTTCTTTTTTCTTCTCAACTTTAAAATCATAATCTTCTTGATCATATCCATTGGTGATTACTTCTATTTTCTTAGCCTCTGGATCGATTCCCTTCAGCTCTTCAACTATCCTTTGATTAACTCCGATAAAACCATTTCCATTCTTTAAAAACAGTTTTTGTGGCCTTTTTAAAAAGAATTTCTTGAAAGAAGCTACTCTCTTTCCATCCTGGTTATTTATATATGAATCTCGATAATCCGCCACCCATCTTATGCCGGTAATCTTTTTCAAAAAGTAACCTACTAAATGGCAGGTCAGAGGTGGAGAAGTAGAAAACAAAAGGTCAATTTTTTCTCTTCTGCAGAGTTTTATTCCTTTTATCAAGGCAAACGGCAACCAACCGATCTTATTGTCCGGAAAAGAAAACAAGTTAATAAACTTTAGCAAACCTGAAAAAAGGGAAATGTCATTCTGACCCCGCCTTTGGCGGGGGAAAAATCTCTCGTTTTTTTTCTTTTTCAAAATTCGTAGTGCGACCCTGATTGTCCCGCTATAAGCGGGATTAGGGTTGTCTCTTTGCTTCCCATAACTATCTTTTCCTTTAAATAATTTTCTGAAAAGAAATATCAATCTTAAAGGATCAAATGAGCTTGTCCTTTTAATCTTTATCTCTTCAGATAGTTCTTTCAAAAGCGAATCATCATGGCTGAAATATTCAATATCTTTAACCGTTAGAACAATCGGCTCCCAGCCAAAGGATGGAAGATATTTAACGAATTTAGAGACCCTCTGCACCCCTCCCATACCCAAGGGGGGAAAATAGTAAGCGATTATCAGGACCTTTTTTTTCTGCTCGCTAGTTATATTCATCTTTTTAATAATTCTAAGAATTTATTTTCGATCATTTTCATATTCTCTTCCCACAAAGCTCTTTCTTTAATAATTTTCTGATTATCCATCCGGAGTCTTTCTATGTCTTTGAAATCATTAATCATCCAGACAATTTTTTGAGCCAGAGCCTGATAATCTCCAATCGGAAAAAGAAAACCATTCTTTCCTTCTTCTATCCATTCCCGATTACCCGGAATATCCGATACCACTGGCAAAAGCCCTGAAGCCATAGCTTCTAAAAGGGAAACTGAGGTGCTGTCAGACAAGGAGGTTGATATATAAATATCTGCTTTCTGCAAACAGTCTTTTAATTCTTCTCTGGAGATATACCCTCTGAATTCAATATTTCTTTCAATACCCAGATTTAAAGATAGCTTGACCAGCTCTTCTTTTTGATTCCCTTCTCCTATTATCCAGAACTTTAATTTCTTATGAGTTTGAGAAATTATCAAGGGTATCGCTTTAATCAGGGTTTTTAAATCGTAAACTGGTTCAAGACTTCTCGTGCTCAATATAATTATCTCCTCTTTATCCTTAAGATAATCTTTCCGTTCTTTTAATAATTTCTGTTCAACCCCCATCGGAGCAAGAACTATTTTATCTTTTTCCACACCTAAAG
>CAZMZF010000050.1:0-7620 GCA_964570765.1 uncultured Ignavibacteria bacterium
TCAACTGTTAGAGGGTTGTATCCCAGATCATCTGATAAATAGACCTTAGCCGGATAGAAAAGCTCTTTAAGTCTTAAGAATAAATATCGGTTTAAGGCTCCACCTCCGCAGAGGATTAGCTCTTCAATTTCAGCTTCTTTCTTGAAAAACTTCCTGTAATTTCGATGGATCGATCTTACCGTAAGTTCGCTGGCTGTGGTTACAAGATCCTCAGGCTTGGCAGAATATTTTCTACATCCCCTGATAAAATCGTTAGTAAATTCCTGGTCGAAATCTTCTCTTCCCAGGCTTTTCTTTTTTTTCAGAAGTAAAAAAATTTTCCCCAACAGTTCGTCCAAGATTGGGTTGATGACTTTTCCCTTAAAAGCGGTGTTTCCATCTTTATCAAAATTCTTATGGAAATATCTTCTCATCAGATTATCTATAAGCATATTCCCTGGACCGACATCCATACCCCACACTTTTTTTCTAATTTTATCTCTGGGTAGAAAAGTAAGGTTAGCAATTCCACCTAGGTTCAAAATTCCTTGAGCTTTCTTTTCTTTATGGAAAAGATAGAAATGGGCTAAAGGAGTAAGCGGGGCACCTTCTCCACCCAGGGCAATATCTTTTCTTCTGAAATCAGCTACTGTAACAATCCCGGTTCGGGTTGAGATTACCATGGGTTCCCCTATCTGAAGGGTTCCTCTAACCATATAGTTGCCCATTTTCTTAAAGAATGGAAGATGTCTTACGGTTTGACCGTGTGAGCCGATGAGGTCTATGTCTTTTATTTCGAGATCACAAGTTTCAGCCATCTTTTTAGCGGTACTGGCGAAATACTCTCCTAAAAGAAAATCCAGCCGGATGATCTCATCGACATCCTGATAACCAGGGCTGGATACTTTTATGATTTTCTTTTGCAAGGAATTTGGAAATCTAAAGGTTTTGAAACCAAGCTGTCTTATTTTAAGTCTGGTATTTTTCCTTTCAATTTCAATTAGGCAGGCATCTATTCCATTAGCTGAGGTCCCGGACATAAGTCCGATTACTTTCATTTTCTTCTTATCTAAAAGTCTTTTCAGGTTCAATTAAGCCTTTATTTCAATCCCTTTTAAAGCTAAAATCCTGTTTATTGCCTCGGAGTATCGAGGTAGGTTTAATTCTTTATCTTTTAACTTTTTTTCAAAGTGTTCTATCACCTTTGTCTGTTCCTCTAAATTTTCAGCCAGTAAAATCAAATCGTTACCGGCTTCAAAGGCTAAAAGACAGGCTTCTTTTAAGGGGTAGTTTTCCCTTATGGCTTTCATTTGCATATCATCGCTGAGCAAAACCCCTTTGAATTTTAGCTCCTCCCTTAAAATCTCTGAACAGATTTTTTTTGAAAGGGAAGCTGGAAGGATCGGGTCCAGCTCAGTTGCGAAGAGATGTGTGCTCATTATAAAATCTACCTCACAGGATATAGCTGTTTTAAAGGGGAGAAAGTCTATCTTCTCAAATCTCTCTTTAAGATTGGAATTATAAGGCAAAGTTTTATGAGGGTCTTCTGAGATGTCCCCTATTCCGGGAAAATGTTTAGCACAGGCTAAAACCCCTTCTTCTCTGATGGATTGAATAGCGATCTTAGAAAACTCTGCTACCAATTCTGGATCGGAGCCAAAAGACCTATCCCCTATTACCGAATTAGAAGGGTTGGTAAGCACATCCACAACTGGGGCTAAATTTACGTTAATGCCTAATCTCTTTAATTCTTTAGCAGTTTGACTGTAAGCTTTATGCACCCCCTCTTTATCTTTACTTTCTCCAAAAAATCGATTAGCCGGAAAAAGAGGGAAATTATCCGTAATGCGATTTATTCTACCCCCTTCCTGATCTATCATTACAAAGAGTGGGATTTTAGATTTTCTTTGTAGTAGTCCAATCTTCTCTTTAATTTTTTCTTTCGTGTTTAGATTTCGAGAGAAAAGGATTACCCCACCCAGGTTATACTTCTGGACTAAGTTTATAAACTCAACTGAGGGTTCCACCCCTTGATATCCCAGACAAAAGATTTGACCAAGCCTCAATTTATCCACTTTTTTCCTTATAGAGAGCAGATTAAGTTCTTACCTTTACCTTTAGCTAAATATAAAGCCTGGTCCACACATCTAACCAACTCCTCCGGCTCAGTTCCGTTCTCCGGAAAGGTTGCAACCCCTAAACTCACAGTCAAGCTAACCTTGAGCCTTTTTTCCTTCTCCTCGAATTGAGTCTGTTCGACTTTAGAGCGTATTCTCTCCCCGATGTTCCGCGCATCTTCTTTTTCAGTCTGGGGGAGTATCACCACAAACTCCTCACCTCCATAACGGATCAGAACATCAGTATCACGGATACAGATTTTGATCACCTTGGCTAAATCACTTAAAATCAGGTTACCAAAAAGATGCCCATAGTTGTCATTATATCTTTTAAACCAGTCAATATCGATCATCAACAGGGAAAGACTCTGGTGATACCTTCTGGCTCTTTTAAGCTCATTGGTGAGCTTCTGTACGAAATAGCGATAATTATAGATCCCGGTAAGCTCATCGATAATAGTGAGTTCCTCCATCTTCTGGTGCAGGCTGGCATTCTCTAAAGACATAGCAGCAGAACTGGCTAATATGGAGAAAATCTTCTGGTCCTGCTCTGAAAATGCTCCTACCTTTCTGGACTCAGCGTTCAAAACCCCGATCGTTTTCCCTTGAGAGATCATCGGGACTGCCATCTCTGAATGAGCTCCTTCTAAACCGGGTATATACCGGGGGTCATCTTTGACTTCATAGATCCTTACCCCTTTACCTTCTTTTAAAGCTGAGCCAGCTATACCGCCTAAGGAGATCTCTGGAGGATCTGAATATTGAAACTTACGACCAAATTCTATTTTCCCTTTCAGAAGAAGATCCTCCTTCTGTTTATCCAGAAGCAGAATCGTGAAGTGCTGATACTTTAATATCCTTTGAGCTATCTCTAAGACCTCATCAATCACCTGTTCAAATCTGTAGATCTCACCCAAAGAACGGCTAGCCTCATAAACAGTCTCGATCTGCACCTGGGATTTTTCCAGCTCTGAGGTCCTCAGGTTTAAAGTATCGAATACCTGCATAAGCCTTGCCTCTGAGTCTTTCAAGAATATAGAAAGTTTGCCAATTCCTGCGGCAAAAACCCAGAGGAAAGATATCCGAATCAATAGATCCCCTAAGAAAATTTCATTCAGGTGGGGGGTATTGGTTATGAGATATAAGAGGTTGGCTAAAAATGCCAGGAAAAGACCAGAGCTAAAACCCAATTGATAAGCCCCGAGGGAGATAGAAAGATAATACAGAAGATAGAAATCGCTTTTAACCCCACCGGTAGATAAAACCAGAAGGGTTATGAAAACCAGGTCAAAAATGGAGGTGAAGCTATAAAAATGAGTTGATTTGGGTTTGAACCTGGAAACGTAAATGTATAGTCCAAAAAGCTGTAAAAGGAAGATAGCAAGAAGTGCCCATCCAAAATAAGGAGAAGTCAGAGGAGTCGGGGCAAAAGCAAGCCAGATACAAAGCCCTAAAAAAAGCAGGCTTCTGGCAAAAAAGAAAAGGTTATTTACCCCTAAATAATTCTCCCAGCTATTTCTCTGCACAGGATAATTATTCATAAAAGCCTTTTTAGCTCGAATTTGAGTCTTGAGAATTGAACCAGCTAAATTCAAAAGCTTACTTTTTTTATCGGCAGAAAGTCGAAATCAAATATTTGTTCTGCGATTAGTTTTTTTAAAAAACAGGCTCCTTAAGGCTTCAGTTAAGAGGAGTATAGCTAAGGTTAGAAGGACTAAAGCACATAAAGGGATAACTTCTATGATAAAGTTGCCAGAAAAAAGCTTTCCTAACCAGGGTAAAATCATCAAAATAAGTGACCATAGAGTCATAATTAACATAAAAGCCATAGGTATAACTGTGTAATACCAGGCTTTCCTGGTCTTCTTTAGCCAGACTGTTACTCCTAAAAGAGTTAAAGCTGCCAACAGCTGATTGCTGGTTCCAAAAAGGGACCAGAAAATCCTCCAGGCTGGCAACAGGTTACCAGATGAGTCCTTAACCTGCACCATAACTGAAAAAGCCGGAATTAAAAGAGTTATAAGGGTTGGACCAGCTTTAGAGAATTTACCTCTCCAGTCAGTTAGCTCCTGGAATACATACCTACCTAATCTGGTACAAACGTCTAAGGTATCATAGATAAAGGTGGCAAAAGCTAAAAGTCCAAAGCTCATAGCGAAATTACGATCGATATTGAAAATCGATAAGAAGTTGCTGATCCCATTGGCATAAATTTCATCCGGCTTTGCTTTGGATAAAGCTCCAAACCTGGTAAGCATCATCAATGTGGCTAAGGCAATAACTGCTACTAAACCTTCTAAGAGCATCCCTCCATAACCGATCAATTTAGCATCTTTTTCCCTCCTGAGCTGTTTAGAGGATGTGCCCGAGCTTACAATAGCATGAAAACCGGAACAGGCTCCGCAGGCTACGGTGATGAAAAGTACCGGGAAAATTGGAATTCCATCCATGCTCTTAAATCCTATGAACGGAGGGTAATTGATCTTGAATCCTCCAAAAAGTATCCCCATTATTCCAGCTAAAAGTGTTCCATAAAGGAAAAGCCCTCCTAAATATCCACGTGGCTGAAGGAGAAGCCACAAAGGGATAATTGAGGCGATAAAGCAGTATAAAAGGAGAATAAGGTCCCAGATTTTAAGTGGCTCCAGTCCTAAAAATGAGGGCAAGGTAATCGGTATTTTCTGTCCATACCAGATAGCAAATATTACCAGAGGTAAAAAGATAAGAGTGGAAAGCCATAAAGGGAACTTTAGCTTATAAAGAGCCAATCCCATAAAGAAGGCTAACGAAAGATAGAGGAACGAGGAGGAAGCGACGCCGGCTCCATAGGTTTTCTGGGTAAAAGCACTGGCAGTAATATCAGTGAAAGCTACTATCACATAGACCAGGGAAAACCAGATGAACAGAAGAAAAAGTAAATAAGCTCTTCTGCTCATATGTTCCTTAACCACCTCAGCAATAGACCTGGCTTTATGTCTTACTGAAGCTACCAGGGCGGTTAAATCGTGCACTCCACCTATAAAGATTGAGCCTACCAGGATCCAGAGCAAAGCTGGCACCCAGCCGAATAGAAGACCAGCTAAAATTGGTCCAACAATCGGGCCTGCCGCAGCAATAGCTGAGAAATGCTGACCCAGAAGAAGTGTCTTACGCGTAGGGATATAATCCACCCCATCATACATCGTCTGAGAGGGAACCGGGTTATTATTATCTAAGCTTAGTTTTTTCTCTAAGAACCTTCCATAGAGAAAATAAGCCCCTAAGAGGATTAGCCCGGCAAGGAGAGCGATTAACAGCAGGCTCACATTTCCAACCTTTAGTTTGTCTTTTTAGAGTTAAAAGGGACACCTGGGCAAATCATTTTCTGAGAGCAGAACCTGCAGCCAGAATTTTTCAAATATACCTTCTCTAAAAACAACACAAAAATATATGCTCCCGAAAAAATTAACCAGAAAAGATTCCTGAATCTAACCAGTTGAACTAATGTACCTAATAGGGGGAAAACCCAAACTGGATAAATAAAAAGCATATAATCGTATCCTGAGCTGAATTTATCCTCATCCCTTTTAGGAAAAAGGTGTCTTGCAACTTTACCCCAGCCGGTATTGCAGTATTTGCCATAGTAAGAGCAGAAAACACAGCGGGATAAGGGCAGGACTAAACTTATAGCCAAAAGGGTGTAAAAAATATAGATAAAGGATAATTCAGCTTTAAGCTGATAGAAGACATAAACCCCTGAGCCAAAGATGATGAATAGGAAGAGCAACCTCCCCAAGATAATTCTTTTAGGATATTCTGAAAAACAAATTTCGGGCTTATCTTTTCTTTCTCCTTCCATCTTAAGAATCTCCTCATAAAAGAGAAATTAATGGAGTGTAAATCCGTCAAGGTCTTGTCCACAGGATCCTGGTGAAGACTTTAGCTTTACCTTTCCTTGGGCGGATTTAAAAAAAGAGAATTCATTTTTGGTCCCGCCAAAGGCGGGGCACTCCAAAGTTTTTCCAAAAACATTTTTTTCAAGGCACTCCCAAAAAACATTGACCTCAAAAGCTTAAGTATATATATTAATAAAAATTTATTTGAAACCAAAGGAAATTTTTACTCGTAAAGTTAAATAGAAGTCGAAAAGGAGGAAGTATGATTAAATTATTCAAGTTTCTGATTCTTTTTTTATTTTGCTATTTAGCTTTCTTACCCCAATTAATCCAGGCTACCGTATTAAAAGCTGGTGAAAATATAGTCATCCCGGAGTCAACCCTGATTCAAGATGACTATTTCATCAGTGGAAATAATATAAAATTCTCAGGCAATGTAGAGGGAGACTTTATCTCTGCCAGCAGGACCCTGACCAGCAAAGGTGTAATTGCAGGGAATCTGATGTCATTAGCGCAAGATATAGATATCTCTGGAGAGGTGGGGGGGAGCTTTCGCGGCGGTGCCCAGAATATAAGCTTGGATGGTAAGCTCAAAAGAAATTTTTTGGGGTTTGCCGCCAGCATCAATCTTAAAGAGAGTTCAGAGGTCGGTGGAGATGTTATAGCTTTTTGTGGTGAGTTAAAGGTGTCTGGTAAAGTGGGTAAAGGTATAAAAGGCAGTGTTGGCTCTATGGTTATCTCCGGGATTATTGATGGGGATGTAAATGTAAAAGCGGACGAGATCTCCATAATGCCGGATGCGAAGATAAACGGGAACCTTTTTTATAAAAGCAAAAAAGAAGCCAAAATCGAGAAGGGTGCTCAGATAACCGGGGAGACTAAATGGAGTAAAGTTATTCCCAAGAAGAAAAAAGGGGGAGGGTTAACCGGGGGTAAGCTTTTAATCAAATTTCTATTTTTGTGTGCTTCGATTGCAACCGGACTTTTTATGCTGCTGGTAGCTAAAAAAGAGGTGAAGGCAGTTAAAGAATCTATCTTTAAAGATTTTCTCAAAAATTTGGGTTTAGGATTTGTCTTTGTGATCTGTATTCCAGTTGCGGCTGTCATATTACTCTTCACCGTAATAGGGATTCCTATATCGATAATTGTTATTTTTGCCTATTTAGTTTTATTCTACATAGCCAAGATTTTCTTCGGGCTTGCCTTAGGTGAAAAGGTCTTAATGCTCTTCAAGACTAATGGGACACCAGCCCCAGTCTGGTCTTTAATTGTAGGACTTTTGATTATCTATATCCTGCTTTTAATCCCCTATCTGCACTGGATTGTCTATCTTTTAGCTCTTTTCGTTGGTTTTGGGTCAGTTTTTCAAATAAAGAAATATCTTGTCCCTCCCCCAACTACCACCTGACCTGTGCCTATATGTGGGGGCGTATTGCAATACGCCCCCACATATATTTTCGGTAGACCCGCCTTGCTCCTCAAGGCGGGTCTATTTTTATAGAGACGCATGGCTATGCGTCTCTATAAAAGAAAAAATGGAAACCTAAAGGTTTCCGCTACATAAAACTGTAGAGCAGTAAGGGCACGTTGCAACGTGCCCCTTGTATCTTGATATTATGAATTTTTGTAATATCTTAAGGAACATAAGG
>CAZMZF010000051.1:0-7602 GCA_964570765.1 uncultured Ignavibacteria bacterium
TTATCCTTCAAAAATAATTTTTTCACCAGCTCATCCATCCACCCCATAATCGGCTGGAAAAGGAGAATTGCCAGAATCAAATAACTTATCTCTAAGATTGGAACTTTACGTCCGATTAAACTCTGCATGAAATTACTCAGTTGATTTATAAGGAGAAAATAGATCCCCAGAAGAAGGGCAGAGGTCAAGGAATAGACCAGGCTCTGCCTTACCAGAGTCCTGATATCCAAAAAGCGATACCGGATTATAGCCCAGGCAATAGAACCTCCACCCACTAACAGGGCGGTAATAGTCAGGGCATACCTCAAGCTGTCTGGAATTCTAAAATTAACCAGAGCAGGTAAGATAAAAGCAACAGCATAAAGGCCGGTAGAGGACCTGATCCCCCAGGTAACTAATTTAGCCTGATTTTTTAACCGGCTCTGGGCTAATTTCTTCGTCCCCTGATAAAGAAAGAAAACCGCCAGGAAAAGATAGGTTAAATTTACAATTGAAAAGAACTGAAGATGAAACCGATAGAATACTTCAATGGTCAGAGATAAGAATTTGAGAAGATAGGTTAAGGGTTGTAGAAGGAAGCTTCCCAGCCCGGACCTGTTTTCCAGGGAGGATAGGTCGATGATCTTTTTCGGCTCATATAAAAATAAGACCAGCAGGATATGAAAAATATGGGGAATAAAAATCAAGATCTTCATCCGGGGATGTCTTTTAATAAAAGGGTTTTCTATCGGAAATACTAAAGAGAAAAGTAAAAGCTGAGGGAAAAAAAGCTCCCATAAATAGAAAATATTGGAGTATAAAAGGGAATTGACAGGTTGAACTCCGGTTGATCTAAGGATAGTTCCAAAAGCAGCAAAGAGCGGACCTAATCCGGCGAATAAAAGCATCAAGCTGGTTATCCGGTTCAACCTGACCCGATAGTCCTCAGAAAGGATAGTAGCCCCTAAGAAGAAAAGGACTATCCCGCAGATAAGATATACCCCGGCAACTAAATTCAAAAGGCTCATTTTCAGGTCTTTTTATCTTTTTTCAGATATTTGGTAAGGCGAACAACTGTTCCCCCCTCTTTTTTGAAGACAAAATCTACTTTATCCATAAGAGATCTCAATATGAATATCCCTCGGCCTACTTCTTTAAGAAGATTCTCTTCGGTTATAGGGCAGGGCAAAGCATCAAGATCGAATCCTTCCCCTTCATCTTCTACCTCGATCTTTATTGAGGATTCATCAGTTATAAGCCGGAGAGTAACTTTTTTCCGGGGAACGTTTTTATTTCCATGCACAATGGCATTGTTGACCACTTCTGTTACCGAGATGGCGACATCTGCTAACTGGTCTTTATTCAGCCTTAATTTTTTTAATTTTTTCTCCACGAAATCGTCAACCTTAGCCAGATAAATCAGTGAGCTGGGGATAATTATCAGATTATCTTTGTAGATTATCTTTTCCATTTTTTAAATTAAAAAAGGTAGGCTTATCGACCTACCTTTAGATATTTTTAAGGGATTTGCCAGAATAAAAGAGCCTTTATTTAAAGCTTTGAACTGCCTGCTCAACAGTATCAAAGGTCTCAAAGACAGTTATGAGTTTGGTAATGGTCAAAAGGCTCTGAATCTTTTCAGTAACATTTGCCAGTTTGAGCTCTCCACCATTGTTACGCATAGTGGTCAGACCGGAGATCAAAATCCCCAGGCCGGTGCTGTTCATCCAATCCACCTTAGCCAGGTCGATTACCACCTTTTTCTTTCCCTGATTTATTAGCTCATGTAATGAATCGTGTAAAATTGTCGCATCCGGGCCTCCCATAATCTTTCCCTTAGGTTCCAGGATAGCTATCCCCTTATTTTCGCTGGAAGTCAATTTCATCTTCTCCTCCTAATTTAACTTTTACGCAGTACGAGAGATTAAGTTTCAAATTGTACTAAATCAATCCCTTTGGAAATCTATTTAAAGAGTGCCTTGATCTTTCCCCAGGTGGTAAGATTAAGCACTCCCATAGTATTTAAGTTTATATCTTTTACAAAGTTGCCAGCTTTAGCCTCGAAAGGCGAAGTAACTCCATAACCTTTAACTTCTAAGGTTATAAAGTCATCTTCTTCCCATCCCTCTTTTTCCGAAGTGGAGGGGTCATCAGCGGGAATTGAGAGAGAATACACTCCATCTTTAACCACAGCCTCAGGTTTAGTTTTAACCTCTGGGATGGAAGCCTTCACCACACAACCGTCTGGCACCGGGTGCCCCTTGTAGTTAACTATACCATAAACCTGACAAGGGGAATTCACCGATTGCCCGAAAGCATCTATGCTTAAAATCAAGCAGAAAAGGATTATATAACCTATCCCGCTCAGTCTAAAAATCCTCATTACCCCTCTCATAAAATTCTTCAATCCTTGTTATTATAGAAATATTATACGGTTTGTCAAGGGAAATTAATCAGTTTTTTTAAAAAAATTTCTGATAAATCTTCCAGAGTTTGAAATAATTATTAGCTCCTAAAATAGTTTTAAGCATATCCAAGAGTTTTCCCTTAAACCTTCTTTTAAGAAAAAGCTTTTTATCCTGATTTATTAAAGAGACAAAATCGGAAAGCGAGTTGCCAGATCTTAATGAGACTCTCTTTAGCTCAAACGGGTCAGTCTTATTTTCATTCCAGCCAAATTTAGAAGTGCAAATTCCTTTAAAATCGAGTTTTTTTGTAATTCTTTTTACATTAACACTATGGTACCCTCCAGGTAAACTCAAAAGATTAATCTCTCTTCCGATTATCTCCTCTAACATTTTTTTTGAATCCAGAAGCTCTGATTTCAGCTCATCATCATTAAGTGTAGATAAAAATTTATGAGTCTTACCGTGAGAGCCAAACTCCATCCCTTCCTGGCTCATCTTTAAAATTTGGGATTTTTGCAGATGACCGGATTTGTCGATAAAATCAGTGGTCAGAAAGAAAGTGGCTTTGAAACCAAATTTTTCAAGCAGAGGAAAAGCTATAGTATAATCGGTCTGGTTTCCATCATCAAAAGTGATTATTAATGTTTTATCCGGAAAAGAGGTTTTTCCCTGCAGATACTCCAATAGCTGGTTCAAATTAAGAGTTTTCCACCCGTTTGAATGTAGATACTCTAACTGTTTTGAAAACTCCTTTTCTTTTACTGAGAAAACTTTCTCTTCAGGGCTAATCTTTGATAGATTATCCTCTTTGGGTAAGACCCTATGATAAAGCAGGATTAAGATTTTGTCCAAATAAGCACCTTTGTAAAAATTTTAGGTCTATAAAAATTCTCTTTTGCGGGGCTGGGAGCCCCGCCTACAAGTTATAATCCACTAATCCCTCGTGGGGCGAGCACCTTTGCTCGCCAAATTGATTTAAAAATTTTTCATCTCTTAGACGGTTCCCAGATTATCTCCTTTTTGCCCAGTATAAATTTTGTCCAGGCCAAAAGTATGGCTAAATTCACCACATAAAAATAAAAATCAGATTCCATCAGAGATAAAAGTCCTGTAAGTTTTTTGTTCACCAGAAAGAGCAAATATGAAAGAGCGATAAAGAATGAGAAAAGCTCAATTAGAAAAGTAAGTTTAAAAATAAAATGCTGTAGTAAAAAAAGATTGCAAAAGAATAAAAGTAAAAGTAAGAAAGGGGTAAGCCATCTTAAGAGTTTATGGCTCAAAAGCTCTAAGCTGAAGAAACCATATTTAAAAAGATTTAATAAAGATAGCTCAGAGAAGAAAACCTCCAGCCCACCTAAGGCAGTTCTTCTCCTTCTTTTGAACTCCTCCTTGAAATCTGCAACTCTGGTTACATAAGCGATACCTTCTGGCTCAGATATTACCCTTTTCCCTTGCTTTACGGCCTGAAGCGGGAGATAAAAGTCATCAATTAAATCATTGGGAATCTGGTTCACAAGCTCCCTTCTTATGGCATAGAGACATCCACTCACTCCAGTTAAATTACAAATTATACTTTCCAGCCTTCTCAACTTCATCTCCATCCCTACATAGACCCCTTCTCCAGATTCACCCTTTTCTTGAAGCGTGGAAATACTCCGGTCCTCTCCACTCACACATCCCACTTCGGTATCTGCAAAATTCTTAGCTATCTTCATTAGAGAATCTTTATTTAAAAGGGTGGAGGTATCCGTAAAGAAGACAAGTTCACTTTGCACTTCTTTTAAAGCTGAATTCAAAGCTTTTGTCTTTCCACTTCTTTCTTCAAGACGAAGAAGTTTTACTCCTTTATCTTCATAGGAAGAGACTATCTCCTCTGTTTTATCAGTGGAGCAGTCAGATATGACCATAATCTTGAGTTTATCTTGAGGATAAAAAAGTTTAAGGCAGTTCTCCAATTTATCTTTGATCACTTTCTCCCCATTATAGACTGGGATAAGAAGGGTGGCAGTGGGAATATATTCCCCTTTTGCAACTGGATTAGATTTATAAAAAGATACAGCTTTCAAGAGCAGAAAATATCCCCAAAAGGTGTAAAATAGTAAAAACGCCAAGATTATGAACAAAGTAATCATCTCAGGACCTTAGAATAAAGCTCTTCATAATTTTTTACCATAGTTTCTAAGGAAAATTTCTCTTTTACCCTTTTCTTTCCCTCTTCCCCCATCTTCATGCTAAGTTTTTCATCTTTCAGAAGAAAGATTATCTTCTCAGCTAACTTATCAGGCTCAGCTGGAGGAACCAGAAAACCGGTTTTCCCATCAAGGATCAGTTCCGGATTTCCACCTACTCTGGTAGCAATAATCGGCTTTCCTGAAGCCATAGCTTCTAAGAGGGAGATAGAACAGCCTTCAGAATGAGAGGATAAGATGAAAAGATCCATAAGACCTAAAAGCAAGTTCACATCTTCTCTATGACCTAAGAATAAGACTCTGTTTTCGAGACCCAGTTCTGCACAAAGTTTAACCAGGCTGGATTTCAACTCCCCTTCTCCTACTATCAATAGCTTAGCTTGAGGGAAAAGAGTTATAACTTTATGAAATGACAAAATTAAAGTATGATGGTCTTTAACTTCTCTCAAATTCCCCACATTCCCCAGGATAAGCTCTTCTTCTGAAAGATTTAACTCCTTCCTCAAGGATTTCAAATCCTTTTTATTTTCAAATTTGTGAGTATCAACTCCATTATAGATCAATTTAACTTTTTGAGGGGGAATTTTAAGTTCTTCTCTTAGCAGGTTCTGAATATCTTTTGAAACTGCCACGATTTTTTTAATCTGGCTGATGAAAACCTTATAGGAAAACCTCCTGGACCACTTCTCAAAAATATAATAGCGATTGTGGATTGTGGAAATCATTGGAATACCCAGAATCTTGGAAGCCCAGTATCCATAGAAATCTGTTCCCCAGGTATGAGAGTGAATTAAATCGATCCGGTTCTGTTTTATAAGCTGAATAATATTTTTCAAAAACTTATAATCGTAAGTCTGAGTGCTTTCTTTAAGCCAGAGAAATTTGATACCCCTTTTTCTTAATTCCGATACGAGTTCACCTTCTCTGAACACGCCCACATAGGACTTGAATTTATCCGGGTTGATAAAATCTGCCAGATTTATAAACATCTGTTCAGCTCCACCTATGGAGCTGGTGTTGTGCAGATGAAGGATTTTTCTAACCTTGCTCATTCTCAATCTAAAATCTCTCTATAAAGTTCAACTATACTTTTTACCCTCTGCTCCAGGGAGAAATTCTCCAGAACAAATTTTCGGGCATTCTCTGTTAAAGTAATCCCTTTACTTTCATCAGTTAAAAGCTCCAGGATTGCCCGGGCTAAGGAGGCTGGATCTTCAGGCGGGACTAATATCCCTGTCTTTCTGTCCATTATAACCTCAGGCATTCCACCCACCTTTGTCCCTATGACCAGCTTTTCAAAAAGCATCCCTTCTAAAGCTACAATTGGCATACCCTCTGAAAGAGAAGGAAGAACAACTAAGTCCAAGGATTTATAAATCGAGGTTATATTCTTCTGGTAACCGGTGAAGATGACTCTGGAAGTTAGTTTTTTCAAAGCACAATATTCTTTTAATTTTTTCTCATCCGGACCTTCTCCTACGATCAAAGCAGTTACCTGAGGGAAATTTTTTATGACCTTGGAGAATGCTTGCAGAAAATAAAGCTGCCCTTTTTCCGGGCTTAACCTTCCGATGACTCCTAAGAGCTTATCTCCCTCAGGAACATTGAATTCCTTTCTAACCTCTAAAGGAGGGCTTCCTTCAGGCATACCCTTTTCATAAACCGCATTGTAGATAATTTTAATTTTTCTCTCTTGAATCCCCAAAGGATAAAGCTTGGAGGCTAACTCTTTTGAGACCGCCACCACTCTATCTGGAAACTTAAGCAAGAATTTATCCAGCCGATTATAAACCCTGATCTTCCAGTCCTCATCAGTCCAGCCATGGACATATGCAATCCAGGGTTTATCTACAAACTTTCTCAAAATAAAGGCGATGAAATTAGCTTTATGTCCGTGAGTCTCAATTATATCTGGTCTATGTTCTCTCAAAAGCGAGGAAAATTGAACAATCGGTTCTGGATCATATCTGAAACGATGTCTGACACTCAGGACTTTTATCTTCCTTTTCCTGGCTTCTTCGATGAATGGGGTAGCCTCTTTTTTGCCTACGGTAAATCCTGCTAAAATCGGATCACATCCATACTCCGGGGCGATCTCACAGAAATCAAAGAGCAATTTCCCTGGTCCGCCGACTCGATAGGTGGCAATTAAAATTATGACCTTTATCCTTTTCATATTAAAATTTCAAACATTATTAAAAGTATTCTTTTATTGGTTGATTGTTCTCAGGTATATTCCCTCTAATTTCTGGGTTATCTTCTCCCAGTCATATTTTTCCTGAACTAATTTTCTTCCTATACTGCCCAACTTCTTACTTACATCAGAACTTGTTAGAATCTCCAGCACTGAGTCAGCAAAAGACTCTGGAGTATCAGCAATTAATATTTCTTCTCCAGAATGAACCTCTATTCCCTCACATCCCAAAGTTGTCGAAACAACTGGTTTCCCCATAGCAAAAGCTTCCAGAATCTTGATCCTGGTTCCACCTCCGTAGCGAAGTGGAACTACCATTACAGAACAACTCGATAACACCTCTCTGATATCCTCTACATACCCTTTGAGAATCACATTCTTTGATTTTAAGGAACTCTTTAAGCTTTCAGGCATGTCTTTTCCCACAACTAAGAATTTTGCGTCAGGTATTCTTTTGATGATCAGGGGCCAAATCTTCTCCATAAAATAAAACATCGCATCAATATTTGGCCTGTAGTCCAATTTCCCTAAAAATAAAAGGGTCAAAGGGTCTGTCTTAACTTCTTTCGTTGAAAAGTAATTCAAATCTACACCATTCGGAATTACCTCCAGGGACCTGGGCTGGGCAAAAAGCTGAAAGGTTTTCAAATCTTTTTCTGAGACGGCAAGACAGAGATCAAATTTTTTAGAATTTAAGATCTCATACTTTTTGAGTTTCCCAGCAGTTAAAGAGGCGTAATATTTTTTAAAGACATTCTTTTCTATTTCTGAAAACCTTTCAAGATACTCTGATTCCACATTATGCATATCCAGTATCTTCAGACCTGAACAA
>CAZMZF010000052.1:0-7497 GCA_964570765.1 uncultured Ignavibacteria bacterium
TAACTTCCAAATCCCCTTGACTCCCAACCAACGATTCCTAAATTACTCTCTGACCCATTTGGGTCGCATAGGGCACATCCTCCTTTCTTGACTTTCTCTAATCGGATATGCCCTATCTGCTTATCTAAATCAATAAAAATTTACACAAAAGAATTTACATAATAATGTACCTTACAGGTAGATTGTATCCAGGTAGTTGGTTAATATAATCATCTAAAAGGACTGGAGGCAAATCAAAAATCTCCGGAGGATAATTATGATCTTTTATTTCATTTAAGAGTTTTAGAGGTGACTCATCCTTATAATAATTATTCCTCTGGTAGTTAAATCAAAGCAGGTAAGTTTTTGCCTTGCCGAAAAACTCAAGTTTGGAGTTTATAAGCTCCACCCGATAAAACTCATCCTCTACCCGCCGATGAAATGCCTCCACATCCGAATTATAGGTCTTTGCACCTGGAGGGATGGGAAAATGTCCACCCCAATCCTTTTCCACTAACCTCACAAACTCCGAAACCTCTTTTGATTGCCAACTTCCTATAAACTCTCCTCCATTGTCTGTCTGAATCGCCACCCTCTTTAAATCAACTCCGCACCTCTTTAAATGCCTTCCTAAGAGCTTTAAAAAGATAATCGCATTAGTTTAAACTCCCTTCCTCTGCATAGGCTATCCAGGTCCCTCCGGTTCGCACATCTCTGGCGGTAAACTGATACCGGGGTAACCTATAACTATAATAGGCCGAATACATCTCCTCTATGTCATCTAATCTCTTGGTATCCATCTCTAACTTCTCCAATACCTTATACCTCCTCTTGACCTCCCTTAAATTCCTCTGCCTCTGATACTTCTTCTACCTCTTAATTAACTTATGCTCCCGCCAAATCCGATACATCGCACCCTCACTCAAAGGCAAACTAAATAACTCCTTTAACCTCTTAGCTGAAAAAGTAAAATAGTGCCTCTTTAATCCTATTACACTCTCCTCTAACTCCTTAGATGCCTTAGGCGGTATATGATGAGGTGCACGGAAACGATCTACTAAACCCTTCACCCCCTCTCCCCAAGATAACGATCTAACCATAACCTCACTGTCTTCCGAGTGGTCCCAAACTCCCGTGCCGACTCTGAAATACCTTTCTCCCGGGCATACATAACCATCTTCTGCACCACCAAAACTTATCCTTGACTTCTCCCATTGCCTTGGTGTATCTTGTTATATGGATCCAAATTCGGACTGGTACCATCGTATCCACTCCTTGTTACTATCTTTTTATAATCCTCTTTTTTCATCCAAGATAATATATAAGGGTGGATACTATCTACCTGTTTAGTTACATTTAATAATGTAATAAGAGGTAAAAAATGTATAGTAGATATATAGGCGTTTTTATCTTACTCACCATGCTTTTGCCCAGCCTAAGCACCGCTGGAGCAGAAAAGCTTTCCTATCCGAAAGAGGTGATTGCGGTTCTTGATTCTGCTGTTGATAATAGAGCTGAACTGGAAAAGGTCCTATCCTATTACATCTCTGAAGGTGATTCGCTTAAACTGAAAGCAGCATTTTTTTTAATTGGCAATATGGAGGGGCACAGCTATGTAAAGTATGCTCTCAAAGATACTATAGGGAAGGAGATTGACTTTAATCCTCTTGATTACCCTGATTACAATATTCTAAAATCAGCATTTGACACATTGGAGTCCAGGTATGGCGTGCTTGATTTCAAAAAGAAAGAGGAAATTTTTGACCTGGATACTATCAGTGCTGATTTTTTGATTAACCAGATCGATTATGCTTTCAAATCCTGGCGAGAAAAACCCTGGGCAAAGAACCTTTTTTTTGAAAATTTTCGCGAATATGTGCTTCCGTATCGCGGGAGCAATGAACCACTGGAGAGCTGGCGTGAAATGTTCTGGGAAAAGTTTAAAGATATTGAAAGGAAAATCGCAGACCCTTCTGATCCGGTTGAGGCTGCCAGATTGATCAACGATGATATTAAGTCCTGGTTTACATTTGATCCACGTTATTATTATCACCCAACTGACCAGGGTCTATCCGAGATGCTCAAAAACCACTTGGGAAGATGTGAGGATATGACCAATCTGACAATCTATGCTATGCGGGCTAACGGTCTGGCCGTTACTAGCGACTATACTCCAGCCTGGGCGAACGCAGGGAATAACCATGCCTGGAATGCAATCGTTACTCCAGATGGTAGGGTGATTCCATTTATGGGAGCAGAAGCCAATCCGGGCGAATATCATCTTGCCAATAAAGTAGCAAAGGCCTACCGCAAGATGTTTGGTAAACAGGAAGAGAATCTTGCCTTTCAAAAAAGGAAACAGGAGAAGATACCCGGCTGGCTTTCCGGTAAAAATTACATAGATGTTACCGCTGAGTATGAAGATGTTTGTAATGTAACCGTCTCGTTCAAACAAGAGATTCCCGACTCAGTAGATATAGCTTACTTATGCGTTTTCAATGACGGGGAGTGGAAGCCGATTCACTGGGGCAGGATCGAAAACGATAAAGCGGTCTTTACCGATATGGGGAAAAACATTGCCTACCTTCCAGCACTTTACCTTAATGAGAAAGTCGTCCCTTCTGGTGCTCCGTTTATTCTTCATAATGACTGCAGGATCCGGGAGTTAGAACCTGATGACCAGAAGAAAACATCAGTCCAGCTAACTTCCAGTACTCAGCGAAAACAGGAGGTTTCAACTGAGGGGATTACAAAAACTTTTCTTACTCCCGGGAAGGAGTATGAACTATATTACTGGAAAGATGACTGGAAACTTTTAGGAAGTTCAGTTGCCAGTGATAAGCCTTTAGTTTTTGAAGGTATTCCTTCTGGTTGTCTTTACTGGTTGGTTGAAAAAGGTTCTGACCGTGAGGAGGAACGTATTTTCACCATCGAAGATGGAAAGCAGGTTTTCTGGTAGCAAATATAAAACAATTTGCAGGGCTGGGAGCCCTGCCTACGAGGATAAAAGATGTTTAACTATATCAGGAAAGAAGCTTTTGAAACAGCAAGTAAACTCACATTGCCCTCAACGTTGTTGGAAATGTCGTAGTAGACTAAATATAAATGGGACGTCAACCAGTCCTTCTATGAAAACCATCCTAGCATCAGCACTCCATAAAGCATCATCACGGATGATGCACTCCATAAAATAATCAATCTTTTTTGCCTACTACTGCTAAGACATAATTTTTAGTATCCAGATATTTTTGAGCTACTTCTTGAACCTTCTCTTTGGTTATACTTCTTATTTTCTCAAGATAGTTTTCGTCATAATCATAACCCAGACCTAAAAATTCATTTACTCCCATATAATAAGCCTGATTTATTCTTGAAAGGCGGTAGAAAAGGAGGTTTCCCCATAGAGAATTTTTTGCTCTTTCCAGCTCCTTCTCGGTCACAGGGTTATCCTTGAGCTGATTTATCTCATTTAAGATATCGTCAAGTGCATCTTTATAATTTTTTGGTCTGGTTCCGATTGAGGCTATAAACCAACCAAAGTCTTTATCGAAATTGACTGAAGAGCCAACTGAATATGCCAGTCCTTTTTTCTCTCTCAAATTCAATCCCAATCTGGTGGACAGGATTGAATTTGCCACCTCCAAGGCTGAAGCATCGGGATTGTTTAATCCTGGAAAAAGGTTACCTAAATAAATATATACCTGCTCCTTTTTCATCTCTTTTTTAACTTCTACGGGCGAGGTTATCATTTTGGGTTGAGGGATAGAGGGGGAGGTAAAATCCACTTCAGGAATATCTCCGAAATTACTTTTTAATAAAGCTAATATTTTATCCGGGGGAAGGCTGGTGACGACAGTCAAAATCATATTTTGGGGCGAGTAGAATTTTTTATGAAAATCGATTAAATCGTTTTGGGTAATGGAATTGATGGTGTTCTCATCCCCTGAAATTGTTTTACCATAAAGATGATCCTTAAAAATCTCTGAATAGAAAAGATTTCTGCAGGTCTGAGAGGTTGATTCGCTCTCCCTTTTGATTATGCTCAAAATCTCAACTCTGGTTTTCTCCACTTCATCCTGGGGGAATTTAGAATTCTTTACCAGATCAGATAAAAGCTCAACCCCATCTTCTGCAAACTCATCTAAGGTTTCAAAGCGAATGAAAGAGTACAAGCGAGAGGTATAGATATCATCATAGGGAACATTAGGGTCATCCACCAGTTTCAATTCTGCACCAATAGAGGCAAGTTCCTGAGTGATTTTTTCAGGTGTTCTCTTGGAAGTTCCTTTGACTAACATCCGGTTGATAAAATCTACTATCCCGGTCTTGCCTTCAGGTTCTGAGGCAGAGCGGTTTTTCCCTAGTATATTCAAAGCAAAGACCTTTGAATCAGGATTGGAGCGGATTATAATCTCTAAGCCATTGGGTAAAATCTCTTTTAGATATTTTGATTTAGGTGAAGAAGTTTCAGAATCCTTTTTCTTTTCCTCCTTCGGTGTTATAACTGTACCTGTGTATACTGGATTGGAGAAGTATCTTTTGGCTACAGTTTGAATTTTTTCAGGAGTGACTTTTTCTAAATTCGGGATACAATATTCTAAGAATTCATATCCACAATTGACTAAAACTGGAGCTATCATCATTCCGTAGATATAGAGCTTTTCTTCCTGATAATATTGATTGGCTTTAGTGGAAACGATTATATTTTTAAGGGTAGCTGGATCCAGTTTGGTTCTGGTTAAACCTTTAAGAGGTTCAGTTGTGACTGCAATTATCTTTTCCACTTTTTGCGGGGTATCGGTTATTATGGATATATTCAGTGCTGAAAACTCCTTCTGGGTTTCTAAGGATACAGATAAATCGGTTATCAAAGATTCTTTTCCCTCGGTTAAGGCTTTGTAAAGAGGTGAAGTTGGTCCTGAATTTAAAACCTGAGTTAAAAGATCAAAGGAGAAATAGTCTGGATCGGAAAAATGAGGAGCTTTAAAAGAAAGGTTGACATAGCAGTTTTTAGTTTCTGCTTCTTTATATTTGATTATGTTCTTTTCAGGTGGATTTAAGATAATTTTTTCCATTGAGGGTAGAGGTTGAACCGGAATATTGCCGAAATATTTTTCAACCAGATCAAGCATCTTTTCGCTCTCGAAATCGCCAATCAAAAGAGCTATCATATTGTTCGGTTTGTAATGGGTCTGATAATATCGGATGATCTCCTCTTTGGGGATGGTGGCGATGATATTCTCATACCCGATTACTGGACGGGCATAGGGAGTATCAAAATAAACCTGGGAGTCAAAGAACTTTTCCACCTGATAGTCAATATTATCCCCATCCTTTTTTATCTCCTCGATCACGATATTTCTTTCCTTGGCAAGCTCGGAGTCTGGAAAGATAGAATTAAAAAGCATATCTGACTGGATGTCTAACCCATCCTCGATAAATTCCTTGGGTAATATCACCAGATAACAAGTTAGCTCTTTGCGGGTGAAGGCATTGAAAAAAGAGGAACCTTTGCTTTTCATCCCCTCAGTTATCTCCCCCCTGGTCCTTTTTTTGGTCCCGTCAAAAAGAAGATGTTCCAGAAGATGGGTTACGCCATTGTTATAGTCAGTCTCATATTTACTGCCGGCATTAACATAGATCATTGAAGCAATAAGGGGATTGGAATGTTTTTCTTTGAGGATGACTTTCATTCCATTGGATAATGTGAAGATCGAGGCTTCCTTTTCCTCGATTCCTTGAGAAAAAAGTAACTGAGCGGAAAATAATATCAGGATAAATCCAAGAATGATGCCTTTTTTAAACATAAAAGACCTCCTTCAAATCATTTTGAAGAATTAACCGTTAAGGATGAAAATTGTCAAGAGGATTATAATAGGTCTCTGAAAAAGTTGGATTTGCAGGGCTGGTCCGCCTCTGGCGGACTGCCTACGAGTCATAACCCATTGATATTTCGTAGGGTGGGCACCCTTGCCCGCTTTATTTTAACACTTTTTCAGAGACCAAACACAGAGATCTTGACATAACCTCCTCTAAATGCTTCCAAAAATATTCCTTGACCCCTGCCCATCTTAAGTTTATATTCTTATCACCAAATTCTACTTGCTTCATAGGGTATATCCTCCTTGATTTTGACGGTTTACTTTAACCTTAAGGAGATATACCCTAATTCATTTCCCAATTTTACACAAAATAATTTACACTGCCTTCTAAATTTTCTGCTTGACAAAAAAGTGGGGTGGAGTAGATATATCTTAAGGATTTGCATTACTTAATTAGCTCACAATATTCAAAACTGTAAAGGAGGATCAATGAAAAACAGTCTATTAACCTTAGTTGTGTGTCTTCTGATAATTGAGTCCGGCTACGCTGGCGACTACCCCGTGGACAAAGGAAGTACTATAATCTCAGGAGCATTTAGCGTCTCTAATTCATCTGGTGAGCTCTACGAAGATGGGGAAGGGAACTCTGCTACAGTAATTATTTTGAATCCAGGCGTACTAAATTTTGTAATACCGAATTTAGCCTTAGGTACCGACTTTGCATTTGCTTATGCTAAACAAGGAGATGAGAGCGCCACTGTGTTGGAGATTGGACCCAAGTTTCTCTATTTTGTAGGCGGTCCTGATTCAAAAGCATATTCTTATTTCGGTATGGGGTTAAACCTTGTCAAACATTCCTCTGATGATTATAATTCTACGGGGACTAAATTTAAAATTGGCGCTGGTGTATCACTGATGGTCGCAAACCATCTGGGTGTATTTTTAGAAGGTACTTATAGCCATGATAACTTTAAACCTGATTTTGGAAAATCTGAATCAGGAAATGTCTTAGGCATTGCAGAGGGTTTAGCAGGTTTCTTATATTGACGGATTGTCCAGTTCTCATTAACGATATAGAAGATATTTTAAAAAAGATTTTTTCTAAGTTTTGTATGGTAAAATAGATTAAGTCTCAGTCAAATTTGAACAATTTTAATCAAGAGTGTGGGGGGATAGGGCTTGTCCCTGTCCAAACGTAGAAAAACGGAAAACTATCCCGAAAATCTGCCTTTGGCGGATCGCTACGCTCAATGAGGGTTGTCCCTACAAAATATAACGCCACTAAAGTGGCTATGAACAATAGAGGGCGACCCCAGGGGGGTCGCCCCTACAGTAATTATTCAAATAGCTAATCGCAAACCGCGAATCACGGATTAATACATATCACCATATCCACCGCCGGGTGGCATCATCGGTCCGCCTCTGGCGGATTTTTCTTCGGGTTTCTCCGCTACCACACACTCAGTCGTAATTAAAAGGGAGGCAATAGATGCGGCGTTCTCCAAGGCGATACGGGCAACTTTGGTCGGGTCGATAACACCAGATGCCATCAAATCCTCAAAGTTACCGGTTTCAGCATTGTAGCCAAAGGCACCTTTCTCCTCTTTCACTCGATTCACCACAATTGAGCCTTCCATTCCAGAATTTTCTACTATCAGTCGAATAGGCTCCTCTAAAGCCTTTTTCAAAATCGTAA
>CAZMZF010000053.1:0-7474 GCA_964570765.1 uncultured Ignavibacteria bacterium
CCATCCTCTCTCTTCTAACCCTGGATTGGGTAACCTCTACCCCACATCTATCGCAGACTATTCCTTTAAATCTCACTCTTTTATACTTACCGCAGTTACACTCCCAGTCCTTTACCGGGCCGAAAATCCTCTCGCAGAAAAGTCCATCCCTTTCTGGTTTAAAGGATCTATAGTTGATAGTCTCAGGCTTGGTGACTTCTCCATAGGACCAGGATCTGATAGTTTCAGGGGAAGCTAACTGAATTCTAATAGCATAAAAATCAGATGGCTTCCTCGTATTCTTGGTTTGTATCTCTGCCACTTAAAACCTCCTTTCCACCAGAAGTGGAAACTAAGGATAGTCTTAGGCTAAAGTTAAAATTACTACATTTTCTATAAACCTTACCAACATCTACTTATCAAAAAACATCTTTATCCTTCGACCAGATCCACATCTAAACCTAAGCTCTGCAATTCCTTGACTAACACATTAAACGACTCTGGAACGCCCGGCTCAGGCGGATTCTCCCCTTTGACAATAGCCTCATAGATTCTGGACCTGCCAGCCACATCATCCGACTTCACCGTAAGCATCTCTTGCAGGGAATAAGCGGCTCCATAAGCTTCTAAAGCCCATACTTCCATCTCACCAAACCTCTGCCCTCCAAACTGAGCTTTACCACCTAAGGGTTGCTGAGTAACCAGAGAATATGGTCCAATCGAACGAGCGTGAATTTTATCATCGACAAGATGAGATAACTTCATCATATAGATATAACCTACCGTGATCGGTTTATCAAAGGGCTCTCCCGTAATACCATCATAGAGGATAGTTTTACCATTTTCTGGAAGCTCTGCTTCTTTTAAAGCCTCTTTAATCTCTTCCAGAGTTGCTCCATCAAAAACTGGGCTGGAGACATAAGTACCCATTTTCTTGGCAGCCCAGCCCAGATGGGTCTCTAAGAGCTGTCCCACATTCATCCTCGAAGGAACTCCCAAAGGATTCAATATAAGGTCAACCTGTGTACCATCAGGCAGATAAGGCATATCTTCAACTGGAACGACCCTAGCCACAACCCCTTTATTACCATGTCTACCAGCCACTTTATCTCCTACCGATAACTTTCTTTTGGAAGCCACGTTCACCTTAACTAACTGAACCACTCCTGGAGGTAACTCTGCTCCTCTCGAGATTTTTTGGAGCTCCGTATCTCTTTGAGCTTCCTTATCCTTAAATAGCTGGTTATATTTAAACCAGAGCTGTTCTATACGTTTATTTATCTTTTGATCCTGGGCATATCCCTCATCGATTACCAAATCATCAAAATTGATACCATCGAAAGAATCCTTTTTGAATTTAAATCCGGAACGGAAAGCGATAGAACCATCAGAAATTTTACGAATCGTCTTAGCGGTCTGCCCATCTAAAAACTCTATAAGTTTCTGATCCCGTATCTTTTTCAAATTTTCCATCTGCTTCTGATAAGCTCTCTTCAGTTTGCCAATCTCGCTTTTCTCCTGCTTCTTGGATTCCTCAGTTCTTTCCTTTCGAGAGAAAACCTTAGTATCTATGACGACCCCTTTCATTCCCGGAGGCGCTTTTAGAGAAGCGTCCCTGACATCACCAGCTTTTTCACCAAAAATCGCTCTTAAAAGCCTTTCCTCAGGGGAAAGTTCGGTTTCGCCCTTAGGAGTTACTTTTCCCACCAGGATATCGCCCGCTTCAACCTCAGCTCCACCCCTCACAATTCCCCCTTCGTCTAAATTCAATACCGCATCCTCTGAAACATTGGGTATCTCACGGGTTAACTCCTCAGGTCCTCTTTTGGTATCTCTTACCTGAAGCTCAAATTCCTCAATGTGAATGGAGGTAAATCTATCCTCAGAGACCAGTCTTTCACTGACAATTATCGCATCTTCAAAATTATATCCCCTCCAGGGCATAAAGGCAACCAGCACATTAGCTCCCAAGGCAAGCTCACCTCTATCGGTGGAGAAGCCATCCGCCAGGCAATCTCCTGCTTCCACTTTCTCTCCTAGCTTAACTAAGGGCCTCTGATTAATGCAAGTATCCTGGTTGGACCTCTTAAATTTCAGTAGCCGATATTCATCTGATTCTAAGAATTCATCTGTATCCTTATGTTTATCTGAAGGTCGAATAACTATCGAGTCCGAGGATACGCTCTCGACTACACCACCTCTGGTTGCAACAACAGTTGCACCTGAATCTAAAGCTGCTCTTTTCTCCATGCCGGTTCCGACAATGGGTGCATCCGGGATAAGTAAGGGGACTGCCTGTCTTTGCATGTTAGACCCCATAAGGGCACGGTTAGCATCATCATGCTCTAAGAACGGGATCAAAGCCGCGGCAACGCTTACCAACTGTTTGGATGAAACATCCATATAATCGATCTTCTCTGAGGGTACTATAGGATAATCCGCTTTAAATCGAGCTTTGACTAAAGGATTAACAAATCTACCATCTTTTTTCAAAAGCTCATTCGCCTGGGCTATATAATATTTATCCTCCTGATCAGCAGTTAAATATTCTATTTCGTCAATCACCTTACCATTCTTTACCTTTCGATATGGAGTCTCTAAAAATCCATACTTATTTATTCGAGCGTAAGTAGAAAGGGAGGCAATCAATCCAATGTTAGGTCCTTCTGGAGTCTCAATCGGACACATCCTTCCATAATGGGTATGATGCACGTCCCTGACTTCAAATCCAGCTCTTTCCCTGGTTAACCCTCCTGGTCCAAGAGCGGAAAGTCTCCTTTTATGAGTTAACTCCGCCAAGGGATTAGTCTGATCCATGAACTGTGAGAGCTGACTGGACCCAAAAAAACTCTCAACCACTGAAGATACAGTTCGGGCATGAACTAAATCATGTGGGGTAATGGAGTCTGTATCTCTCAAGCTCATCCTTTCACGGATGGTGCGAGCCATTCGAGTGAGCCCAATCGAGAACTGATTGGAAAGAAGCTCTCCCACCGAACGAGCTCTTCTGTTACCCAAGTGGTCTATATCATCAACCTCGCCCTCGCCATTACTCAATTTTATAAGAGACTTTATAATGGCAATGAAATCCTTTTTGTCTAAAGTGGTTTGTTCCAGAGGGATTTCCAGGGAAAGGCTCTGGTTAAGTTTATACCTTCCGACTTCTCCTAAGTCATACCTCTTTGAACTGAAGAAAAGTCTTTCTAAAAGTAACTGAGCCATCTCCACGCTGGGGGGTTCACCTCCAGGCTTCAAAATCGAATAGATTTTGAAAAGAGCTTCTTCTTGAGAGACGGTTTGGTCCTTATGTAAAGTATTAATAATGACCAGGGAATCTTTGCTCGAATCTGTTTTTATAACCCTGAGTTTCGGGATTTTATATTCTCTAATTTTCTCCAGATGATCTTCAGTTATGACCTCGCCACTTCGCAAGAGAGTAGCTCCGTTCTCCTTTTCGATCACACTTTCTGCGGAGATCCTACCCACGATTTTATCTTTGCGCACACCAGGTATCTCGATGGTCTCTACTTCATAGAAAAGTTTGATGAGCTCAAGATCAGTAGAAAAGCCTAATGCTCTTAAAAAGGTAGTCATCGGTAATCTTCTACGGGTGTCGATATATACATACATTATATCATTTATATCAATATTGAACTCTACCCAGGAACCCCGATAGGGTATGATTCTGGCAGAATATAGCCTTTTGCCGTTAGGATGAATCTCATCGTCAAAGAAAACACCCGGAGATCGATGAAGCTGGCTAACTATAACCCTTTCTGCTCCATTGATCACAAAAGTGCCAGTAGGAGTTAGAATAGGCAGTTCACCTAAGAAAACATCCTGCTCAATTATATCCCTTACCCTTTTGCTTTTCCCTTCAGGTTCCCGGATAACCAGGCGCAACGTAGCTTTCAACGGAGCAGCATAAGTCATATTCCTTTCCTGACATTCTCTAATGCTATATCTTGGGAGACCAAGCATATATTTCACAAACTCAAGGGAATAGTTCTCATGCACATCTGTTATAGGAAAAGTCTCGCTAAATATCGCTTGAAGCCCTATGCTCTTCCTTTTTTCAGGTTCGATCTCTGCCTGTAGGAAATCTCTAAAAGACTCTCTCTGCACCTCTAAGAGATAAGGCAGATCTAAGATATCCTTAAATTTGGAATAGGACTTCCTTTCGATTTTTCTTACCTTTGCCAATTGGATCACACTCCTTAAGTGTGGCAAAAGTTACAAATTGCTAAATTTTGCCCGTAGAACTTCGCTTAAAAACTATTTAACTTCTACTATTGCTCCAGCTTCAACTAATTTAGTCCTGATAGATTCAGCCTCTTCTTTGGTAACTCCCTCTTTAATCGGCTTGGGAGCCCTATCCACTAAATCTTTAGCCTCTTTCAATCCTAACCCGGTCAATTCCCTGACCACCTTTATTACCTGGATCTTCTTTTCACCGGCCGCATTGAGGAGAACTGTAAATTCAGTCTGCTCCTCAGCGGCTGCACCGGCCGGAGCTGCTCCTGCACCTGCGGCTGGAAATGCTTGAGCCATAGACACTGCTGGAGTTACACCGAACTTTTCCTGCAGACTCTTTGAAAGCTCAGACAATTCCAGGACCGTCATCTTCTCCACCATCTCCACGATTTTCTCTACATTACTTTTCTCCAATTTAACCTCCTCTGCTTTTTCCTCTTTTTTAATAGATGATTTTTTGGTTATACTCTTTTCTTCTTCACTCCTGAAACATTTAACTCCAGCTTCAACTCTTTTTTTCCGATTTGATGATTGCATCCAATGTGCCCACAAACTCTCTTAGAATCCCATCCAGACTTCCAATCAAGTTCCTCATACCTGAATCTAGACTGGCTATAATCTGTGCATAAAGAATTTCTTTCGGAGGTAGTTTAGCTAATTTTTCTAATTCTTCTCCTTTAAAAAACTTACCTTCCACCCAGAAGATCTTTATTTTAGGCTTATTCAATTTCTTGTTCAACTCATAAAGCACTTTAGCCGGAGTAACTGGATCCTCATAGCTGAAAGCAATGCCAGTTGAACCCTCCAGATGCTCAATAACTGAATCTAAAGACAAATCCTTAGCTGCTAATCTGAATAGATTATTTTTAGCTACTCTGTAATCCACCCTCTTAACTCTTAAGTCTTTTCTTAGGCCGGTTATCTCTTCCACATTTAGCCCCGTAAGGTCAGTCAGAAAGAAACTTTTACTTCGACTGAATTTACCTTTTAGTTCCTCAACCACTTTAGCTTTATCTTCTCGTGACATTTTTAGTTCCTTTACTATCTTATTTGAATAGAGCAATGATCAATTGGGTATTCAGTTTTATACCAACTCCCATAGTAGAGGAAAGGGTAATATTTTTCAGATATTGACCTTTGGCTGAGGCTGGTTTAGATCTTATGATCGCATCTAAGAGCACCTTGGCGTTATCGTAAAGGTTTTCTGCAGAAAATGAGGCTTTCCCTATAGCCGCACCTACATTACCAGCCTTATCTACCCTAAACTCAACTCTTCCAGCCTTCAGTTCCTTAACCGCTTTAGCCACATCAAAGGTTACGGTTCCAGATTTTGGGTTAGGCATAAGTCCTTTAGGACCTAAGATCTTTCCTAATTTTCCTATAACACCCATCAAATCCGGGGTAGCTACTATGGCATCTACATCTGCCCAGCCAGAATTGATTTTCTCTATATATTCATCCGACCCTACAAAATCTGCACCCGCCTCTTTGGCTTCCTTTTCTTTTTCTCCTTTGGTCAAGACTAAAACTCTAACTTTTTTACCAGTACCAAAAGGAAGAACCACATTACCTCTTACTATCTGATCGGAATATTTAGGGTCCACTCCTAACCGGATTGATAGCTCTATGCTTTCATCAAATTTGGCAAAAGCATTCTCCTTTACGAATTTTATCCCTTCGTTTAAAGTGTATTCTTTAGAGCTATCTAATTGCTCTGTAGCTTTTCTATACTTTTTACTTCTTTTCATATTAACTGACCTTTAGAAAAAAATTTAGTCGATAACCTCAATCCCCATATTCCTTGCTGTTCCTTCTATCATCAACATAGCTTTTTCCAGACTGCCAGCATTCAGGTCCGGCATTTTCAGTTCAGCAATCTCCTTGATCTGGGCTTTAGTTACTTTCCCTACTTTCAATCGATTAGGCTCTCCAGAGCCTTTCTCAATCTTAGCTGCTTTTTTAAGTAATACTGAGGCTGGCGGAGTTTTGGTGATAAAGGTAAAAGTTTTATCCGCATAGATAGTGATAATAACCGGAATAATCAGACCAGATTGACTCTGGGTTTTAGAATTAAAAGCCTTGCAGAATTCCATAGTATTCACACCGTGCGGACCTAAAGCTGGACCAACTGGCGGCGCAGGGTTGGCATTACCTGCCGGGATTTGTAGTTTAACTGTTGCAATAACTTTCTTGGCCAATTTTTCTCCTTGAACTATATAATTTTAAATTATACCGGCTGAACCTGTAGAAAATCAAGCTCAACTGGAGTAGGACGACCGAAGATACTCACCATAACTTTAAGCTGTTTCCTCTCCATATTCACTTCGCTGACAAAACCTGAGAAATCGGTAAAGGGACCATCGATTACCTTAACCGGGTCACCAGCTTTAAAGGGAACCTCTTCAAAATCTCTGGTCTTTCCTCTCTCTGCCTGGCCCAATACCCTTTTTACCTCATTTTCCCTAAGCGGAACCGGTTTCCCTCCGGTACCTACGAAACTTGTAATCCCTGGAGTAGAGGTAACTAAATGTTGTGTTTCTTTGGTGAGCTCCATCTCAATCAGAATATAGCTGGGCAAAAACTTTTTTACAGTAGTGGTCCTTTTCCCCTGCTTCATCTCCAAAATAGTCTCAGTAGGAACTAAGACCCTACCCACTTTATCCTGTAACCCTCGATTCACAACCTCATTCTCCAGATATCTCTTTGCTTTTTGCTCATGACCGGAATAGGTATGAGCAACATACCATTTTTTCTCAAGTTTAGTCATATTATCTGAATATGAAACTTATGAAAACTGCTATTACTTTATCTACTCCTCCGATAAAGAGGGCTAAAACTAAAGATAGCAGGATGACAATTACCGTGGAGCCCATTAACTCCTCTTTAGATGTCCAGGTAACTTTGGTCAGCTCTAACTTTACTTCTTTCAAAAAATTCTTAATCTTTTCGAACATTATAGTTAAAAATTTTAAAAGTTATAAAAAACAAAAATATTTAACCCTTTACAGGTCTGGAGGGATTCGAACCCCCATCATCCGGTTTTGGAGACCGGCGCTCTAGCCATTAGAGCTACAGACCTGTGAAACTAAACTGTTTATTCTCCTTTACTTCTAAACTACCTAACCTCTTTATGCAAAGTATGCTTACGACAGAAGGGGCAATATTTTTTGAATTCCACCCTATCTGTATGTTTCTTTTTATTCTTCGTCTCAGTGTAATTCCTTTGTTTACACTCACCACA
>CAZMZF010000054.1:0-7416 GCA_964570765.1 uncultured Ignavibacteria bacterium
AGGGACCCTATTCTGCTAAAGAAGCAAAGGAGAAAGGTCTGGTGGATGATTTAGCCTTCTACGACCAGATAGATGATATTATCAAAGACCTGACCGGGGGAAAGCCATGTAAGAGAAGTTTTAGACAATATGCAGAGGAAAAAAATCATCGATATAGCTGGGGGATACCTCCGAAGATTGCAGTCATCTTTGCAACTGGTTTGATTATATCTGGCGAGAGTGGAAACAACATCTTCCTGGGTAAGATGATGGGCTCTGAGACCATTGCCCGGGCGATTAGAAAAGCCAGAGAGGACAAATCTATCAAAGCAATTGTTTTCAGAATAGATAGCCGTGGGGGCTCAGGGATAGCCTCAGATGTTATCTGGAGGGAGATAATCTTGTGCAAGGGTAAAAAACCCTTTATCGTTTCGATGTCAGATGTAACCGCCTCAGGAGGATATTTCATCGCCTGCCCCGGTGATACCATAATAGCTGACCCGGGAACCATAACCGGCTCTATCGGAGTAATCTCCGGAAAGTTCAACTTATCCGGTCTTTACAAAAAGATAGGGTTTTCCACCCAGATTTTAAAAAGAGGGGAACATTCTGATTTTTACACCAGCAAAAGAGGATTTACTGAGGAAGAAAGAAACATTGTGAAAAAACAGACAAAGGAATTTTACGATGATTTTGTGAATAAGGTGGCCCAGGGTAGAAAGAAAAGCTTTGATGATATCGACAAGATCGGCAGAGGCAGGGTCTGGACCGGGAATCAGGCTAAAGCAAACGGGCTGGTGGATGAGTTGGGCGGGTTAAAACAGGCAATCGAAATCGCAAAAATAAAAGCAGGGATTAAAGAAAAGACTTTAGTTGAAATAGTTACCCTACCTAAGAGATGGAGTTTTTTAAACTGGGATTTTGAAGAAGCTTTCTCCTTTTTAGGCTCAAAGAAGATTCTGAAAGACCTTGAGAAGTTAGAGGAATTTAATCAGGAGAGGGTTTTCTACCTTATGCCTTATGAGCTTGAGGTGAAATAGATTGCTGGAAAACTCGTTTTACAGCGCTGTTGCGTCTCTGGTGAGATGCTTACAAAAGCTTCGGACTTACCCTCCCTTGATGGGAGGGGTAAGGGGAGGTGACCCCTCTCCCACAAGAGGCTGTGTCGTAATTATTACGAGGGGATATAGATTTTGGGGAATAGAGTATAGTGATCAAGGTGCGATATGCTATATTGTGGTGTAATAATAAATATGAAAGGAGCCTAAAATTATGGCATATCGATATGGTGATAGATATCAAATGCAAATGCTTCCCCAGAGCATGGGAGAATATGTAGCTCCGGATGATCCTGTTCGGGCGTATGATGCCTTTGTGGGAGAGGGTCAAGGAGAGGGAAAGATAATAAAGATTTCACCTTTCCTTTATCCCTCCCATTAAGGGAGAGAAAAGTTATCGGAGATTAAAAGATGATTGGTAAAACGATTTCTCATTACAGGATTCTTGAGAAGCTTGGCGAAGGTGGGATGGGTGTGGTCTATAAAGCCCAGGATACTAAGCTCGATCGCTTGTTGGCTTTGAAGTTTCTTCCGCCTGAGCTGGTTGCCAGCGAAGCGGAGAAAGCTCGTTTCCTTCAAGAGGCAAAAGCAGCCTCTGCTTTAAATCATCCTAACGTCTGTGTAATTTATGATATTAAAGAGGAAAAAGGTCAGCAGTTCATCTTGATGGAATATGTGGATGGAGTAACTTTGAGAAAGAAATTTGAGAGCAAGCCTCTTTCAGTGAACGAAGCAATAACCTACGCTATTCAGATTGGGGAGGCATTAAAGGAGGCGCATAACCAGGGGATAGTCCATCGGGATGTTAAATCTGATAACATAATGATAAATTCCAAAAACCAGGTCAAAGTGATGGATTTTGGGATGGCAAAGCTAAAGGGTTCTCTTAAACTGACCAAAACCTCCAGCACGGTTGGGACCCTTGCCTATATGGCACCGGAGCAGATTCAAGGTGGTGAAGTTGATGCGAGGTCTGATATTTTCTCCTTTGGGATTGTTCTTTACGAGATGCTTACCGGACAGCTTCCCTTCAAAGGAGAGCATGAGGCGGCGATGATGTATTCCATCCTGAATGAAGAGCCGGAACCGATTCAAAAATACCGCCCAGAGCTCTCTTCAGAGTTTCTTCACGTTATCAATCGAGTGCTTGAAAAGGATCCGAACGATCGCTACCAGTCAATGAACGATATGCTCATCGATTTGCGCCGTCTCAAGAGACAATCGACAAGAGTGGTCAGGACCTCCAGCCCGGATATCTCTGTTCCTCAAGGCGATGTCTTATTGCCCTCTCCTTCGTCCCTTGCGCAGATTACCAAGTCGAAGAACACAAAATATTTCTGGGGCGCTGGCATCGGGGTTGTCGGTGTTCTCCTTATCTTCCTAGTTATGAGATTTTTTATTAGCGGAGAGAAGAGAAGGGTCTCAGAACACTACCCCTTTCATTCTTTTAAGCTGTCACGAATCGCGACTAACGGCAAAGCATTGCAGGCGGTGCTTTCTCTGGATGGAAAATACGTGGTCTATGTGATTACTGAATCAGGGAAAGAAAGCGTATGGATGCGGCAGGTGAGCGCCGCCAGCAGCATCCAGATTATTGCTCCATTAGATGTTGCCTACGGAGGGTTCACATTCTCTCCTGATGGTGAGCATATCTACTATGTGGTATATGATTCACGAAACCGCGAGAGTGCACTTTTCCAGATTCCTGTTCTCGGCGGTATGCCTAGGAAGCTGCTGAATAATATCATCGGTTCCGTCGCTGTCTCGCCGGACGGACGCCGGTTTGCATTTCTCCGCCAGTTTCCAACTGAAGGAGAAGAAGCGCTGATGGTATGTAATGCGGACGGGAACGCTCAACAAAAGCTTGTTCACCGCCGTGGGGAGGATTTTTTCATTAACAATGGAGATGAGGCACCCGCTTGGTCGCCCGATGGAAAGACGATAGCCTGTGCTGCAGGAAGCACTGTCGGAGGTTTATATATTAGTGTCCTTCTGGTTTCAGTTGCTGATGGTAGCTCGCACCTTGCGACATCGCACAAATGGAATTCCGTGTCCAGAACCGTTTGGACTAAAGACAATAGAGGAATAATTGTGATCGGCTCAGAGTACCAGTCAGGTTTATCTAATAATCAGCTCTGGTATGTATCTGTTGGTGATGGTGAAGTGCATCGTATCACCAATGATCTGAATGATTATGGCAATTCCAGTCTGAGCATCACTGCTGACCAGTCGAAACTTCTGGTCGTGCAGATGAGTTACAACACCAATATCTCCGTCCTTCCCCAAGGAGATTACCGGCGTGCAAAAGAGATCACCTCCCGCTCTACACACTTCGAAGGAACGGGTGGTTTGGATTGGACACCGGATGGCCGTCTGGTCATTCAATCGCAGGTCAGCGGAAACGATGATATTTGGATTATGAACGGAGATGGTTCGAATCGCCAGCAATTAACAACGGATTCCACAGGGGAAAATAGTCCATCTGTCTCCTGGGACGGGACTTCAATCGCCTATTTATCCTGGCGCGATAAAACACCGCATGTATGGCGGATGGATATGGATGGCAGGAACCAAAAGCAACTGACATCAGGAGTGGATGATTACAATCCGACCTTCACACCGGATAGTAAATGGATTTATTTCTCTAGTTACCGTGATAAAGGAAAGATTAAAATTTGGAAAGTGCCATCTGAAGGGGGTGAACTTACGAAGGTATCGGATGATGTAATGCGTTTGAGGGGAATCTCATTCGATGGAAAGTTGATGTTGGCAGAATACTATGATGTAAAATTGGACCGCTGGCAGCAAGCTGTGATTTCCACTGATAACGGCAAACTGCTGAAGGTGTTCGATCTTCCGGCAACAGGTTGGCGTCCAAAATGGATGCCGGATAGTAAATCACTTCTCTACGTCGGCACACGTGGCGGGGTCTCAAATCTCTTTGTCCTCCCGCTCAACACGATGCAGCCATATCAGTTGACGCACTACACAACAGACATCATTTACAATTTTGCCTGGTCCAAGGATGGGAAGTACCTTGCCGTCGTCCGTGGGGAACAAAGCAATGATATTGTATTGATGAGTGAAACCAAATGATTGGTCAGACGATTTTAACATGGTGAACTCACCCTAAATCCCTCTCTTAAAATGAGAGGGACTTAAACACCCCTTCTCTTTGCAAGAGAAGGGGATCGGGGGATGAGTTCGAGAGCCACAGAAAGGGAAACCTGATGATCGGTAAAACTATTTCGCATTACAAAATCTTAGAGAAGCTGGGTGAGGGTGGGATGTCCCAAAACTGCCCACGAGCGTTTTTTCAGCGAGTGGTTGCAGTTTTGCGGATCCCGCTGAAGCGAAGCGTAAGCGGGAGGTGTGCTCTATGATTGGTAAAATTATTTCTCATTACAACATCTTGGAAAAACTGGGTGAAGGCGGGATGGGAGTAGTCTATAAAGCCCAGGACACCAAGCTGGACCGTATAGTAGCTTTGAAGTTTCTGCCGCAGCATCTAACCTCTGATTCTGTTGAGAAGGAAAGATTTATCCACGAAGCCAAAGCCGCATCAGCTTTAAACCATCCTAATATCACCACCATTTATGAGATCGATGAGTTTGAGGGGCAGATGTTTATAGTTATGGAGTATTGTGAAGGGCAGACACTGAAACAATTAATTGAGAAAGAGACACTTTCTATAAAAAAGGTTTTAGATATCGGGATACAGATATGTGAAGGTTTAGCCATAGCTCATGAAAAAGGTATAGTGCACCGGGATATCAAGTCTGACAATATTATGCTTACTCCTCGAAGGCAGGTAAAGATAATGGACTTTGGACTGGCAAAATTAAAGGGAGCCACAAAGCTAACTAAAACTCGCTCAACCTTGGGAACTCTTGCCTATATGTCACCTGAGCAGGCTCAAGGTGAAGAGGTTGACCAGAGAAGCGATATATTCTCCTTTGGAGTTGTATTGTATGAGCTTTTAACCGGGAAGCTTCCTTTTGGTGGAGAGCATCAAGCCGCAATTGTCTATTCAATAATCAACGAAGAAGCCCAGCCAGTTGCCAGATACAACAATCAAGTTTCATCTGAATTGGAGCGGATAGCCTTCAAATCATTAGCCAAGGATAAAGAAGAAAGATACCAGCATATAGATGATTTACTTGCAGATTTAAGGCATGAGAAGAAAAGTTTGGAATACGTGAAGACAGGTCAGATTCCTAAAGAAATTATTGTACCAAAGCCAAAAAGAAAAATTCTGCCGATAGTAGTTCCCACCTCAATCGTTTTTATCCTGATTTTACTTTTCCTAATCCTTAGACCTTTCAAATTTGAGATAGGTCCGGAAAAGGGGGCAGTAGCCAAGGAAAATTCTTTAGCCATTATGTATTTTGAGAATTTAGTGGACAGAGAGGATAAGGACAGATTAGGGGAGATAGTAACTAACCTTTTGATAACTGGTCTTTCTGAATCTCAATATATGAATGTGGTGTCCAGTCAGGGATTATACGATATCCTGAAGCTGTTGGGGAAAGAAGGCGTGAAGGTAATAGACAAAAGCGTGGCTTCAGAAGTAGCGAGAAAGGCAGGAGCCATATGGATGCTTTTGGGCAGTATCCTTCAAGTTGAGCCCCAGGTTATACTAACCTCGCAGTTGGTGGAGGTTAAAAGCAGTAAAGTGTTGGCAGCCCAGCGCATTACCGGAGAGCCCCAGGAGCAGATATTCTCAATTGTGGACAAGCTGACACTAAAGATAAAAAAGGACCTCTCCCTTCCTGCTCAAGCAGAGAAAGAAGAGACTCCTAAGGTGGCAGATGTTACTACTCACTCGCAAGAGGCGTATCGCTACTATCTGGAGGGTATGGACTACTTTAATAAATATTACTGGACAGAGGCGGAGAAAAGTTTTATGAAAGCACTGGAATATGATTCCACTTTTGCCATGGCATATCATGGGTTGGCTCTAATTAAAAATACTAACGGCGATAATAGGGCAGCGAAAGAGTTGATAACTAAAGCAATGAAATATTCAGATAAGGTTACCGAGAAGGAGAAACTTAAAATCGAAAGCTTGGAAGCATTTTTATTAGGTGATTATGCTCAATCGATTAAAGAACTGCAAAAGATGGTAGAACGTTATCCAGATGAGAAGGTAGCATTTTTAAGATTAGGTGAAATGCATGCCAACTTGCTGAAGTTTCAAGAAGCAGTTCATTATTTTAGCAAAGCCATACAGATAGACCCTCTCTATAAGCTTGCTTATAATCAGCTTGCCTATACCTACAATTATATGGGGGATTTTGATAAATCCATCTGGGCTATAAACAAATATATAGAATTAGCCCCGGATGAACCTAACCCCTATGATACAAGAGCTGATTTATATGCCTGGAATGGTAAGATAGATCAGGCAATTGAGTCTTACAAAAAAGCTTTAGAGATAAAACTGGATTTCTATTTTTCTCGGTGCAAACTGGGGGATATGTATCTTTTCAAAAAGGATTATGCCCGAGCGGAAAGCTGTTATGAGGCACTTTCTTCCAGCAATGCTAAGCTTTGGAGGTCAAGTGGAAGGGTCTGTTTAGCTTTAATCCCCCTATACCAGGGAAGATTTGAAGATGCGCTTAAGGTCTTAGACGACGGCATTGCCGCAGACAGAATGGAACAAGCAGAGGGAGTGCTGAATGCATTAAAACATTTCACAAAAGCAGATATCTATGAAAACAAGAAAAAGTGGAGTTTAGCACTAAATGAAGCACAAATGGGTATACAGATTCTTAAAAAGGTCACACCTGATAACCCGGTGAGTGGGAGGGATTATTACATCTATCTGCTGGCAAAGAGTGGAAAGATTGCTGAAGCTGAGGAAGTTGCCCGGGTTTTGAAAAAAGATATTGAGGGAAAAAATCCAACCCTGATGTATAGTTATTGGTGGACCTTAGGTAACATTGAACAGGCTAAAGGAAACCTTAAGACTGCAATAGATTATGTTGAAAAGGCAGAAAAAGATGCCCCAACTCCATCTTTTTACAGGCTTTGTGCTCTTGCAAAGATTTACCTGGAGGCAGGCAGACTGGATGAGGCAGTAGCTAAATTAGAAAAGGCACTTTTAAGATATGAAGATGCCAGGATAAACACCAGCATAGCCGTGAAAGCTTACTATCTTTTGGGCCTGGCTTATGAGAAATCGAGCTGGAATAAAAAGGCGATTGAGAAATACGAGGAGTTTCTGGATACATGGAAGGAGGCAGACTCGGGGATACCAGAAATTGTAGATGCTAAGGAAAGGCTGAGGAAGCTAAAAGCATACAGTAGACAGTAGACAGGGTAGGGGCAGGCCCCCGGGGGTTGTTGCCGAAGTCTTTGATTTTCAGTTTGTGAG
>CAZMZF010000055.1:0-7309 GCA_964570765.1 uncultured Ignavibacteria bacterium
TGCGATAGATGTGGGGTAGAGGTTACCCAATCCAGGGTTAGAAGAGAGAGGATGGCACATATCGAATTAGCTGTTCCGGTTTCTCACATCTGGTTTTTTAAGTCGATCCCCACCCGGATGGGATACCTTCTGGATCTGTCTATTCGTAACCTGGAAAGGATTTTATATTATGAGTCATATATTGTTCTTGATCCTGGTAATACCCATCTGAAATATAAGGATATTATAACTGAAGAAGAATATCAACAATTAGAGGAGGCTGGTAAGGAGTTTGTAGCCAAAATGGGAGCTGAAGCTATACTGGAGCTTTTAAGGCAGATCGATATCGAGGAACTTTCCATCTCCTTAAGAGCACAGGTCAGGATGGAAACTTCAGCCCAGAGGAAAAAAGATATCTTAAAACGACTCAGGGTGATAGAGTCATTCAGACAGTCTAATAATAAACCTGAATGGATGATAATGAGGGTCCTTCCGATTATCCCTCCAGATTTAAGGCCTTTGGTTCCATTAGAGGGGGGAAGATTTGCCACCTCGGATTTGAATGACCTCTATCGAAGGGTTATCAATCGAAATAATCGATTGAAGAAGCTGATAGAGATAAAAGCTCCGGAAGTTATTCTGAAAAATGAGAAGAGGATGTTGCAGGAAGCAGTAGATGCTCTATTAGATAATGGGAGAAGGTCACAATCGGTGAGGGGTGATACTAAAAGACCTTTGAAGTCACTTTCTGATCTTCTTAAAGGTAAGCAAGGAAGATTCAGACAGAACCTTTTGGGTAAAAGGGTAGATTACTCTGGAAGATCGGTTATTGTAGTTGGTCCAGAACTTAAACTCCATCAATGTGGTATTCCTAAGAATATGGCTTTAGAGCTTTTCAAACCCTTTATTATAATGAAATTAGAGGAAAAAGGATTTGTTTCAACGGTTAAGTCAGCCAAGAAGTTTGTGGAAAAGGAGAAGCCTGAAGTATGGGATATCTTAGAGGAGATCATTCAGGATCATCCTATACTTTTAAATCGAGCCCCTACCTTACACCGTTTAGGTATTCAAGCCTTTTATCCGGTTTTGGTTGAAGGTAAAGCTATCCGAATTCATCCACTGGTATGCTCAGCCTTTAATGCTGATTTCGATGGTGATCAGATGGCGGTGCATATTCCTTTATCCTTCGAGGCACAGTTAGAAGCAAGAGTCTTGATGCTTTCGGTAAATAACCTTCTCCTTCCTTCTAATGGGAGGCCAATTTCTACTCCTTCTCAAGATATTGTCCTGGGAGCCTATTATCTTACCAAGATTAAACCTCATGATAAGGGTGAGGGTAAGATTTTCTCATCGGTGGAGGAAGTGCTGTTCGCTTTAGAGGATAAATTAGTAGGGCTCAATGCCCAGGTGAAGGTAAGATTAAATGGCAAGTTAGTGGAAACTACTCCTGGCAGACTAATATTCAATCAGGTTATACCTCCAGAACTCGGTTTCTTTAATGATCTAGCCAATAGGAGTAAGATTGAAGAGTTGATCTCTCAGGCTTATCGTCAATTAGGTAATTCTCGTACAGCTTTTCTCTTAGATGAGTTAAAAAGGGTCGGATTTCTATATGCTACCTTAGCCGGGATAACTGTGGGAATAGACGATATGATAATCCCAGTGAAGGAAAAACAGAGGTTGATTGAGAGAACCAAAAAAGAGGTTGAGAAGATCCAGCAGCAGTATGAGAAAGGAGTGATTACCAACGGAGAAAGATATAATAAAGTTATCGACGCCTGGACCCATATCACCAATGAGGTGGCAGAGGTGATGTTTGAGGAGTTGAAGAAAGCGGAAGATGGATTTAATCCTGTATTTATGATGGCAGATTCTGGAGCCAGAGGTAGTAAAGACCAGATAAGACAATTAGCCGGGATGAGAGGGTTGATGGCTAAGCCTCAGAAAAAGATCACCGGTCAAATAGGGGAGATCATAGAATCTCCAATCACCTCTAACTTCAAAGAGGGCTTAAGTGTGCTGGAATATTTCATCTCCACGCACGGAGCCAGAAAAGGGTTAGCCGATACAGCCCTTAAAACAGCAGATGCCGGCTATCTTACTCGCCGGCTGGTGGATGTGGCTCAGGATGTGATTATAAATGAGATCGATTGCGGAACGATTTTGGGTTTAAATGTTGTAGCTTTGAAAGAAGGCGAAGAGGTGATCGAGTCTTTAAAGGATCGAGTCCTGGGACGGGTAGCTTTAGAAGATATCATCGATCGAATTACGAATGAGGTAATAGCCTTAGCAGGTGAGGAGATCGATGAAGATGCATCTGCTCGAATTGAGGAGCGCGGTATTGAAACCGTGAAGATAAGATCGGTTCTAACCTGTGAATCCAAAAGAGGAGTTTGTGCCAAATGTTACGGAAGAAATTTGGCTACCAGTAGAATGGTAGAGTTAGGCGAGGCCGTGGGGGTGGTGGCTGCTCAGAGCATTGGAGAACCGGGCACACAGCTTACCCTAAGAACTTTCCATATCGGAGGTACAGCCGCCCGTATTGCTGAACATTCTAAAGCAACTGCTAAAGCGGATGGAAAGGTAACTATTAAAAAGGTTAAAATGGTTACCAGAAAAGATGGAGCAAAGGCAGTTTTGGGTAGAGAAGGTGAGATCGATTTAGTGGATGCACAGGGCAATGTCTGGGCAAAATATAATGTCCCTTATGCGGCAGTTTTAAAGATAAATGAAGGAAGCCAGGTTCAGAAGGGAGATGTTTTGTTTGAATGGGACCCTTACTCCAGCACCATACTTTCAGACAGCAGTGGAAAAGTGGAGTTCATTGATCTGATCGAAGATCTGACCTTCAGGGAAGAACTGGATGAGACCACAGGGTTGCGTCAGAGAGTGGTGGTTGAACAGAGGGAGAAAAACCTCAGACCCCATATAGCTATTATCGATGAAAAAGGTAAGAAGGTAGGAAATTACTCTGTTCCAACCAGAGCTTATCTATTAGTGCATAATGGCAATAAGGTTGAGGCTGGAGATGCTTTAGTGAAAATACCGAGAGAGATTTCCAAGACCAGAGATATCACTGGTGGACTTCCACGTGTAGCAGAGCTTTTTGAAGCCAGAAAGCCAAAAGAGCCAGCTATTGTAAGCGAAGTAGATGGTATGGTGGAATTCGGCAAGATAATCCGCGGGACTACGCAGGTGTTTGTGCGCGGAGATCAAGGGGAGATTAGAGAATATCTTATACCTCATGGAAAGCATATGAGAGTTCATTCAGATGACCGGGTGAAAGCAGGTGATAGGCTTTGTGAAGGATCGATAGATCCACATGACATTTTAAGGATCAAAGGCCCTAATGCAGTTCAGGAATATCTGGTTAATGAGATCCAGGAAGTCTATCGATTGCAAGGGGTGAAGATTAATGACAAGCATATCGAGACGATAGTAAGGCAGATGCTTCAAAAGGTCAGGGTGGAAGATGTAGGAGACACTAATTTCCTGGAAGGTGAACAGGTGGATAAGATAAGATTCAGGGAAGAGAATGAAAAGGTAATTGCTGAAGGCGGCGAGCCAGCAAGATTCCAGCCCCTGCTTTTAGGGATTACTAAAGCGTCTTTGACTACTGATAGCTTTATTTCTGCGGCTTCTTTTCAAGAAACAACCAGGGTATTGACTGAGGCGGCTGTCTCAGGGAAGACAGATTTTCTTTTGGGGTTGAAGGAAAATGTGATCATCGGTCGTCTTATCCCTGCAGGTACCGGACTGGAATATTACAGAAATGTTCAACTGAAAGAGGAAGAAAAAATTGAAGAAGAAGCAAAAATTGTCAAAGAAAATGCTTGACAATGATGTAATTATTTTTATATTAAAAAATTTACGTGTTAAGAATTTGTTTTGAAAAACATAAGATAGAGAGGGATAGAGAGATTGTTCATTAAAAGGAGTAGAAGTTGCCGTCTATTAATCAACTGATAAGAATCGGCAGGAAAAAGGAAAGAGGGAAGGAAAAGACCCCAGCCCTGCAAGGGTCTCCTCAGAGAAGAGGGGTTTGTACTCGAGTATACACCTCTACTCCCAAAAAGCCTAATTCTGCTTTAAGGAAAGTAGCCCGGGTTAGACTGACTAATGGGATTGAAGTAACCTCGTATATACCGGGCGAAGGGCATAACCTTCAGGAACACTCGATTGTTCTGATTAGAGGTGGAAGAGTAAAAGACCTTCCTGGAGTTAGATATCATATTATTCGTGGCACTCTGGATGCCAGTGGAGTGGGTGAAAGAAAGCAGGGAAGGTCTAAATATGGAACTAAAAAACCTAAAAAGGTTACTTGAGTAGGAAAATATGGCAAGAAAGAAAAAAACGATCAAAAGAGAGTTGTTACCTGATACCAAGTATGGGAATATACTGGTTACCCAGTTTATAAACAATGTCATGCGGAAGGGTAAGAAAAGCGTATCTGAGCAGATATTTTATGGAGCCTTAGAGACTATAGAGAAAAAATCCGGTCAACCAGGAATAGAGGTTTTCCAGAAAGCGGTTAGTAATGTAAAACCGGTTTTAGAGGTGAAGCCCAGGAGGGTAGGTGGAGCAACCTACCAGGTGCCAATTGAAGTTCGATCAGAAAGAAGGACTTCTTTAGCTATAAAATGGATAATATCATACGCCAGGGCAAGAGCTGAGCATACTATGTCAGATAGATTGGCAGCCGAATTGATCGCCGCTTCTAAAAATGAAGGAAGTTCTATAAAGAAGAAAGAAGATACTCATAAGATGGCAGAAGCTAACCGCGCTTTTGCTCATTTCAGATGGTAAAGGTGGAGCAGGTAATATAAATCAGGTTTGTAGAATGGCAGCTTGAAGTAAATAAAATTCAGAATTTAAAGGAGTATTTAGTGTAGATTGAGATTAGAGTTTAAAAAGTATTCAAAAATCGGATCTAAAACTCCAAACGAGGAATGAATTAAATTCCCTTCTAACCATTGGTTGGTTTAGAGGGGGAAAGTGAAATAAAGGTTGGAAACATAAAATACGGATCAGGTTTAAAACCTCCACTTGCTGAGTGGATTCCGTGTTGTAAAGGTTTCCACAGACAAGTAGAATAAGTAGAGGTTTTTTTATGTCAAGGGAGTTTCCCTTACCAAAAATAAGGAATATAGGTATAATGGCACATATAGATGCAGGGAAAACCACCACTACCGAAAGGGTTCTCTATTATACTGGAAAAACTTATCGGATGGGGGAGGTGGATGAAGGGGCTGCAGTTATGGACTGGATGGAACAGGAGAGAGAAAGAGGTATAACCATAACCTCAGCCGCTACTACCTGTTACTGGCAGGAGCATAGGGTAAATATTATTGATACTCCAGGACATGTAGATTTCACAGCTGAAGTAGAAAGGTCTTTAAGGATTTTAGATGGCGCCATTGTCATTTTTTGCGGGGTTGGAGGGGTTGAGCCACAATCTGAGACGGTCTGGAGGCAAGCGGATAAATATGGTGTTCCCAGAATAGCTTTTGTCAATAAGATGGATCGGGTTGGTTCTGATTTTGAGAATACTCTACAGATGATGCGAGATAGATTGGGCACTAAAGCGATGGCTATTCAGATTCCTGTAGGTCAGGGAGATATGTTTGCCGGAATTATTGATCTGATTGAGATGAACTATCGAATCTATCATGAGGAAACTTTTGGAGCTACTTTTGAAGACCATCCTGTCCCTAAATCATTTACAGACATAGCCCGAAAGAAAAGAGAGGAAATTTTAGAGGCTTTATCAGATTATGATGATAAGCTCATGGAAAATTTTTTAAATGAAAAGCCAGTTGAGCCGCAAGAGATTAAAAAAGCTTTGAGAAAAGCGTGTCTGGATGCGAAAGTTGTCCCGGTACTATGTGGTGCGGCTTTCAAAAATAAAGGGGTGCAGAAACTTTTAGATGCAGTGGTCGATTTTCTACCTTCGCCTCTGGATCTACCTGCGGTAAAAGGAATTAACCCGGAAAGTGGAGAAATTGAAGAGAGGAAAGTATCGGATGATGAACCATTTTCTGCACTAGCTTTTAAAATAGTAAGTGACCCTTTCGTAGGTAAATTAGCTTACTTCAGAGTTTATTCCGGATGGGTCAAGGTGGGGTCTATGGTATTGAATAGCAATAGTGAAGAGAAGCTAAGGTTAAGCAGGATATTAAGAATGCATGCTAATCAAAGAGAAGATATTCAGGAAGTTTTTACCGGTGATATTGCCGCAGCTGTCGTATCCAGGAACATTTCAACGGGCAACACCTTATGTGATAAACAATATCCCATAGTTTTGGAGAAGATGGTTTTTCCAGATCCAGTAATCTCTGTGGCGATTGAACCGAAAACCAAAACGGATCAGGATAGATTAAGTGCATCTTTATCCAAATTAGCGGATGAGGATCCAACCTTTAAGGTGGGTTTGAATGAGGAAACTGGACAGACGATAATCTCAGGCATGGGCGAGCTTCATTTAGAAATTTTGCTTGAACGGTTAATACGAGAGTTCAGAGTGCGGGCCAATGTTGGAAAACCTCAGGTGGCTTATAAAGAGACTATCTCTATTCCGGTAGAAGCAGAGGGTAAGTTTATACGTCAGTCTGGTGGGAAGGGTCAATACGGTCATGTGAAGATAAGATTAGAGCCTTTACCCCCAGGAGGTAAGTTTGTCTTTGAGAAACAAATTTCCAGTGGTGTAATTCCCAAAGAGTTTATCCCTTCGATCGAAAAAGGTGTTAGAGAGGCGATGGGAAATGGGGTCCTGGCTGGCTACCCGATGGTGAACATAAAGGTTATCCTTTACGATGGTAGTTACCATGAGGTCGATTCAACTGAGCTGGCTTTCAAGATCGCAGCCTCGATGGCATTTCAGGATGGTGCCAGGAGAGCTTTCCCCAAGCTTTTAGAGCCGATGATGGAGGTGGAGGTGGTTGTTCCAGAAGAATATATGGGAGATGTTATTGGTGACCTTAATGCCCGTAGAGGTAATATCTCAGGGATTCACCCACGGGCAGATGCTCAGGTTATTTCTGTTATGGTACCTCTTTCTGAGATGTTCGGTTATGCCACTGAATTAAGATCTCTTACTCAGGGCAGAGCAGTTTTCTCTATGGAATTCTCCAGATATGAGGAGGTGCCGGAAAACCTTTCTGAGAAAATCTTATCTAAAGTTAGAGGTTATTAATTAAAGTGAATTATAATATTTTATGGAGGTAGCAAGAAATGGCCAAGGCTAAGTTTGTGCGGACCAAGCCGCATGTGAACATCGGGACGATAGGGCATGTAGATCATGGGAAGACCACCTTAACTGCGGCGATAACCA
>CAZMZF010000056.1:0-6872 GCA_964570765.1 uncultured Ignavibacteria bacterium
GCAGCCCTTATCATGGGTTTTCGGTGGAGTTTGCTGAGCACCGGCAGTATATGCCCGGTGACCCTTTGAGGAATATCGACTGGAAGGTTTATGGTAAGACTGATAGATATTTTGTCAAGGAATTTGAGGAAGAGACTAACCTGAAAGCTTATCTCCTCTTAGACATCTCCGGCTCTATGGGTTATTCCTCTAACGGAATAAATAAATTAGAATATGGCTCTTATCTTTGTGCGGCTTTGTCCTATCTTATGCTCAAGCAAAGGGATTCTGTTGGCTTGGTGATATTCGATCAAAAGATAAAAAAATATATACCTCCGAAATCAACCTTAAGCCATCTGCATAACCTTTTAAAAGAATTAGATAAACTTTCACCCTCTGAGACTACAAATATAAGCTCAACTTTACACCAGATGGCGGAGAGGATAAAAAGAAGGGGTTTGATTATCCTTCTTTCTGACCTTTTTGACAAGCCAGAGGAGATAATCTCTGGTTTAAAGCATTTCAGACATAAAAAGCATGAGGTGATCGTTTTTCATATATTAGACCCCAAGGAACAAAGTTTTGCTTTTGACAATGAGGCAGTTTTTAAAGATTTGGAAACTAAAGAGGAGCTCTGGACCTCACCCTGGCAGATAAGAAAAGAGTATCAGGATAGGTTAAAGGAGTTTTTGAATAGATATACCTTAGAGTGTCGGGAGAGTTTGATCGATTATGTATTATTAGACACCTCAGTTCCTTTTGATCGGGCTTTGTTTTCTTATCTGAACAAAAGGCAGAGGTTATGGTAGTATAGGATTCCCTCTCTTATTGCGGGAGAGGGGCACCCTCCCTTTATCCCTCTCATCAAGGGAGGGAAATTTTGGAGTGCATCGTCTGTGATGATGCCAAAGTAACGGAGGAGTTTTTCAAGTTTTCTGGAAGGTAAATGTTTAATTTAAAGGAATAACAAGCAGATTTATAGAAATGATGAATTTTATTCTACAGATTTTCATCAATATACTTGCCATGCTAGGTGGTTATTTTGTTGGAATAAAAAAAGAGCGATGGAAGATTACTCAAGAAAGCAGACAAAAACATTTAAAGGAAATTCAAGAGCAAGTCTTTCTGCCTATTTTAGAAATTTTAAAAAATCATTGGCTTCCTGTGCTTGAAAGAAAAAGAGTTAATTTGCAAATAAAATCGGAAACAAAATATGAGCAAAATACTGTCACTCCAAACCCAGTGTTATCTGAATATTACTTTTTAAATTATGAGGAGCCTACTTATGTAAAGCCAATAAACCAATATTTGTATAAAGATGCAATGGATAGGCACTATCCAACAATTTTGGAAAAATATGGAGCTTTCAAATTAATAGCTGAAGAATATGTGAAGGACTGCCTTTCTTATGCAAAAGAAATTAAGGAACAGATTTCATCAAAAATTGACCTATCAGAATACAATCGTTTATACAGGAGAAGCTCAGAATGGATAAAAAGTTGCCACTTAGCTAAATTTATAGTAAGAAAACAGATAGTTCCAAATGATGGAGATTTAAGTTTAAAATTTGAGGAAATATCTGACGTGCCTTTACTAAAATCGATTAGAGATGAATCATTTGAGGAGTACGGGTTATGTAAAAATCCAGAGAAAATAAGAGAAGAATTAGACGAGATATTAAAGAAACGTGATAAAGCAAATGAATTAATTTGTATTGCAGATAAGTTAAAGATTGATTGCCTGAGCATTAGAGATGAGATTGAAAAACTTTGCCTTACGAAAGAGTTGATCGGCGATTGTAATTTTTGTTAAGGTTTCAAGCTAACCGAAAATATGAGGTTATACTTATGATTTTAATCGGTGCGCATATGTCTATCGGAGGTGGCTTTTTTAACTCTCTCTACTCAGGGAAAGAACTTGGGTGTGCAACAATTCAGATTTTCACCAAAAGTGCCAATCAGTGGAAGGCAAAAGAGCTTACCTCAGAAGATATAGACAGATTTAAACAAGCTCAGAAGGAGACAGGGATTGTTCCAGTAGTTGGGCATGATTCTTACCTTATAAATATTGGCTCAGGGGATAAAGAGCTTCTACAGAAATCCAGAGAAGCTCTGCTCTTAGAGTTAACCCGTTCAGAGAAACTTGGGTTACTCTATTTAGTTATGCATCCGGGCTCAAATCCGGATGAAAAAGAGGGGATAAAAAGGATAGCAGATTCTTTAAGCTGGGTTCATTCTAAAAGTAAAAATTATAAAGTCAAAATCTGCTTAGAGACCACTGCTGGACAGGGAAGTTCTATTGGATATAAATTCGAGCAAATAGCTCAAATCATAGATTTAACTCAAGAGGATGAGAGATTAGGAGTCTGTTATGATACTGCTCATACCTTTGAGGCGGGTTACGATATAAGAGATAAAAAAGTTTATGAGAAAACCTTCAAACTGTTCGACAAAATCATAGGCTTAAATAGATTGAAAGTCATTCATATGAACGATTCAAAAAAGGATTTGGGGTCAAGAGTTGACCGGCACGAACATATCGGTAAAGGGTTCATAGGATTGGAGGCTTTCAGGTTAATTTTAAATGATAAAAGGTTGGAGAAAATTCCAAAAATCTTAGAGACACCTAAAGAAGAAAATATGGATAAGAAAAACTTAACGATATTAAGAAATTTATATAAAGGATAAAATTATGAAATTAAAAAACATACTCTTTTTCCTGTTTTTAATTATAACTCTGAATTCATCCACTGCTCTGGCTGCAAAATACCTTCAAGTAGAACTGAATTTAAAAGAGGGGATCAAAGGGGATGCCCTTTCTTTTAAAACCATAGAGGAAAGAGAGATAGAAGTCAAAGAAGGGGTTACCTCAACCCTTTTTATGGGGAATTTCAGCTTGAGTTTAAGTTTTCAGGGAATTGATAGCCTGAATCTGAAGCTCAATCTAAACCTTTTCTCCTTAGCTCCGGAAATGGAGAGGATTTTCAAAGATTTTCTTATTGGGATGGGTCATACCTATTCAATAAAAGATATCAAATTGAAAAAAGGGCGGGTATTCAATGTAGAGCTGACCCCTAAAAGATATATAGAGAAAGAAGATAACTGTGATTATCTTTTGACTGATAGTTTATGGCTTTATAATAATAAGAGTGTTCACTTCGCTTTTACTTATATGGAAAACTCCCTGGCAGATTTTTTCTGGAATATGAATAAAAACTATTTAGAATTAGATTACAGAAAGATAAGGAATTACTTCAAGTTCAGCTATCCCCAGACCCTGAAGATCGACTACTTTATCTGTCCCTGCCAGATTCCGGAGGCGATCTGGGATCAAAGGTTGAACTTAAGTTTGGATCCAAACAAACATAAAATCTATGTGCTGTTTGATAAGGAAAAAGAAAGCGTTGATTTCCCTGGACCTCTGCTTTTGCTTCTATATGAGTTCTGGGGCTATGCTCCTGCCTTTGTAACCGAAGGTGCTTCAGGGTATTTTGGAATAAGCCATTATTACGCTAAAAAACTCAAAGAAAAAGGCTCTCTTATCCCTTTATCCGAGCTTAAGATAAGTTCAGATTACAGAAAAGCTCCGGTGAACATTGCATTAAATGAAGCCTCTTCCTTTATCAGCTTCTTGATCGATTCCTATAATCTGGACAACTTCAGGAAATTCTACTCTTTAGTAACTGATCTTAGTTTCGATAAAGCTTTTGAGCAGGTCTATTCCAAGACCCTTTCCCAGGTGGAGAAGGAATGGTTCTCCTTTTTAGATCGGTATAAGCCGGATGAATCGCAGTTAGAGTCTATGGCGAACAGAAGATATAATTATAGATATTATACTGAAGTAACAGAGCTTTTAAAGGATGTTCTCAAGGTCTATACCTCCTTTTCAGAGAGAGGAAATATTCTCAGGGTTTTAAATAAGCTGGGAGAAGCTCACTTCTCTTTAGGAGACTATAAAGAAGCTCAAAGGTTCTATAAACAAAGATTGATGATCGATTCGCTGAATGCAGGGGACCATTTCATTTTAGGTAATCTCTATCTTCTACAGGGGGAAAAAGATTCAGCTGAATTCGAATACCTTCAAGCTATAAGCCTGGATTCAAACTATTCTACTCCCCAGATAAAATTAGGAGAGATCTTTTTAGATGAAGGGGAGTTAAATAAAGCTAAGGAAAGTTTTGAAAGAGCAAAAAAATTAAATCCGGCAACTCTGGACTGGGTGGAGATATATTCTGGTTTGAGCAAAGTTTATTCTTTAGAAAATGATACTATAAAAGCTCAGGAATCTCTATATTCAGTTTTGCAATATTCTAATTATTATCTATCCACCAAAGGGACTACCTATGCTTTTCCTTACCTTAAAATAGGGGAAGCCTATATTTCTTTAGGAGCGATAGACTCAAGCTTTGTTCCTCTTAAGACCGCTGAGTTCTTAGAGGATAGACCTGCCTACCTGGGTAAGATATTCCTTATATTAGGTGAGGCTTATGAATTAAAAGGGGACAAAAAGATGGCAAAAGATTATTACCAGCAGGTTTTAAATATCCCATCCGATTTCAAAGAGAAATCTTTAGCTTTTGAGAAACTTAAATCGATAGAATAATGTTCAGCTTTCTCAATCCCACCTTTCTCTGGGCACTCTTAGCCATTGCCCTGCCAATTTTAATCCATCTTTTCAGCAGACAGAGGGTCAAAAAAATTGAATTTTCCTCTTTGATATTTTTGAAATCTTTAGAGAAGAGCACTTTAAGGGCAATAAAAATTAAAAATCTTCTTCTCCTCTTAATTCGTTCTTTGATAATCTTTTTTGTGGTCTTGGCTTTTGCCAGACCAAGCTCCAGGACCGGGCTTGCTTCCAGATTGGGAGCAAAATCTAAAAGCACAATCCTTTTGTTAATGGATAACTCCTATCGGATGGGATATGAGACGAAAAAGGGGAATCTTTTAAGCATGGCTTTAAAAAAAGGTGAGGAGCTTTTAAAAGTTTTTAGAGAGGGGGATGAGCTATATTTGATTACTAACAGTTCAGAGCCAAAGCTTTATTTATCACATCCTACCTTTGACTCTTCTCTAATAGTCAAAGGCATAAGGGAGATGGAGCTTTCCTTTGAGCCAGCAGATTTAGATAAAGCTTTAAGAGCAGGATTAGACTTTTTTACCAAAGTTAAAAATGAGAACCGGGAAATCTATTTATTTACAGATTTAGAGACCAAAGAGCTTTTTTCCTTGAAAAGATGGAGTTCTGCTTACAAAGATAAGGGGATTAAACTTTTTATAATCAAATTATCAGATGAGGAGAAGGAAAACTGGTGTATAAAAAAAGTTGAACTTCCAGAAAGGGTTTTAGAGAAACAAACCCCCTTTGAGGTTAAAGGGGTAGTGGTAAATTATAGCCAGAAACCGGCTCAAAACCTGCTTCTGAGTCTGTATTTGGATGGAAAAAGGGTAAGCCAGACAGGTGTGGATTTAAAAGAAAGAGAGGAGAGAGAAATCAGCTTTATGCAATCGGTTAAAGAGCCAGGAGTTCATTCAGGTTATCTGGAGCTCTCAGATGATAATCTTTTAACAGACAACAAAAGATTTTTTACCTTCAACCTCCCGGAAAAAATTGAAGTTCTTTTAGTGGAAAGTAGAGGTGAAAAAGAAAAATATCTAAGATTAGCCCTGAATCCACAGACCGGAGAGGAGAAAGGGATTGAAGTAAACCAGATTGACCCAAAATCTTTCTTTAGATCAAACCTTTTGAAATATAAGGCGATAATTTTCTCTGATTACAATGGGTTAAAATCAGAGGACCTGTTGAGATTAGATGAATTCATTAATTCCGGTGGAGGGGTTTTCTTTTTCTTGGGCGAGGGAGAAAAAGAGATATATTCACAAATCTGCCAGAAGTATCTCAATTCAACTTATAAATCGGGAAAAGGATTTTCAGGAAAAGGGGAAGGGTTTTTGACCTTAGAGAAAATAGATTTATTGCATCCCGCGTTTCAGCCTTATAAGGGGCTGGATAAAGCTAAATTTCCACAGGTAAAGTTTTTCACTATAAATGAGATAACTCCCGGGAAGAAGATCAAAATACTGGCAAGTTTCAGTAATGGAGCTCCAGCCTTTGTGGAGAATAATTCTGGTTCAGGGAAGGTCTTAGCTTTTTTAAGCTCCTATGACCCTGAATTCTCAGATTTAGGGGAGCACACCCTTTTTGTCCCTTTGATCCGTCGCTCAGTAGAGTATCTTTCCTCCAGCCTTTTTGCCTCAGAACAATTTTTAGTCGGGGAGAAAATCAGAAAGGAGTATGATTTAAAAAAAGCAGAGAAGATAGAGCTATTAGACCCGGAAAACTTAAGGGTTATTTTAAATCCTGAGTATAGTAAAGATAAAATTATTTTGAAATTAGATGGTTTAAAAAGTCCGGGCATTTACAGGCTTCAATCCGGGGAAAATCTTTTAGGCCAGTTAGCAGTAAATCTTGACCCCAAAGATTCAGATTTAGAGCCTTTAAAAGATGCAGAACTAAAAAGGGAGATTAAAGAGAGGAATAATATATTTGTCATAGAACCGGACCAGAATTTAAAAAAAGAGGTTTTGAAAACAAGATATGGTAAAGAGTTGAGAAAAAATTTCTTGTGGCTGGCTTTAGGTTTGCTTATCTTGGAGATGATAATCTCGAAAAGCCGGAAAAAGGATTTAGAGTATTTTGAAAATACAGGAGGAGAGGTTGCTCAAAGGGTATAGAATTTACATTTTACTCTTTATATTTTTAATCTCTGGATGTGCTCCACTTTATCATTCAGAGGAGCCTAACCCTCCAGAGGAGAGCCTTTTTAAAAAGATAAGGGTTCGGGTTTTGACTCAGGATAAGGGTTATCCTTTAGGTGGTCCTGTGGATTTAAAATT
>CAZMZF010000057.1:0-6692 GCA_964570765.1 uncultured Ignavibacteria bacterium
GATTATCTTTCTAACCTCTCCTTTCTCTCCTGGTTGAGCAAACCTTGGAGCTTGAAGAGTTGAGGATTTAAAATGTGTATTCCCTTTCCCACCTCTACCTCCCTTTGCTATTACAAAGAAATCTTTTTCAGAAACAAGATCAGCTAGACTCTCTCCAGAAATTTTATCTTTTACTACTGTCCCAGGTGGAACTTTTACAACCAGGTCTTCTCCACCCTCACCGGTACGATTCTTACCTTTTCCGTGTTTACCTCTGCCAGCCTTATACACTCTTCTATAATGAAAATCCAGAAGGGTAGATAAGTCCTGCTCTACTTTAAGAATCATATCCCCTCCCTTCCCCCCATCCCCACCATCTGGACCTCCTTTGGGGATATATTTCTCTCTTCTGAAGCTGATACAACCCCTTCCCCCATCTCCCCCTCGTACTTCTATCTCTGCATAGTCTACAAACATAAATCAGTTATTTTTTGCCTCAATCATCTGAATCAAAATTTCTCTTAAGCTACCTTTCTCAATATCTTTCCTTAAGATCCCGTTAGAAGCTATAGAGATCTCACCGGTCTCTTCAGAAACGATTAGAGCTAAGGCATCCGATTCCTCAGTGACCCCAATTCCAGCCTTATGCCTCATCCCGTATAGCTCCGCATATTCCCTTTTCTGGGTCAAAGGAAGAGTACAGGCAGCTGCAACCACTGTTTCTCCCCTAACGATAACTGCCCCATCGTGTAAAGGTGTATAAGGGGTAAATAGGGTCAAGAGCAATTCACCAGTAAGCTGGGCATTCAAAGGTTTTCCAGTCTCGATGAAATTCTTTAGACCTATCTCCCTTTCTATAACGATTAAAGCCCCATACCTGAGCTCCGAGAGTTTTATCAACCCTTTTACCAGCTCATCTAAAATCTTTTGTTTCTCATAACGGATAAAAAGTCTGAAAAGCTTATTATGCCCGAACTGAGCTAAAGCCTTTCTCACTTCCGGCTGGAACACAACTACTAAAACTATTACCCCCACTGTAGCTATGTTAGTAATCAACCATTTTAAACCTTCTAACTGAAACCAAAAAGCCACAAAGGAGAAAAGGATTAAAACAAAAACTCCGAAGAGGATCTGGATAGACCTGGTCCCTTTAACCAGGACTAAAAAACGGTAAAACAGGAAAGCCACAATTGCCACATCGATTAAATCTATGATCCCGAATTTTAAAAATCCTATATGGAAAAGAATCATCTTTCTTTACCCTATTCTTAAGATCGCATCCACCAATCTTGCAACTCTTTTGCTTTCCTTAACATCATGCACTCTCAAAACATTTGCACCGCTCATGATACATACAGTCAGTGCAGCTAAACTCCCTTCTAACCTTTCTTCCACCGGTATATCCAGTATCTTTCCAATAAAGGATTTCCGGGAGACCCCTATCAAAAGAGGTTTATCCAGAGAACAGAACTCCTTAAGTTTTTTTATTATTTTTAAATTATCCTCTAAGGTTTTGCCAAATCCAATACCCGGATCAATTATTATCTTATCTTCATCAATTCCAGCATTTTTTGCTATCTTAATAGATTCCTTAAGATAATCTTTAATCTCCTCTATTAGATTTTCATAAAAAGGATTCTCCTGCATATTTCTAGGAGTTCCCTGGATATGCATCAGAGCTACTGGAATTTTGTAATAAGCCACCACATTTTTCATCTCCGGATCAAACCTTAGAGCACTAATATCATTTACCATTTGAGCTCCGGAATCTAAAGCTTCTTTAGCCACTTTAGATTTATAGGTATCGATGGAAATCGGAACATCAGTTCTTTTAGCTAACTCTTCAATCACTGGTATGACCCTTTTTAGCTCCTCCTCGATAGGAACAGGCTCAGAGCCTGGTCTGGTAGATTCACCACCAACATCGATTATATCCGCACCTTCCTCTGCCAGACTTACACCCTGCTTTATTGCCTCATCCAGCTTATAAAATCTGCCACCATCTGAAAAAGAATCCGGGGTCACATTCAGAACGCCCATCAGATGGGTACGGGAGGAAAGGTTTAGCCTTCTATTACGAAATTTAAGAAAATATTCAGAAGCTTTTTCTTCTTTAATCTGGTTTAGTTTTTTTCCTTCGAAATTCATCTCCCTTTTATCAGAGCAAATGCTTCTGCCCGAATAGAATCCTTTCTCAGATCACCTCTCATAGCTAAAGTAACTGTAAGAGAGCCCGGCTTTTTTAGCCCGCGCATTGAAAGGCAAAGGTGTTCTGCTTCAACTATCACCAATACCCCTTTAGGTCTTAAACCCTGCATCAGACAATCGGCAATCTGGGCAGTGAACCTTTCTTGCAGTTGAGGTCTGGAAGCTAATACCTCCACTACCCGGGATAATCTGGAAAAACCGGTGATCTTATTGTTTCTCGGAATATAAGCTATATGTGCTTTGCCAAAAAAAGGTAAAAGATGGTGTTCGCACAGAGAATAGAAGGGGATCTTTTTGGCAATGATCATCTCATCCTGATTTGGAACTGAATATAATTTTAACTCCTCTTTGGGGTTTTCAAAAATGCCGCAGAAGATTTCTTCATAGAAATCAGCCACCCTTTTGGGAGTTTCTCTCAACCCTTCTCTTTTAACATCGTCCCCTATCCCCTCCAAAATCATCCTTACCCCTTTTTCTATCTTCTTTTTATCTATCCCCTTTGTTTTTCTGATCATTCTTTTTATCCTCAAGCTTCTCACCTTTAAATATCCTATCTATCTCTTCACCATCCAAAATCTCTTTTTCTAAAAGAGCCTTTGCTAATAAATGAAGCTTATCCATGTTCATACTTAGAAGCTGATATGCTTTTTCTTCAGCCTGGTCTACAATTCTCCTCACTTCCTCATCTATCTCCTGAGCAGTCCTCTCGCTATAATCCCGGTGCTTGGCAATCTCCCGTCCTAAGAAGATCTCTTCTTCCTTTTTGCCGAAAGTCACAGGACCTAATTTTTCACTCATCCCCCATTCACACACCATCTTCCTGGCAAGCTCAGTGGCTCTTTCGATATCATTCCCTGCTCCTGTAGTAAGCTCATTAAAAACTAATTTCTCTGCTTCCCTGCCACCCAAAAGATGAACTAACTTCGTCTCCAGATACCCTCTCGAATGGGTATGCTTCTCATCTATAGGAAGATAGTGAGTTAGCCCTAAGGATAGACCTCTGGGGATTATGGTCATTTTATGAACCGGATCAGATCCAGGTATAAGTTTAGCAACCAGAGCATGCCCTGATTCATGATAGGCGGTAAGCTTTTTCTCCTCTTCACTTATCACCAGGCTTCTCCTCTCAGTTCCCATCATAACCTTATCCTTAGCTTCCTCAAAATCCTCCATAATTACTTTATCACGGTCTTTCCTGGCAGCTAAAAGGGCAGCTTCATTTACCAGGTTAGCTAAATCTGCCCCTGAAAGCCCAGGGGTTCCTCTGGCTAAAATCGATAAATCCACCTCTTCAGCCATCTTTATCTTGCGAGTATGAACTTTCAAGATCCCTTCTCTACCTTTCACATCCGGAATATCAACCACTATCTGGCGATCAAATCTACCAGGTCTCAACAGAGCCGGGTCCAAAACATCTGGGCGATTGGTCGCGGCTAAAAGGATCACTCCCTCATTCGACTCAAACCCGTCCATTTCCACTAAAAGCTGGTTTAGGGTCTGTTCCCTTTCATCATGCCCCCCACCCAACCCTGCACCTCGATGTCTGCCTACTGCATCTATCTCATCGATAAAGATTATACAGGGCGCATTCTTTTTCCCCTGATCGAACAAATCCCTCACTCTGGAAGCTCCTACACCTACAAACATCTCTACAAAATCCGAACCGCTCATACTGAAAAAGGGAACTCCAGCTTCTCCAGCTACTGCTTTTGCTAAAAGAGTTTTACCCGTACCGGGAGCACCTAATAGTAATGCTCCTTTAGGGATTTTACCCCCTAATCTTTGAAATTTGGAAGGGTCTTTTAAAAACTCTATTATCTCCTGCAATTCCTGCTTGGCTTCATCTGCTCCAGCTACATCACTGAAGGTAACTTTGGGCCTGTCCCCGGTTAAAAGCCTGGCTCTGCTTTTGCCAAAGGAGAAAAGTCCCTTGGTTCCCCCCTGCATCTGTCTAAAAAGTAGAAACCAGAGTAACCCTAAAAGCAATATATAGGGCAATACTCCCAAAATAAGGCTTGACCAGTTAAATTTGGGTGGTTCCGCTTTTATCTGCACACCTTTTTCTTCTAATTTCTGGAGAAGGTTAGGATCTTCAAAAGGAAGATATAGCTTGAAGTTACGGTAGGATTTAGTAACTTTCCCCTCGGCCTTTTTAACCTCTTTGACAAATTCCCCTTCTACATCTTTTTCCAGCAAAAGGACGGTTTTGACATTGTTAGAATCGAGCTGTTCTAAAAACTCACTATAAGTGATCTCTACCTCTTTTTTAAAACCCCGATTATAATACTGGAAAAGGTAGATGGAAATAAGAATCAGAATAGCCCAGATGACCAGGGTTCTTCCAGCTTTTTTCCAGGGGAACTCATCTCCTGGCTTTTTCCCATCTGGCTCCCCTTTTAATCTGTTTTTTCTCTTGGGATCAAACCTACTGCCTCGATTTAAATTATCTTTTTTCTCATTCATAAGCTTACCTTGTCAACTTTTATTTCTCTCAAAGCTCAAACCATCTCTGAGTTAATTTACCTCCCTCAATCTTAGCTATATAGGATAGATTGCGGTACTTTTCACCTAAATCCAGTCCATAGCCTACTACAAATTCATTCGGAACTACAAACCCTACGTATTTGATAGGTACCTGAACTTTTCTCCTTTCCTTTCTATCTAAGAGGGTGACTATCTCCAGACTCTTTGGATTACGTAAAAGTAGATTTTTTCTTATGAAGTTCAGGGTCAAGCCAGTATCCACAATATCCTCTATGATTATTACGTTTTTCCCTTCGATATTAGCACTTAAATCCTTAATTAATCTTACCGCTCCGCTACCTTCGATCTCCTGGCCATAACTGGCAACTGCAATGAAGTCAACCTCATGCGGGATTTTAACCTGTCTGATCAGATCAGCTAAAAAGATAAAACTACCTTTGAGTATTCCAATCAAGATCAGCTCTTTTCCTGCATAATCCTTGGAAATTTTAGCACCTAATTCCTTTACCCTTTTTTTCAGTTCCCTTTTAGGGATGATTATTTTAACATCCTTCCCTTTCATCTACTACCCTGTGGATCAGTTAATAGACAACTAACTTCTTTCAGCCTTAATTTTTAATATCGTTTTTGTATCCTTGGTTATTTTAAATTCATCTGCAATTCTATAACCCAGAACCCAGACGATTTTACCCTTTGAAGTTAAAATCAAAGCTTTTTCTTTTTCATAACGAGGAACCTTAAGGTCAGTTAGAAAATCTTTTAAACTTTTTGTTCCTTTCATCCCTAATGGTTTGAACTTATCACCAGATTCGGGATTTCTTAAGATAAAGGGGAGCTTTAACTTGCCCCAATCAAGAAAAGCTACCATCTGGTCACCGGTATAAGTTTTTTCTTTCCAATTTTTTCTTAAGATTATCTCAGAATCCATGTTAAGTCCGAACCTTTTACTCCTCTTAATCCCCGGAAAAACAATGGGTAAGCCTTTCTTCTTCTTTTCAACCTGGTATAAGTTCAAATAATTTGAGGAGATCTCTGCCAAGAGACTCTTGTTCAAAAAAACCCTTCTCCCCGTCTTTTTTCTCCGGGATAAATCTAAAATCCGCTCTATTAACTCAAAATTTGCCTTGAAAACACCACCTCTCATCTGATTAATAGCTAATCTGACCAGTTCTCTTCTAAAATAAATATCATAATTAAATAACTTATCTAAATCAAGTGAAATCTTCTTATCTTCTCTTTCTACAATTTTATTGAATACTTTGAAAGTTTCTTCTTTTAAAAATTTCTCTTGAGCAGATAAAATCGAGGCTGTTCGATTCAGAGCATCCACGATCTTAGGGTTATAACTCTTTCTAAGAAGTGGTATCAGTTCCAATCTTATCCTGTTTCTGAAATAATCCTTTCTTAAATTAGAGGAATCTATCCTGAAACCAACCTTATTTCGTTCTAAAAATTGTTCTATCTCTTCCCTTTTTATCTCTAAAAGTGGTCTGATCATCTTTCCTGAAACAGCAGGAATACCTGATAGACCCAGACCACCTGAACCTCGAATCAATCGCATTAAAACCGTTTCTGCCTGGTCGTTTGCATTATGCCCTAAGGCAATTTTAGTTGCCTTTATACGATTAGCTAATTCATTTAGATAATCATATCTTATCTTCCGGGCACACTCCTCAATTGACGACTTCTCCTTTTTAGCTATCTTTTTGACGTCAAGAGACTTAGAATGATAATCTAATTCCAACTTCATAGCTAATCTCTGGACAAACTTCTCATCCGCATCTGACTCTTTTCCTCTGAGTTTGTGGTTAATATGAGCGACGACAAGTTTTAAATTATATTTCTCCTTGAGTTGATTTAGAAGATAGAGTAAAGCTATAGAATCTGGACCACCAGAACAAGCCACAATCACCCTGTCCCCCTTCTTCAGCATATTCCACTTCTCAATTGTTTCTTCGAATTTTCTTAATATGTCCATGGTCTTAAAAATTTCTATCCTGTCAAAAGATAAAGTTTTTAAA
>CAZMZF010000058.1:0-6626 GCA_964570765.1 uncultured Ignavibacteria bacterium
TTCCCTGACTCTTGGACACAAAGGTTATATCCCTGCCATCCGGAGACCAGGAGAGTCCACTCACATAGGAATGTAAAGATTCTAAATCGCCCGATCTTTCCCCTTTAACCACTTTCTCGATCACTTTCCCATTAACTGCGGAGATAATATAGATCTCAGTATATTCGCTACGGTCGGAGAAGATGGCAATCCTGTCACCCTGCGGCGAGAAGGCTGGTTTTTCATTCATATAAGAGCCATCTTTTTGGTGATTGGTCAGTTGTTTGGCAAAATCTTTAGGCTCTTGTCTTTGGGCTATCTCAGGCCAGTACTCTTTCCTTAAGTTTTTCATCCACTCTTCACTTAACTCCCTTTCATCCAGTCCGATGGCTGACTTGAGACTTTTCTCAAAAGAGCGCATCCCTTTTCCTTTACGAACAATCTCAGAGATCTTTTCCTCCCCGTATTTGTTGACAATATACTTAATCACCGATTGACCTTCTTTATAAACTAAGTATCCACCAGCTAACTCCAGAGAGTATAAGTAGCCGTTTACTGTAGCATCCCTTAAAATCATATCCGCTTCGATATCCCACCCTCCTCTGGAGAAATATTCTGCAAGACCTTCGGCAAACCATAAAGGCAACTGAAGATATTCTGCACTCAACAGATTCCCGATCATGTTTCCATACAGCATATCGAAGATAAAAGCATGGGTTAGCTCATGAGTAAGCACATGCCTGAATTCCTCATACGAGCCATTAAAAGGGACCACTACCCGGTTCTTGAAAGCTTCAGTGAATCCACCCACGTTCTCCTCGATCAACTCACTGATCACATTGGTCTGCTGAAAATCGTTCGGTGAATCGTAAATGATTATCGGTATCCTTTTTCTCACTTCATATTTTAATATCTTCTCTAAAGAAGGAGTTGCCTCTTCCAGGGTTTTGGCTGCAAATTCGGCCAAGTTAGACTTTAATCCATAGTAATAGATATCATAATGGTCGGTCTGAATATAATACCATTCAAAATTTTTATACTGGACCTTGTTCTTGCCGAAATATTCATCCTGACCTTTAGAAGGTGAAGCTGAGAAAGTAAAGATGATTATCCCGGCAAAAAGAATTAAAATTATTTTCTTAAACATAACTTCTCCTTTTAATCTCTAAACTTTCACCCGGTTTATCTCAGCTCCCAATTTTGAGAGCTTTTCTTCAAATTTTTCATAACCCCGGTCTATATGGTAAATCCTCAAAACCTCAGTCTCACCTTCTGCTCCTAATCCAGCTAAGACCAGACCTGCTCCAGCTCGTATATCGGATGCCATCACCGAGGCACCTTTTAACTTGGGGACACCGTTTATTGTAGCCCTGTCTCCATTAACTATTATATCCGCTCCCAGCCGGTTTAGTTCCATCACATGCGTAAATCTATCTTCAAAAACCGTTTCTCTGATATAACTTGAGCCTGAAGCAGTGCAGGTAAGAGCCAACAGCGACGCTTGCATATCTGTGGGAAAGCCGGGAAAGGGGAAAGTGGTTACTGAGACAGGTTTAAGCTTGGAAGGACCTTTGACTATTATCCTTTTTCTATTCAAACTTATATCCACACCCATTTCTTTGAGCTTGAATATTACCATATCCAGATGCTCCGGGACGCAGTCTTTAATTTCCACATAACCTGAGGTCACTGCTGCCGCCATCATAAAGGTACCTGCCTCTAAACGATCTTTTATGCAGATATGCTCAACTCCCTTTAATTTTTTCACCCCGGTGATCTGCACAGTTGAAGAGCCAGCACCTTCTATCTTTGCGCCCATTGAGTTCAAGAAATTAGCCACATCCACCACTTCAGGATCACAAGCCGCATTTACCAGAGTAGTTTTCCCTTCTGCTAAACAGGCTGACATCATCACATTCTCGGTTCCGGTATGGCTGGGCCGGTCAAAATAGACTATATTCCCCTTAAGTTTTTCAGCTATGGCAATCACATATCCATGTTCTTCTTCAATTTTTGCACCCATAGCCGAGAACCCAGCTAAATGCAGGTTCACCGGCCGAGGTCCCAAAACACATCCTCCTGGCAAAGAAACCTTTGCCTTACCACACCGGGCTAAAAGAGGACCCAAAACCAGAAAGGAAGCTCTCATCTTTCTGACTAAGTCATAAGGAGCTTCATAAGAAGTAAGGTTCTCAGCATTTATAGTAACCGTTTTTCCTTTAAGGTCTTTGATTATCTTAGCGCCTAAATGCTCTAAAACCTTGAGCATGGTATCAATATCTGCCAGGTTAGGCACATTGTGAATTATCGATTCCCCTTTTTCAGCTAATAATGCTGCTGCTAAAACCGGCAGAACAGCATTTTTAGCACCATCGATCTCCACTGAGCCAGAAAGCTTTTTCTCGCCTTGAATAACGAATTTATCCATACTTTCACACCTTGGGTTTCATTATTAATACGTTATTTTTCACATAAACCAAAATCTTTCCAAATGATAAATAAACTTTTTTAGCTCCTGAGTCAAGGATTCTTTTTATTTGGCTTAATACGGTAGGGACAGGTTTCAAACCTGCCCTCTGCTGTCTGTCATTGCGAGGAGTTACGCCATTGGCGAGACGACGAAGCAATCTCTTTTTGTTCGTGCGGGAATCGTTCGCCTCAGGCGGACCGCACGAATCTCATCTGGTTCGGGAATTCTTTCACCGCCAAAGCGTGATCTTGACGACAATTCCCGAACCAACTTCACGCGTAGGGGCAGTTTATCTCTGCCTCTACGTTACTTTCAATAATTTCAATTCCATTATTTACAATACTTCTCATTAGGACAATGGAAAATTATTTATAATGTCTTCAGTCTTAAGAACGAGAATCTTCTCTTTGTAGTGTTTATTGAAAATGTCGCTGTATTCTATTTCAAGATGAATTTCTTCCCCACCAATTTTGTACTCTGATGGACTTTCGAATCTAAATTCTAGAGATTCATCGCTTCCAATAGCAACTGGAAGCGCACTCTCTTTTATCATAAATGCTGTTCCTTCGCTTGGATAACATTCTAACCTTGAAACTAAAGCTGGACCTCTTCCTACATTTTTTACACTAATCAATAACCAATTAGGAAACCTTGCATCTTTTAAATTACCTTTAACAATGGGTCTCCAAGAAAGTTTTCGGTCTTTACGCGTCTCCCATATTATCCAACCAGTAAAAAATGCATATAAAACTGCTGCGATCGCCGAAACCCAGATTGGGTCTAAAATAAATAAATTGCAAATAAAGTATCTCCCGTCCGACAGAAGCGTCGGACGTTACGATTCTCTTATCTTACGTCTCATGTCTTACTTCTTCTTTCCTTGAACTTTTGAACCTTTGAGCCTTTGAACCATTTTTGGGAGGTCTAAAGACCTCCGCTACATTTTCTTTGCCAACTCTACTGCTCTTTTGGCAATCTCCTCAATCGGGGTTTCAATCCCGTGAATCTCGATATTTTTGAATATCTCCGGATTCTCCTTTTTCGACTGCTCAAAAATCCTTACCCCCTCCTCCCACATATTTCCAGTCATTCGCAAAACCATCGGTTTGGAAAGTCCATGCTCTTTTAAAAACATAACCACACCTTTGGCAAAATCATCACAGCGGGAAATCCCACCAAATCTTGCCCCAAAAATGGCTTTCACCTGAGGGTTTTCATCTAAAAGGATTAACATTTTGGCTAATCTTTCCGGAGTCGGACCTCCGCCTGAATCCATAAAATTTGCTGGCTTACCTCCGAAATAATGAATGAAATCATTTCCCATAATCCCGAAACCAGCACCGCCGGGAAACATCCCTATATTACCATCCAAATCTAAATAGGGTATCTCCCATTCCCTTGCCCTTTTCTCCCTTTCAGTCATCTCTCCTTCTTCGTGCCTTTTATCAATCCCCATCTCCGAAAGTTCTTTATGGCGGAACAGCGCATCATCATCCACGCTCATCCGGGCATCACAGGCAATATATTTTCCTTCTCTGGTCAACACCAATGGATTTATCTCTACTAATTTAGCATCATAATTTTTAAAGACCTTAAACAGGGATGAAATTACATTACCCGCATTCCTTATCTGGTCTCCTCTTACCCCTAACCATTTGGTTAAAGTTTGAGCTTGAAAATTATAAAGCTTCTCATCTATATCTAAGTTAAGCCTCTTAACTCTATCCGGGAATCTTTTTGCCACCTCCTCGATCTCCATTCCACCTTCAGTGCAAGCTATGATGACCAATTTATAGTTCAACCTGTCGATGGTTACACCTAAATAAAGCTCTTTATCTAGATCGATTTTTTCTTCTGCCAAGAGCATTTCAACCGGGAACCCTTTGATCTTCAGAGAAAAAAGTTCAGAAGCTTTTTCTTTTGCCTCAAGAGGATTTTGAGCAAACTTTATCCCTCCAGCCTTCCCCCTTCCTCCTGAAAGGATTTGAGCTTTAAGCACCACCGGCTTGCCCAATTTTTCAGCAAAAATTCTGGCTTTTTCAGGAGATTTTACTACTTCTCCTTGCGGAATCGGTATCCCGGCTTTAGAGAAAAGCTTTTTTGCTTCAAATTCATAAAGTCTCACATAACCCTCCGATGTAATAGACTATTTTAACTCAGCAAAAACCGTTTTACCTGTCATTCTGAGGGAGTCCCCGTAGGGGACGACTGAAGAATCTGTTTATTTAGAGATGTTATAGATTCTTCCCCACCAAAGGCGGGGTCAGAATGACAAAATGACCGGGCGGAGATAAGCTCCGCCCCTACGCAATCTACCTATAGAAGATAGGTTTTCTCTATGCTCAATTGACTCTTTCCTCTATCTATTTTTTTCTTTTTTCCCGAAACTTTTTTCACAACCTTCTCGAAAATCTTCAATGCTTTATCGGCAATCTCCTCGTCGATAATCAAAGGCGGCACAAACCTGACAGAATTAGGTCCACAGGTCAAGATCATAAGCCCGTTTCTGAAGCATTCCTGTTCCACCTCATTGGCATAATCACCAGCTGGCTTTTTACTCTTCTTATCCTTGACAAATTCTATCCCGATCATCAACCCTTTACCTCTTACATCCCCGATTATATCATAATCTTCCCACATCTTCTGTAATCGAGACATAATATATTTACCCATCTTCTCTGCATTCTTAACCAGTCCACTCTCCAAAAGCTCAATCGTCTTTAGAGCAGCCGCACAGGCTATTGGGTTACCTCCAAAGGTAGTGGAATGGGCTCCAGGAATCCAGGACATCACCTTCTTAGAAGCTATACAGGCTCCTAAAGGCACCCCTGAGGCTAATGCTTTAGACACAGCCATAATATCCGGCACAACACCCCAGTGTTCAATGGCAAACATTTTGCCAGTCCTGCCCATACCGGATTGAATCTCGTCCACAACATAATAGATCCCATATTTCTCTGCTATTTTTTTAAGCATAGGATGAAACTCCTCAGGAGGAACCACGTAACCGCCCTCTCCCTGAATCGGCTCCACAAATATGGCGGCCACATCTTCGGCTGGAGCAACTTTCTGCAAAATCACTTCGTCGATGAATTTAACACAGGCCATATCGCATTTTCCATATTCCAGATTAAAAGGACAGCGGTAGCAGTAAGCATAAGGAACATGAGTAACCTCAGGCAACATCGGTGCAAAATACCTTCTCTGGTTGATTTTACTACAGGTTAAAGATAAAGCACCCATGGTCCTGCCGTGAAATGCTCCGATAAAAGCAATCATCCGGGGTTTTTTCTTATTATAGCGAGCTAACTTTAAAGCACTCTCAATTGCTTCAGTTCCTGAATTGGTGAAGAAAACTCTTTTCACTTTACTTCCTGGCGTAATCTTAGCTAATTTCTCTGCTAAGTTTCCAACCAAAGGATGATAGAAATCGGCGCTGGCAATATGGATTGCTTTTTCAGCCTGCTTCTTTATAGCGGCCACCACCTCTGGATGACAGTTGCCAGTGGAACAAACTCCTATCCCGGCATGAAAATCTATAAACGAATTCCCATCCATATCATAAATATAAGCTCCTTTAGTGTGGTCGATAACCGTTGGATAAGCCCGGGTATAGGACTGAGAAACAAAACTTTCATCCTTGATAATGAGCTTTTTGCTTTTCGATCCGGGAAGTTTAGTGCCAATATGAGGTATATTTTTATTAACCATTTTATTATCCTTTCAATAGACTCACAAATAAACTTTGATTAAGACTTTTTTAAATATGCATCGCAATAATCTTAACCTTAAATAGTGGTCAGAGTATATCCTGACGCTATTCTTTTGATTTATTGGATATAAAGGTACATCCCTCCCCCTCTAAAGAGAAGATTAAGGTGTGGTTAAAATTTAGGTCATCCCTTTTAGGTAGATCCTGTGTAAAGTTTCTCTTAAAGGTTTAATCATTTTTATTCTGTTTTTTCGAACCCAAAAAAATATTCATCGTATTTAATCCCTAATACGTTAAAAGTCAATCCCTTTTTAGTTATAAAAATACATAATCAGATATAAGCTAGTTCTGTTTCACGGGACGTTATCTCAGCAGGACCATCTTTTTAGTATTAGTATACTCTTTAGTCTTCAACTGATAGAAATATATCCCGCTTCCTACTTCTTTGCCGGAGTTATCCTTACC
>CAZMZF010000059.1:0-6528 GCA_964570765.1 uncultured Ignavibacteria bacterium
TCCTCCTATTATAGGTATCTACCTTCAAAGGAGCAAGAGGTTTTGAGACACACTCATAAAGGGAGGGGTAAATGAAAAATGTAGCGGAGGTCTTCAGACCTCCATAAATAGAAGATGGAAGGCTAAAGCCTTCCGCTACAAAAGGGTATCCGGATGGATGCACTCCAAAAATTCAAGTAGAACATTATGGTCAAAGTTCTAATCATCGATGACGGGGAGGATATAACTGGTTATTGCAAGCAGTTCATCTCCGAGGGTTTTGAATATTTTCATATCTATAATGGAAAAAACATAGAAAGTGACTTAGCTGTCCGAGATTATAAACTTGTTCTGCTGGATAAAAGCTTTGCCAAAGCAGATAAAAGTGTTCTTTTGGGTCCGGTTGAGGATGTGCAGAATGAGGGGTTGAGGATTTTAAAGAAGATTAAGGAGGTAGATAGAAATATCCCGATCATAATGGTTACCTCCTTTGCGGATTATGATTCAGCGGCACTTGCCCTACATTTAGGGGCTTTTGATTATGTGGAGTGGGATGCAATGCAAAAAGATTTTCTGTTTTTAAAAATTAAGATGCAACGGGCCTTAGAGTGGAAAGATAAGACCAGACAGGAGTTAATCGAAAAGTATAATAGCTTCGGCCTGGTGGGTAAAAGCGAACCTATGGTAAAACTATTTCAGGAGATAGAGGGTGCGCAAAATTCTGATTCTACGATTCTGCTTTTAGGGGAAACTGGTTCTGGTAAAGATTTAGTTGCTCAGGCAATTCATTATCTTAGTAAAAGAAAAGAGGGACCATTTGTCTCAGTAAATTGTCCTGCCATCCCTAAGAATCTTTTGGAATCTGAGCTTTTTGGCATAAAAAGAAGGGTGGCTACTGAGGTGGATGAAAGGGTTGGTAAGTTCTTGTTGGCAAATTCAGGCACAATCTTTTTGAATGAGATTGGAGACCTGCCCTTAGGCCTTCAGGCTAAATTGCTAAAAGTGGTTGAGGAGAAAAAGCTGGAGCCAATAGGTGCAACTTCTACCATAGAATTAGATGTGAGAGTAATCTCTGCCACCAATAAAGAGCTTGAAAGTTTAGTTAAAAAAGGCCTTTTCCGTGAAGATTTATATTTTCGCTTAAAGGTTTTAAAGATAAAAGTTCCATCTTTAAAAGAAAGAAAAGAGGATATACCTTTATTGATTGATTATTTTGTGAAGAAGAAAGCAAAAGGAAAAGGTAAAGAGATTTTAGGAATAACCTCTGAGGCTAAAAGATATTTAGAGGAGAAAAGCTGGACCGGTAATGTGAGAGAGCTTGAAAATGCCGTCTCCTCAGCCTGTGAGAAAGCTGACCGGCTGATTACTTTGAAAGACCTGGTCAATCATAGCCTTGCTACACGTGGAGCAGAAGAAAAAATTGAAGATTCTTCCACTGCGGTAACTGAATGCTCTAAAGATAAGCCCAAAGATGACTGTCCAATCTTAGGCAAATTGAGCCTTGACCAGATCGAAAAATTGGTCTATATAGAGGCTTTGAGAGCTTCTGTTGGGAATGTGGATACCGTAGCCAGAGTCTTAGGGGTAAGCAAAGCTACGGTCTATAATAAAGTCAATATTTATGACCTGCATTATCTGGTAAGTGGATTGAACGGAAAGAGATAATCCTTTTGAAGTACATTAACCGTGTTAATGCATGCCTCCAAATGGATGCACTCTAAAATTTAGACCCACATTGAGGGCAACCCATACGGGCAAGTTGTGGGTCTGCCGATTTTCATTTATTTTACATCTGCCATTTTTCCTTCCAGAATTAAATTGACTCTATCTTCTTTGCGTATTAATATTAAACTGAGGGAAAATAAAGAATTTCTGGAGGTTTGATGTCTAACGAAAAATCCGAGAACGGATCCGTAGGACCAGTGGGTGAAGACCTTTTAGCAGTAGAGAAGTTAAGAGAAGCCAGGGACAGGATAAAAAAGGAGATCAGAAAAGTTATCATCGGTCAGGATAAGGTTATTGATGAGCTTTTAATCGCCCTTCTGTCCAATGGTCACTGCCTTTTGATCGGAGTTCCGGGTTTAGCTAAAACCCTTCTAATCAGTACTATCTCACGGATTTTAGATTTAAAATTTAGTAGAATCCAGTTCACCCCGGATCTGATGCCTTCAGATATTACCGGGACTGAGATAATTCAAGAGAATATGACCACCGGGGAAAGGGCTTTTAAATTTATTCAGGGGCCAATTTTTGCAAATATAATCTTAGCTGATGAAATCAACAGGACCCCGCCCAAGACCCAGTCAGCTTTGCTTCAGGCGATGCAGGAACATGAGGTTACTGCTGGTGGTCAGACCTATAAGCTCTCAGAGCCTTTCTTCGTCTTGGCTACCCAGAATCCGATTGAACAGGAGGGGACTTACCCTTTACCTGAGGCTCAGTTAGACCGGTTTATGTTCAATATCTATATAGACTATCCATCAACAGATGAGGAAAATCTGATAGTCAAGACCACTACCTCAGCTTACTCCTGGAACCTGGATAAGGTTATGGGAGCTGAGGAGATTGTAGGACTGCAAAAGCTTGCCAGAAAGGTGCCTGTTTCAGACCATGTGATAAATTATGCAGTAAAACTTGCTCGCTATACGCGACCACACTCAAATAATCCGCCTGAGGCGGACAAACCCTTAGAATATATAAAAAACTGGGTTACCTGGGGTGCAGGTCCAAGAGCCTCTCAATATATGGTCTTGGGAGCAAAGACCAAAGCCATTTTAGATGGCAGATATACCCCCTCCTGCGAGGATGTAAGAGCAGTTGCCCTGCCAGTTTTAAGACACAGAATTGTTACCAGCTTTAATGCTGAGGCAGATGGGGTAGGGACATTTGAGATTATTCAGAAGTTGTTAGAGGATATTAAGGAGTCAGATTAATAATTGGAGTATAAACCTTTAGGTTTATTCATAAAAGATAGAGACGTATGCGATACGTTTCTACAATATCTTAAGGAAGGGAGGAGTGAGAAAATTTTTTTAATAATACTTGTTTTCAATTTGATTTTTTTTCCAGCTTTTTGTTTTGGTCAGACTTTTGGTCTAAAACCGATTTCTAACAATATCTCACTATATCAGAACTCTTATGACGATTGGAAAGATGCTGGTCAGACCTTGCAGATAGTTATGATTAACAGTTTTAAGCTGGGCACCTGGTTTACCTTAGAGATAAGCGGGGATATTGACCGCAGTTTGCAGGAAAAGGGAAAGACCTGTCATTATTTTGAATTTGGTTTGGTTAAAGATATTGTCCCAAGATTCGGACTGAACTATCAGAGGATAATCGGGACCTTTGTGGATAAACCGATTAACCAGTTTGGGATAAGATTATCTTTTTAGCTTGTAGCAAGGAGCAAACCAAGAAGGTAGAACAGGCATTCCTGCCTGTTCAAATGCTCAGACAGGATGTCTGAGCCACCAAGAAGGAGTAAAAAATGAGAAAAGGGTTCAGGTTCAGAGACTTCGGGTTTGATTTCGGGTTCCCACCCTTTGGCTTCTATTTCCACGGACCCTGGAGATTCCCGAAAAAAGAGGAATATTTGAATATGTTAGAGGACTATAAAAAAGATTTAGAAGATGAGCTTAAAGAGGTGGAAAAAGAGATCGAGGAGTTGAAAAAAGAAGGGTAGATAATTTTAAGATGAGCAAAAAGAAATTAGATTATTCAAAGGATATTTTCCACAGAAGGTTGAAGTTCCGAGAATTGACTCTTAAGGAGACACCCTTAGTTTATACTGTTCCTAAGAAAGAGGCTAAAAAACCATTGGAGTTGACGCTACTTTCAAATATCCAATTTATTTATGAGTTAGCCTTGGCCAGATTAGAACTTCACGCATTGGGGGCAGATTTTCAAATGGCGAATAATCTAAGAACCTTTAAGGTCTTTAATAAAGTAGACGAGGAACTTCTTCAACACCGTTCAGCTTACTTTAAGAAAGTTGGGGAGAAGGAAACAGAATATTACCATCTTCAGAAGTATAATCTCACTCGTTCAGTCAATCAATATCTTACCCACTGGATATATCCATATAAAGGGAAGTATCATCCGCAGATGATCAGGGCTTTACTGAATATAATTGGAATAAAACCAGGGGAGACTGTTTTAGACCCATTTATAGGAAGCGGAACTACGGCAGTAGAGTGTGAAGTTATGGGCATAAACTGCATAGGAATAGATGTCTCGCCTTTGTGCGTTCTGATAAGCAAGGTTAAGAGCGAATCAGTAGATGTTTTGGATGAGGTTTTGCAATATGCTAATAATATAAAGCCCAGTAAAAACGGATATCAAGAAAATATCTTTGGTGAGAAGAAGATAGAGGAGATTAAGGATGAAAGGGTGAAGAATTTCTATGTAACTGCTGAAATGATTGCTCATAGCGATAATAGTAGAAGAGGCAGGGATTTTGAAAGTTCCTTTTATGAGAATATACAGAAAATGATTTCATCAGTAAAGGATTTTAGAAAAGCAAAACAGGATTTAGGATTAACTTTGGGTAAGGTTAGAATAGAAAAAGGGGATGCCAGAAAGCTGAAGATAGAGGATGAATATGTAGATGGAATTATCACCTCTCCACCTTATTCCATCGCCCTTAATTATGTTGAAAATGATGCTCACTCCTTGAAAGCCTTAGGTTATGATTTAAATAAGATAAAAGATGATTTTGTAGGAGTAAGAGGAAATGGTTTTCAAAAATTCGAGCTTTACTATAAGGATATGTATAAATCGATTTCGGAGATGTATAGAGTTCTTAAAAAAGGAAAATATTGTGTAATAGTGATTGGAAATGTTACCTATCAAAATAAAGAAGTTGATACTGCTGAAAAAACTATTAGGTTCTGTCAGGAGGCTGGTTTTAGCTTCAGGAAAAAAATTGAAAAGATTATCTATGGACTATATAATATAATGCAAAAGGAATACATCTTAATTTTTAAAAAGTGAAAGGTTAATATTATGGAAGAACGAGATTACATCAAAGATTTAGAGAAGATTGCTAAGGTAATTACTCAACCTTTCAAGAATCTTCCCTTTTCTTCAGTAATAAGATTGCTCTCTGGTTGCAAAGTTCTGAAATTTGACAATCAGAATCCAGATTATAAATTACTGTTATCTAAATTGAAGTCCGCAGCTGAACTCGCAGGCAAAGAAGCTTTTAAAGTTGGAATTTTCACTAAAAGACCTAACGAAGCTGGAAATAAGATTGAACCTTTTGTCAAAGAAGCACTAAGGCAGAGTGACTTAATTGCTGATACACCTGTGGCTCAAAACGGTAAGAAAAAATCCACAGGTTACCCAGATATTCAAATAACATATGGAAATGGGCTCACTGCTTATTTGGAATGCAAAACTTATAACATAAAAAACATAGACACCAGCCAGAGAGCCTTTTATTTTTCTCCATCAAGAAATTTTAAAGTAACTAAGGATGCCCTTCATCTACTGTTGGGCTATCAACTTATCCAGGAGAAACGAAATAACAAGGTGGCATATATCCCGGTTCATTGGAAAATTTTGACCTTGGATTCTCTAACTGTCGACCTCAAACACGAATTTAATCAAAGCAATGTAAAAATGTATGGAAAAAAAGCAGAGCCAAAGGCTGTATTAGCAGAAGGTAAGGTGTAATGCAAGATCATCGCAAATTTTTGAAGATGGAGTTGCTTAATGACTAAAAATCAGAGAATAAAAAATGTGATCTTGGAGATGGTGGAGAAGATAAAGAAAGAGTATAGGCCGGAGAAGATCATTCTCTTTGGCTCCTATGCTTATGGCAAGCCGACCCAGGATAGCGATATCGATATGCTGATTGTTAAGAGGACCAAGAAGAAAAGCATGGACCGGTGGTTTTTTCTGAAAAAGTTAACTCGGGACCCGGATAGAGGAATTCCCTTTTCCCCACTAGTTTATACTCCAAAAGAGTTGAAATATCGTTTATCTTTAAAAGATAGCTTCGTAGAAGAAATTTTAGAAAGAGGGGAAGTTCTTTATGAGAGAAGATAATAAAAGTTCAGTTCCAGAGTGGTTCGATAAAGGTGATCACGATATTGATTCCGCCCAGTATCTTTTTGATCATAAAAAGCATACGGATATTATTGCGATTCTAATTCATCATGGCTGGAAACTCAAAAAGACACATGATCTCCAAGAGCTGGTAATTGAAGCATCTAAGATCGATAAAACTTTTGAGATATTTGAAGACCCTTGCATTAACATATCTAAATATTATCTTGATGCCAGATACCCTGGTTTTCCTGGTGATTATTCCAGAGAAGAAATAAAAAAGTCACTTGAAGTCGCAAGGAAGATAATCAAAAAGATAAAAGAGGCTATCAAATAAATGCAAGATCATCGCAGTTTTTTGAAGCCAGAGGTTATATCCAAGCTCTCCGGGATGGAGATTAAGGCAAGATTAGTAGTGGAGGGGTTTATTGCGGGACTGCATCGCAGCCCTTATCATGGGTTTTCGGTGGAGTTTGCTGAGCACCGGCAGTATATGCC
>CAZMZF010000060.1:0-6241 GCA_964570765.1 uncultured Ignavibacteria bacterium
TAAATAGGACATTTCTACTTTGCTAAAACAGGACATTATTATATTGCGATTACAGGAAAAAATGAGAGAATTTTGAGTTTTTTGTCTTATCAGTAAAGTACGGGTTTGTCCCGGACGTTTTTTACTGTCATTGCCAGCAGTCCATCAGGACGACGAAGCAATCTACATCTAACAGGTAGAGGGATTACTTCGTCCGCCTCTGGCGAGGCTCGCAATGACAACCCAAAAAAGAAAAACGTCGGGCATAAAACCCGACGCTACTATAAACTCCAAACACCAAACTTCAATCCGCCTCAGGCGGACAAACTTTATTTTATCGGCACCGGTGAAAAACAGAGAATAAAAATCAAAAGAGAAATCCAGCCAACCATTTTTCTTTTATTATCCAGAGGAATAGAATCATTCAAAGTCGGTGGATGAGCTGGTCTAAGGATTAAAGCCAGAACCAGCCAGATGAGCCATCCCTGCCATAAAAATATTCCTAAAGGTATTAAACCCAGAATAATAATCTGGGCCATTATCTTCTGCTTTTTTCCAAATAGAGCATAAGCGATATGCCCACCATCCAGTTGTCCAATTGGGAGAAGATTTAACATGGTCACTAAAATCCCAGCCCAGCCCGCAAATGCCATCGGGCTTAAAAGAACATCATACCCCTCTGGTGGATTTTTTATTACCAGCCAGGAGATAAATTTAAAAGCCAGTGAATCACCCAATATAATCGCCTGTCCGGGAATCTCTTTGACCACTTGAGAAGTTGCCAGTCCGACGGTTAAAGCTATAATTGAGATCACAAATCCAGCCATAGGACCTGTGGCTCCAACATCTAAAAGCTCTTTTCTATTTTTAAAAGGAGATTTTGAGCGGATTATTGCTCCGAACGTTCCTAATATAGTTGGTCCAGGTATAAAATATGGCAGAGAAACTTTTATTCTGCTTCTTCTGGACATAATATAATGCCCGAACTCATGAAAAAGTAGAATCAACAGTAAAGGCACTGCAAAAGTAGCTCCTCTATAAATAAGTAAAGGATTCTTAAAAGGGTCAATATTTTCCATAAGGGCTCCAGCTGCAAAAGTGCTTAAAACTGTCAGGAAGAAAAGAATTAGATTTATCCAGGGTATGGAAGGCTTGACCTTTTTCCCTATCCTGGAAAGCTCCATAATAGTCTGGCCATTATTCTGCTCGAACCTAACCTCATATCCTAAATCAAAAAGATGGCTGGAGACATCCTCTTGCCAGTCCTCCATCGGAAACCAGGGAGAACCTAAAATGGTAATATTCTGGCCATCATAATAAACCCCTCTGATCTCCAGCAGAGTGCCTATGGAGTCTCTGATCCTGTTAATCTCTTTCTTGAATTCTTCTTTCTTCATAATTATCTGTAATACAGTTCAAAAGTTTGTTTGTTTGTCAGAAACAGGTAAACCCGCCTTGCCCTCAATTCCTGTTAACGGATCCGTAGGAGCGGGATATTAACACACCCCAGGTTGAGGGCAACCTGGGGTTACCATCTAATATCTTACTTCGTGCTTCTTACATCTTTTCCGGAGACTTAATCCCCAATAGACTCAAGCCTGACTTCATCACCGTTTGGATCGCTTTAACCAAAAGCATTCTGGCATCAGTTGAATCTGGGTTCTCGGTGATGATTCTTTCCTTTTGATAAAACCGGTTAAACAAAGAGGAGAGTTCTAAAAGATAGGAACAAATTAAAGCTGGCTCATATTCTTTGACAGAAATTTTTATCCTTCTGGGAAAATCTTCCAACCTTTTGACTAACCTATGTTCCTCGTCAGTCGAAAGAAGAGCGAAGGAAACATCTTTTTCAATTGCTTGATCATATTTACGAATAAGACTGCAGAGCCGGGCATAAGTATACTGCACATAAGGACCGGTCTCTCCTTCAAAATTCAACACTTTGTCCCAGTCGAAATCGATATCCTTATTCCTGCGAGTAGAAAGATGTGCAAATATAACTGCCCCTATCCCAACATCGAAAGAGACTTTTTCTTTGTTCTCCAGATCAGGATTTTTCTCCTGAATTATCTTCAGAGCCAAATCGATGGACCGGTTAAGCACATCTTCTAAAAGAACGATATTCCCCTTGCGGGTTGACATCATCTTCTGTTTAAATTTTACCCAGCCAAAATCCACATGCACCAAATCAACCACCCAGTTATAACCCATCATCTCTAAAACTTTGAAAAGCTGTTGAAAATAGAGTTTCTGGGCACTTCCAACAATGTAAAGGGCTTTCTCAAAATGGTAGTTCTCATATCTGTAAATAGCTGCACAGATATCCCGGGTAGCATACAGGCTGGCTTCATCTTTCTTTCTCAAAAGGCAGGGCGGAAGACCATATTTTTCTAAATTAACTATCAGGGCTTCCTGGCTGATCTCTGTCAGCCCCATCTGTTTCATTTTCTCAATGGTCTTTTCAATGAATTGGTTATAGAAACTTTCGCCTGCATAAGAATCAAAAGAGATATCTAACATCTTATAGATGCGATTGAACTCATCCAGACTGTAATCTCTAAATCTTTTCCACAAAGCTAAAGCTTCTTCCTCTCCATCCTCTAATTTTTTAAACCATTGCCTGGCTTCCTCATCTAAACTCGGATCAATTTCTGCCTCTCGATGAAACCTCACATACAGGTCGTAAAGTGTAGCAATCGGATCTGAAGTAAGTTCAGATTCCTCACCCCATTTTTTGTAAGCGGCTATCACCTTACCAAATTGAGTCCCCCAATCACCTAAATGATTTATCCTTATGACCTGGTACCCTAACTTCTTTAAAATATTATATAGAGCATTCCCAATAATGGTTGACCTGAGATGCCCAATCCCAAACGGTTTAGCTATATTAGGATGAGAATAATCCATAACAATGGTTTTCCCTTTCCCCGAAATATCCGAGCCATAATCTTCTACTTTATCAAAGATATCTTGCAGAACGTATTCAGCAAATTTATGTCGGTTTACTTTAAAATTAATATAGGGACCAATGGGATAAATCTGCTCAATCAGCTCCTTTGGTTTAAGCTCAGATGAAAGCTTTAAAGCTATTTCCTTGGGAGCTTTCTTAAACTCTTTGCTTAAGATATGACAGGGAAAAGCATAATCTCCGAACTTCTCCTCTGGTGGAACCTCGATCAGAGACTCTATCTTTTCTGGAGGAAATTTAACTCTATCCTTTAATATCTCAATTATCTCTTCTACAAATTTGTTCATATTTTATTTTTAACTCCCTGCTACTTGCTTATTAGCTGTTTATCAATTATTCATACTTAAAATCTGCAGGAACTTTTTGAGCTGCCACTTCCGGAATTAAAGGCTTTACCTTCCCCAGATCCCTATCCTCCTTACTGGAGAAAAAGTAATAATACAAAATACTGGACACAATGTAAAGTCCTGCGGCGATTAAAAGTGGTAAGGTATATCCAAAAGATTGAATCAGCTTACCACCTAAATTAGCGCTTATCCCCCAGGATAAAGTCCAGGCTAAAGCAGTCAGGCTATTGGTAAGAGGTCTCTCTTTTTCACTTACCTTCTCCATAGAGAAATTTGTTGTTATCGGTTGATTCATATTCATCAAGGCACCTCTCATAAGGAAAGCCATAACCGCTACAGGTAAAAAATAAGTAAAAGCTAAACAGAGCATAAAAGGGATAGAGACAAGCTGGGTATAGACTACGCTTTTAATCATCCCGACTTTTTTGGATAAAACCGGTCCCAATAATATCCCGGCTAACATAAAAAATTGAAGAAGTGCATAATAAATCCCGATGCTTTTTGCTGGCAGAAAAAATCTTTCCCGGAAATAAAGGTTTAAAAAAGGTATGATCAAACCAGCACCCAAACCTACAATGAAAAAAGGAAAACAGAGCTTTAAAAGCAAACCTCCCCTTTTTCTTAGAAGTTTCATATCCCAGACCAGGCCTTCATCCTTCTTATTGACGTTTTCTTCAGGTTTAATCAGATAGAAGGGGATAACTCCTAATAAACCAAAAAAGACTGCCACGTATAGCGAACTTCTGTATGCCCAGACCTGATCGTGAAATATATTATTGAACAGGCTGACCAGATAGCCTCCTCCCAAGCTTCCTATAATGGCAGCAAACATTGTCATTCCGAAATTCATACTGAAAAGGTAAGTTCTTTCTTTTTCAGTGCTGTTCTTCATAAAAAAAGGGGCAGCTGCAATTCTATAAGAAGCCACCATCATCCCTAAAATTAAGCTCACCAGGAGTAATCCTTTAAACTCTAAAATAGTTGCTTGCAAAAAATAGAATACAGATGCTAAAAGGGTTGAATAAATCATTACTTTTCTTATCTGAAATTTTTGGAGAATATAAGCAATTGGCAGAGTAATTATAACCGCACCCCAGGCGTACAATGATAAAACCTGTCCTATATCACCTTCCTTGAAAGAAAGCTCTTTTAAATATAGATTGAACAAAAGCTGATACACTGCAAAAGCCAGACCCACAAAAAAAGCACCCAGTAGGAAAAGCCTTGCATTCTTAGAGAATAACTTTAAGTGATGTATGTAAGTCCTTATACCACTTTGGATATTGTTAGTCATAATTGTAGAGTAAGATGTGAGACATTAGATGAGGAAAGCAGTCCAAGACCTTTACAAAGCTCAACCTGGGTATCTAATTCACTTAGGGAACCTCTTGCTATGGTAAAGAATTGTATCGATTCCTTATTTCCTTGTCTGGCTGAGCCTTCGGCAATATTTGAGGGTATCGAGATTGCCGCTCTTCTCATCTGTAAAACCAAACTATATTTCTCGTTAGATGGTAATTCGGTAGTCATCTTATAAACTATCTTAACCAGTTCCATAGCCCCATGCCACACTCTCAACTTTTTATGCGATTTTTCCATATCTTTTTTCGTCTCACGTCTAACTTCTTACGTCTTACTATTATAATTATAAATTCCCTCAAAAACCTCTTCTGTCGGTCCGATAACATAGATATGATTATTCTTTTCATCCCAGCTTACTTTCAAACACCCAGCTTGAAAATAAGCTAAAACCTCTCTTTCGGTTTTGTTATTCAAAACGCAGGCAACCAGAGCCGCAGAAGCTCCAGTCCCGGATGCCATAGTCTCCCCTGCACTTCTTTCCCAGACTCTTAACTGTATTTTCTTTCGATTCAGGACTTTCACAAATTCCACATTAGTCTTCTCCGGAAAAATCTGATGTTTTTCCACCAGAGAGCCTATTTTCTGCCAATTAGGCTCTCCAGAATGGATCCATTCGGAAAAATCATTCACGAAGATAAGAGTATGCGGGTTACCCATAGACACGCAGGTTATCTTAACAGTTCTGTTATCGACTTTTATCTCTTCATTAATGCAGAACTTCCCTTTCCCATTAACCGGAATCTTTTTCCTTTCTAAAATCGGCTCACCCATATCGATCTTTATTATGAGATCACCTTCACTTTTGAGAAACTCCGCCCTGATGATTGGACCCTTAGTCTCTATCTCCACTTCTCTTTTTCTGCATAGACCATGTTCATACAGGTAACGTGCAAAACATCTCACCCCATTCCCGCACATCTGGGCTGGGGTTCCGTCTGGATTATAGAATTCCATCCTGAAAGGTGCTTTCCTTCCCTTGCGGATAATGATCAACCCATCTCCACCCACTCCGAAATGTCTATTTGTTATCTTTTTGGCTAAATCCCTCAAATTTATGCCAGCCAGTTTTTGTCTGAAGGAATCGATATAGATGTAATCGTTCCCCAAAGCCTCAAGCTTAGTAAATTTAATCTTCATCTTCACCTTCTTTTTCTTACAAGTGACAATGAATTTTCTAAAACTCCTTTAAACTCTTTTTCAGAAAGACCTGCTCCTAAACCGACTTTCCTCAAAATCTCTTTTGTAAAAAGTTCAGATGAGGAATGGGCATCCGTATTTATAACCAACTTTGCTCCTATTTTCTTAGCAAGTTTTGCTATATAGCCATTAGTTAAGGAATGACCCCTTCGAGCTGAAAGCTCAAGATAAATCCCTTTTCTTTTTGCCAATTTAATCTCTTTCTCAGTTATCAAACCCGGGTGAGCTAAAATATCTATATCACTTTCCAGCCCGGCTAAATTAGTTCCGTAAATCACCGGCTCAACCGGGGACTCACCATGAACCACAATAATCTTAGCTCCTAATTTGCGAGCTAAACCAGCTAATTCTGGAATCTGTTGAGGAGGAACGTGAGTGATCTCAACCC
>CAZMZF010000061.1:0-6228 GCA_964570765.1 uncultured Ignavibacteria bacterium
TTCACTGACTAATTTACTACCTTTTAGGGTGACATTTTCACTGACTATTGACAGAGATCCTAATTGGTGGCTTGTTAATTTTACAAAAAAATCGGGATTGACTTCAAATAAGAGAATTTTATTCCTCATTTAACTCTTACTGATGTGAAATATTTCTTTACATTGCTTATTTCTGTTACTTTACCGGTTATTTCAAACTCCCCTATTGACCTAATATCCTCTGAAGAACTCCCTAGCATAACTTTTATGGTTCCGGGTTCTACAACATACTTCATATCTTTGTTATAGAAGCCTAATTGCGCTATTGATAGAATAAACGTAATCGTCTTTTTCTGACCCGGCTTCAAGGTAACCCTCTTAAAACCCTTTAATTCCTTTACAGGTCTTGCCACCTCAGATTGCGTATCATTGATATATAATTGCACAACTTCATCTCCTGTGCAGGATCCGGTATTCTTTACATCAACGTTTATTTCAATCTGGCCGTCCCAGAATATACTCTTAGGGATAATAACCATATTGTTATATTCAAAACTGGTGTAACTGAGACCATAACCAAATGGAAAAAGCGGTTTACTGCTCATCTCGACATAATTGCCTCTCCAATGGGAACGGCCGCCGGATGGTTTGTGATTATAATAGACCGGTACCTGGCCTACAGATCTTGGAAAGGATATGGGCAGTTTACCTCCCGGATTATAATCTCCGAAAAGGATGTCCGCTAACGCACAAGCTCCTTCTTCGCCGGGCAGCCATGCTTCCAGCACCGACGGAATATTTTCGGAAATCCAATTGATGGATAAAGGCCTGCCATTGATAAGTACAACAATGATAGGGGTGCCGGTTTCATAAACAGCCCTTATAAGCTCCTCCTGTATCCCCGGCAAATTAAGATCGGCTCTGTCTCTGGATTCTCCACTTGTACAGTCTTCAATAAGTCCGGATTTGTCACCCACAACCACAATCGCCACTTCCGATTTTTTTGCAGCTTCAATGGCTTCGGCAAAACCATCCCTGGAATCACCCCGCACATTACAACCCTTTGCATAGTGAACCATAGTATCTCTGCAAACTTTATCCTTTATTCCCTCCAATATACTGGAGATTGGCACAAAACTATCAGTCAATTCTACTTTTTCAGGAACGGGGGTATTGAATATTTCTGTATTCTTGCTCATCTCAATGAGCGCTTCCACATGGCAGGGATAGGCATAATCCCCGATGATATTTCTCACAGAATCCGCATTTGGTCCGATGACAGCAATTGATGCAATATCTTTTCTTATAGGAAGTAAATCGCCCTGGTTTTTTAGAAGCACAATCGACTTTTGTGCTATTTGGCGCGCAAGTGCCCTCTGTTCTGGTGTATCAAATACCGTGACGGTTTTTTCTTCATCCACATAGGGATTTTCAAAAAGCCCTAGTAAAAATTTTATTTTAAGCACTCTTCTAACAACGGTGTCAATCAGTGACTCCTTCACCAAACCCTTTTCCACTGCAGCCTTCAATGGTTTTCCATAGCAGTCGGTGCTCGGGAGTTCCACATCGACGCCAGCCTCAAGGGCTATCTTGGCTGCATGATCCTTGTCTTTTGCAGTATGATGATAGTCATAGAGCATATTGATACCGAAATAATCGGATACCAGCAGCCCGTCAAAGCCCCATTGATCTCTCAGGATATCCCTTAAAAGTTCTTTTGAACTATGACAAGGGATACCATCCAGTTCATGGTATCCTGGCATGATGGAGGCAATCCCGGCTTCTTTCACAGCTGCTTCAAAAGGCATCATGAACACCTCGCGCATTTCTCTTTGAGGAATATGTGGCGGTGCCCAGTTCATTCCCCCTTCCGAAGCACCATACCCAACAAAGTGTTTCCCGGTTGCCATCACACCCTTCTTCCAATCACTATCCTGAATTCCCTTGATATAGGATACTCCCATCTGCGAAACAAGGTAGGGGTCTTCTCCGAAAGTTTCTTCCACCCTTCCCCATCTTGCATCCCTGGTAACATCCAGTACAGGGGCAAGAGCTTGATGGGCACCTACTGATCTCATTTGTTCCTTTATGACATTGCCCATTTCTTCTACTGACTTAGGATCCCAGGTACTGGCTACCCCTATGGTCTGGGGAAAACAGGTGCCCCCTTTGGCCATATACCCGCTGCAGGATTCTTCATGGATGATAGCCGGAATACCAAGACGGGTATTTGCAATCAGATACTTCTGTATTTGATTTGCCGTTCTGGCAGAAACAGGTGAATCAAAATTGCTTGCCCCGCCAAGACGAGTTATTTGTCCAATACCATTGCTCATTAGGGCATTTGACTTGTCATCTGAAAATTTCTTCCCTTCCAATATTTCATATACCCAGATACCGCTGAGCTGAGCGATTTTCTCATCCATGGTCATAAGAGATAAAAGATTTTCCACTCTTTTTTTGACCGGTTGACCAGCATTTAGATAAACTTTCTTTTGTATATCATGTTTTTTTATCATTTTTAAAAACACCTTTCCTATATAAAATTGTTTTATATGATTTTCCCAAACAAAATCCACGGTTTTTTAAAAATCTCGGTGTTTTACGCAAGATAACTAAGATTTGAGTGCACCCGCAGTAAGGCCGGAAATGATCTGTCGCTCTGCAAAGAGATAAAAAATGATTGCCGGTACTGCGGACAGAGTTACAAAAGCCGCTATTAGCGCCAAATCCATTCCGTATTGACCCTGAAACTGCATCGTGCCTAGAGGTAAAGTCCAGAGCTTTTCCTTATCTACCAACACCAGAGGTATGAGTAAATCATTCCAACTGGCAACCATAGTCAAAGATGCAACTGCTGCCAGCGCTGGACGTGACAGAGGGAGCAGAATACGCCAGAAAAAACCGAAGGCATTACAACCGTCTATGTAAGCGGCATCTTGTAATTCAGAAGGTACAGACTTAAAAAAGCCGCGTAGAATTACTATACCAATGGAAAGCTGAAATGCAGTTTGAATCAGGATTACTCCCCAGAGATTATTGGTCAATCCTATTTGGCGTACTATGAGATATACCGGCAAAATTGCAATCGCAATCGGAAACATAAGACCCAGGGTAAAAAAATTGAATAATAGATTCCGGCCACGGAATTTCATGCGGGAAAACACAAAAGCAGTCAGGCTACAAACGATTACTACACTAATCGTCGTCGCCAACATTATCAAGAGACTATTACGCAGCATGGACCAAAAAATCGGCATTCTTAAAACTTTTGTGTAGTTTTCCCAGTTCGGGGGAATAGGAAGAGCGTAAGGACGAGTCATAAATTCACCGCGCGTCTTGAGTGCACCGAATATTAACATTACAATAGGTATGATAATGATCAATACAAATAAAGAAAGAACAAAATACTGAATAATCCTTGGCAGATGTTTTTTAAAAGTTCCACTTTGTTGTGGATAATTAATTGACATAAACCAATCCTTTCTAGTTTAGGTAATCTGTTTGGCGCACAAGACGAAGGTAAGCCAGCGAAAAGACCAGAGAAATAAGTAACATCACAATGGCCACTGCTGAGCCATATCCTAACTCGAAACGCACAAAGCTAAAACGATACATATACGTGGACATAACCTCACTGGCATTGACCGGACCGCCCTTGGTCATAATCCAGACCAGGGCAAACACCTGTAGCGATCCTAAAACAGATAGGTAGACGGATGTACGGATGGTGCTACCTATTAACGGTATTTTGATATAAGTTATCATCTGACGCTTACTCACTCCATCAATAAGAGCAGCTTCCTCAATTTCCGGTGGTATGTTTTGCAGACCTGCCAGATACAAAAGCATGTGGAATCCAAAATATTTCCAGGTTAGTACGACAAAGATAGCCAGTAGAACTGTCCTGGTATCTCCCAACCAGGGTTGAGCTTTTAGACCTGGGATTAGAGTAAGCATCGCATTTATAAAGCCTCGTTTTGGATCGGGGTTAAAGAGAATCAACCACATAATACCGGTAATGACTTCGGAAAGAACGTAAGGCATGAAAAAGATCGTACGAAAAAAGGCGCGTCCACGTAGGTTACTTCCCACCATAAGAGCCAGCGCCAGGGACAATGGTAATTGAATGGTTAGAGATAATACGACGATTAACAATCCATTCTTTACTGCTTTTAGGAAGATCCGATCGGTCAGGATACGTTTGAAGTTGTCCAGCCCAATAAAGTCAACTGCGGGACCAAAACCCTTCCAGCTGAATAAACTATAGTAAACGGATTTAAAGACCGGATAAACCAGAAATATAGAGAAAAATACAAGAGCCGGCAACAAGAATAACACAATGGTTAGCTTATCTTGAAGGCGGCGAGGAGACTTTTTCTCTCGCGGTAATATCAGGAAATCCTTGCCAACTGAAGTTATCTTCACAAAAAATCTCCTTTCTGACTGGTAAAATGTGCGGGGATCGAGTATTTGAAACTCAATCTCCGCACATTCTTACTTAAACGTGACTTACTTTATTTCTTTAGCTGCAGAGTCGTCAATTGCCTGAGCAGCCTTTTCAGGCGTTAACGTACCAGCGAAAAGTCCCTGAACGCTGTCGTTCACAACAGAACCAACTGCTGGAGGCATTGCCTGATCATAATAAAGCTGGAAGTATTGCGCAGCTGCAGCGCCTTGCTGGACAATTTTAAGTAATGGATCAATCAAACCTTCTTCAGCTCCTTTAACAACAGGAACAGATAATCCAAGTTTAGCTTGAGCAATTTGAGAATCCACACTGCTTATGTACTTGAGAAAGTCCACAGCTTCCGGTGGTGCATTAATACCAATTACAAAGCCATTACCACCACCTAGTGCGTCGGCAGGATCACCGGCACCTCCCTCAACAGCCGGGAAGGGGAACCAACCCGCCTTTTTACCAAGTCCCAATTTATCAACACTATTATCCGCAAATGCACCGGGAGCCCACTGCCCCATCAAATCCATTGCAGCCTCGCCGTTACCCATTAGAGTAGCTTCATCTCCCCAGGTCGCCCCAAGGAAGCCGCTCTGGAAAGACTTGAGTGCAACGAGTTCCTGAAGCTTCTCGCCAGCTTCAACGAACGGGGCATCTGTGAAGGAGCCCTTTCGAGAATAAGCCGCATCAAAGGCAGCTTGGCCACCAATACGAACAGCCAGATATTCCCACCAAAAGGCACCAGGCCACTTATCTCCCTCGCCGACAGCAATGGGGGTGATGCCAGCATCTTTAAGTATTTGCACATCTTTAAGTAGTTCAGTCCAGGTCGTAGGAGGATTATCAATACCAGCTTTAGCAAACAGATCCTTATTGTACCAGAAACCAACCATACCCATATCACGCGGAACACCGTAGTTTTTCCCTTCGAAACTGTATACACCTAGTGCGCCTGGTGAAAACGTATCACGCCAGCTATCCTTGTCCAGATATGCAGTAATATCTAAGAGCAGACCAGCTTTGGCGTATTCGTTCATCACACCACCGCCCCAGCTCTGGAAAATATCGGGGGGTTCACCAGATAGCATAACCGTAGTCAGCTTGGTCTTGAAATTCTCGTTCTCGAGGCTTAGAACCTCGATCGTAACGTTTGGATGAGCAGCCATATATTCATCGGCAAGCCCCTGCCACAGTGCCTTTTCACCTTCTGCAGTCTGGATATGCCACCAGGTAATATTCACCGGTGCTTCTGCCGCCAGGGTTGTGAATACTCCACTTACCAATAAAATTTCAACCAGAAACAATACTAAAATATATTTTTTCATAATAAAAATCTCCTTTAAAAATAAAATTAAAATTTGTAATACTTGTACCCAAAGTAAAAATCAAATTTTCTACATCGCAATAATCATATTAGGTAAATTTATATTTTTAGAAATATACCTCCCCCCTTTCTGTTGTTTGATGGTTGTTGCAGATATTTACGGAATTACGTGGTCTGATACATTCTTCGAAGATTTCTTTTTTTATTACTTATTTTAAGTATTATATTATTATCTTTTAGTATAATACACTGCTTTTAAAATTTAGTCAAGGGACCCTAATTGTTGGTTGGTGTTAAGAACTTGTGGGGGTTTTTCTTACCTCAAAAAATTATTTTGATAGAAGATCTTTAATTTGTTTTTCCGGATATCGGGTCATAATTATAAGCCCTAAGAAAGCTACTATACTTCCCAATACCGGAGCTAATCTTACTCCCAGGGGATTACTGATATCTTTCCCGAAGATAG
>CAZMZF010000062.1:0-6199 GCA_964570765.1 uncultured Ignavibacteria bacterium
TTAATTTAGCGGGAACTCCCCACCTATAGATATCCCCACGCCAGTAAAGGTGTGGAATGAGAATGGGGTTAGGTTTCACAAATTCACATTTTTATTTATATCTCGAGAGAGGACCCGGCCCTAAATCCCTATTGTAAACTGACTGCAGGCGTTCATCTTATCTTGAAAGAAAATATTTAAGAAAATAATTTGATTAATTCTATCCAAAATTCATATAATAAGTCAGGTATTACTCTAATCGAAGGAGGCTATTTTGAAAAGAGTACCCAAAAAAGACGTGGAACAGTTCTGGAAGAAAAAGGAAGAGGATATTGGAGAGAAAATTAAAGGGAGGAGTATGGCCGAGTTCATTGGTGGCTATCAGAACTTTTCCGGACCGATCTTGGGAATTTTATTCTATACCGAGAGTGCTTTTTATTTTCAGACTTTTCCCCGGCAAAACTTGCTCTTTTCTTTTATAAGAGCTGAGCAGCCGGAACGCGAAGAGAACCAGTTAAATTTTCGCATTCTCTGGTTGGATGTGGAGAAGATTGACTTTCCTCACAGGAAATATCCTTTTCTGGCTCTTTTATCTCCTCCGGATTATCGGATTTTCATTGACTATCAGAGCAACGGGCAAAAAATGACCCTGACACTGACCATGCACGGTCTGGAGGATTGCAGCAGGTTAATTGATTTTTATAAAGATCGCAAAACAAAAAAGGAATGGTAAATTACCTATCAGCCGATTGAATTAAACTGGTTTTTGGTTGTTACGGGAACGGTTATACTAACTCAATAATTCGGTAACTTTTTATAACTTTTTATAAAATGAAAAGTGAGCAGTAAATGGGGTCAAATCTTGATCATTGACAATTAATTATACTATTTATCAATAATAAAGATTTGAATTTCCCAGATGCCCATTAATTATTTATTTTGAAAGATTTTTAAAAATATCTGTGTATAATATATCAAAATTTATTATGTGAAGAAGTGAGATAATGACAAAAATAAATAGAAAAGAAAAAGATAAACTCCTGAATAGACTTTATAAGCGAGATGGAAGGAACAAAGTAAGTTATATTATTATGAGATAGAAGGAGAATACATTATAAGTATTTTATTTAATAATTTTAAGCAAACTGACAAGAAAGGTCTCTGCTCCTTAATTGTTAAAGATGGGATCATTCAGAGAGTTGCAAATAAGGATGAGTTAGATATTTCAGATCAATCTTTTTCTGAAGTACATGATTTAAAAGAAAATTATTTACTCCCCTCTTTTACTGACGCCCACCTGCATCTTTCCTTATATACCCTCCTTTATTCAGCTATTAATCTAAGAGATTGCCAATCGATTAGAGCGGTACAGGAGAAGTTGAAAAAGGGGATAGGCTGGGAACTAATTGTGGGGTGGGGGTTTGATCATGAACAATTTCAGGAAGGAAGAATGCCTACTCGAAAGGATTTGGATAAGATCTCTTCTGAAATCCCCATCTTTATTCTGCGTTTTGATGAACACATCGGAGTGGTTAATTCTGAAGTCTTAAGACGTTTGGGGATTAATCAGAATACTAAAGATCCCGAAGGCGGAAAGATAGGCCGATTTTTAGATGGACAGCCGAATGGAATACTGGTGGATAAAGCCCTGCCTACCGAAGATATCTTAAATAACTCCTGGATAAAAGATTCTATGCGGCAAAATTTATTAAAAGTACAGGAAGAGTTTTTTCGTAAAGGTTTGACCAGTGTCAGTGATATGGGAATTATTTTTGATACCCTGGATTTTTATCGGGAGATGGAAGAAAAAGGGTATCTGAAGATGCGGGTGCATGTTTATCTTAATGAAGTTTGTTTTAAGGAAAAGGAAAGAATTGTAAAGGAGATGAGTAAAAATGGTCTGGGTTTGGTACAAGTCCGCGGATTGAAGCTTTTTGTGGATGGGAGCTTTGGGGCAGCAAGCGGTGCTCTTTATGAGCCCTATACTAATGACCCGAATAATTACGGGCTTTTACGTATCCTACCGGAAAAATTAAACCATCTGGCTAAACAAATAGACGAAATGGGAATGCAGTTATCTATTCATGCTATCGGTGATAGAGCATTGACTTATGCCTTAAATGCTTTATCTTGCACCCGAAATAGATTTTTAAGACACCGGGTGGAACATCTTCAGTTAGTAAATGAGGAACATCTAAGAAAAATGAAGCAGCTGGAAGTCCTAGCAGTCATTCAGCCGATATTTGTCAGCACAGATAGTCTTTGGGCAGAAAAACGATTAGGCAGAGAGAGAATTCAACTGGCTTACCCGCTAAAGCGGGTGGTGGAGAAGGGGATAAAGATTGCCGGTTCTTCAGATTGCCCGGTAGCAAGTGCCGACCCTTTTTTGGGAATTTATTTTGCTGTTTCACCTAAGGATTTAGAAGGAAAGGAACTACCTGATTGGGTAAGAAAAGAAAGGATTGAGATAAAGGAAGCGCTAAAAATATTTACGGAAGGGTCTTCTTATGCCTTACATGAGAACAAAGGACAGATTAAGCAAGGTATGCAGGCTGATTTTATGGTATTATCAGAAAATCCGCTGTTTTTGCCTATCCAGAAAATACCTTCACTTTTAGTATTACAGACTTATCTTGGCGGTCAATTAGTCTGGGCGATAACGAGTTTATAATGTGACAGGGGACAGTTGTTAATGCTCAATAATTTGGTAACTTTTAGCTAAAAACCTGTAGGGTCTTTAGAAAATTATATGTGAGCGCATCCTTCTTTTGCGTAGGTTTTACTTTAAGATTCTGATCGCCCTTTCGTTATCAGTATTCCTTTTGGGGTTGAACCAAGTAGACATTCCTATAAATGTAATTTTATAAGCAGCAAGACTGAAAAGAATAGGAGAAGTGAGAAGATGATATTATTTCGAAAAAGGGAGAAACGAGAAAAAGATTCTAATTTATTGAGAATTCTCATCGTGCTTTCCATGCCATATATTGCGATGGGTCTTAGCCAAAATGGCTTTCTTGGTTTACTTCCCTTTGTCCGCGAAGAATTTGTTTTAACTAGAGTTCAAGTCGGTTACTATTCGACCAGTTTTTTTGTAAGTGCCGCAGTGCTTGCCGTTTTTTCTGGCAGTATTGTGGACAAGCTGGGGCCAAGAAAGAGCTTACTTTTGGGAATCGGATGCATGAGCTTAATATTGATGCTCTATGGGCTGTCTCCTTCATACAAAGTGCTTTTGTTTATGGCGATTCTTGCAGGACTAGGTTTAAGCATCATAACACCTGCCGTAATTAAAGGGGTAGTAATAGCTGTTCCTCCAAAAAAGCGAGCGGTTTCTATGGGAATAGTGCAGTCGGGGTACGGTTTCGGAAGTATAGCGGGGGCAAGTCTCTTACCGTTAATGGGGGAAAGCCTTGGATGGCGGATAGCAGTTCAGGTTGCTGCGGCTTTTGCACTGCTAACCGGGCTTTTAGCGTACAATTTTTATCAAGAACAGAACAATAGTAGCCGCATACTTGAGATTTCTGAAAACCAAAGGGGAAAGCAGCTATCGTTTAAAGACAATCTTTTATCCCTTCTTGTGAATAAGCCCTTATTTCGAGTGTGTGTTCTTGGCATAATATTTGGAGTTTCGGAAGGGGCTGTGATCTCTCACTTTGCGGTTTTTCTTTCTGAAGATCTAAATATGAGCCGGGTAATTGCCGGCCTGGGGCTTGGCACTCTCCATTTTGGAGGAATCATTGGCCTGACAGGTTGGGGCTGGGTCTCCGACAGGTTATTCAGAGGTGATAGACGGCTAAGTCTTTTCATAATAGGATTGGCTATAGGAACCATGTATCTGCTTTTTGGTCTTTTTTTAAATACTCCTCAAGTAAGTCCAGTCACAGTTTTTGTATTCTCATTTCTTTTGGGCTTTTTGGCGCTCAGTTGGTCGGGAGTGTATTTTGTGATGATAGGAGAATTCGCGGGAGATAAACAGGCGGGAATTGCAACCGGGCTATCCCTGTCCTTCATTAGAACAGGTATTCTTGTGGCTCCTCTGGGTTTCGGATTTATTGCTGATGTAAAAGGAAACTATGAATATAGCTGGCTACTTTTTGGGGTAGTTATTATCGTTGTTTCATCTCTTTTTTTATTGCGAGATTGAGGCTATTAGTTATAGAAAAATCTGATCAATCAGGACAGTCAAAATACTTTCTTTCGAAAGCGGAGACTCCAGCTTAATGTGTCTCCCGAAAAACTTCTATCTGTAGTGAGGGCGTAGTCAATGATACCCCAGCGAAATCTTTCATTGCTCTCTAATCGGCTCGCGAGATTTGTTGCGTAAATACAGTAGTTATATAAGAAATGCCCGACGAGGAGTCGGGGAAAGGAGGCCTTATGATCCGCATAAGGAGATAGTGAAATTCAGGATGGGAGGAATAGTCTCTCTGGATAAGGGGGTGAAAAATATGTATGTTGTCTGTGTAACTGTGTTTGTTAAACCAGAAAAAATTAAAGACTTTAAAGAAGCGACCTTGGAAAATGCTTGGAACACTCGCCAAGAACCAGGCAATGTCCACTTCCATGTCTTGCAGGCGGAAAATGATCCTGCGCGATTCTTCTTGTACGAGGTCTATAAGTCTCCGGAAGGATTTCAGAGCCACCAAAAGACTGAACACTATCTGAAATGGAAAGAGACGGTAGCAGATTGGATGGCTCAACCCCGTCAGGGCGTAAAGCATTACAGTCTCTTTCCAGCCGACCCAGATTGGTAGTAAAAATAAGAAGAGGAGGAAACGCTGATGAACTTTGAGTTCGCTATTGCTAACCTAATCATTTTTGGCCCTGGTCGATTTAGAGAGATAGGTGATATTGCCCAATCTTTCGGTAAGCGAGCCTTGGTGGTAACCGGTAAAAGAGCTTTGAGCGAGGCAGGGATCGTCGATAATCTCAAACAAAATCTAGAAGCAAAGAAGGTGGAATTTCTTCAGTTCATTGTTCCTGGCGAACCTGACTTAAATCTCATTGAACAAAAGATGGTCAAAGCAGCTAATGCTGATTGCGATTTAGTAATTGCTCTTGGCGGCGGAAGTGTGATCGACACCGCCAAAGCCATCGCAGTGCTCCTCACTAATGGTGGAAATTTATTAGATTATATGGAAGTGATAGGAAAGGGGCAGCCCCTGACTAAACCAGCACTTCCGCTGATTGCTATTCCTACCACTGCTGGCACAGGCTCCGAAACCACTCTTAACGCAGTGATAAAAGATCCTAATACTGGAGTAAAGGCAAGTCTCCGCAGCCCATACCTTTTGCCCCGAGTGGCTTTAGTCGATCCCGAATTAACCTACTCTCTTCCAGCGAAGATCACGGCAAGCACTGGCTTGGACGCCCTTACTCAACTCATTGAGCCCTATACCTCTAAGCGAGCCCAGCCCTTCACCGCTGCCTTGATTCAAGATGGGATTCAGCGAGTGGCTAGATCTTTGCTTAAGGCCTATGAGCAGGGAGATTCAATCGCCCGGGAAGATATGGCTTTGGCCAGTCTAGAGAGCGGGATGGCCTTGGCTAATTCCGGTCTGGGAGCAGCTCATGGATTTTCCGGCTCCTTGGGTGGAAAATATTCTATTCCCCATGGTATGGCCTGTGCCTGTCTCTTGCCTTACGTGATGGAAGCAAATATTCGCTCTCTTCAGACCAAAGAGCCAAGCAGCCCAATTTTGGATCGCTATGCCAAAATAGGAGAATGGCTTATCGGAAAACGACTGGAGACTGAACAGGAGACGAGAGATGCCGGTATTAAATTCGTTCGTGAACTATGCCTCCGATTAAAAGTACCCTCTCTCAGAGACTTCGGCCTAAAATTAGAAGACCTTCCCGAGATCGCCAATCAATCAGCAAAATCTAGCAGCATGCGTGCCAATCCCGTATCGTTCAGCCAGGATGAACTTGTAGGGATCCTTACCTCGGCATTGGGTTGATTTCCATTTCGGGCCTCATAAAAGGTAACCTTTCGGTATTAAGGAAAGTCAATATATTGGAGTTAAGAAAAGTTAAAGTATCGGTTACCGAGCTTTTAGATAAAAAGGCAAAAAATGCAATAATTGCAATAAAAAAGAAACAAAAAGAAGCATTTATAAAGTCACTTCAAGGTTAAGATTTTAGCAGTCATTAAAACAAGGAGTAGGAACAGGGGACGGTTCTCTGGTGCGGCCAGGCTTAGGTCGTGATATTTAGCAGGTGA
>CAZMZF010000063.1:0-6019 GCA_964570765.1 uncultured Ignavibacteria bacterium
GGTTACATATTTTTTCAGAAGGGATTTTCTAAAGGCGGTGGTCTGTCCCATAAAACCCCTGATTACATTCACATGGTCCTGGACCAACATTGAGGGAACCGGGTCTAATTTGGCTGAGAAATCGAATAGAGTGAAATAGTCATTCTGTGCATCTAATCCCCACATTAAACGGTCTATATAGGTATCGATATCAGAATGTCTGTATTCCATTGGGTCTAAGGATAAAGAGAAATCGGTAAAGGAGAAACTCTTAGTATAATCTAACTTGTTCTGGCAATCCGGGTCAGGTGGGTCACCATCGAATTGCTGTGGCACTATATCTGTCTTTTCTGCGGATAAAGCTATATCTATGGTCTCAGGAGCTGAGCACATAGCAAAGAGGAACCCTCCCCGGGCAACATAATCTTTTATAGCTTTTGAAATCGCTTTTTTCTCCTCTGAGACTTTCTTAAAACCTAATCTTTTTGCCATAGCCTCACAGATTGTTTGTTCTTCTTTGTACCAGGGCTCATTCCTGAAGGTAGCATAAAACTTCCCATATTGGCCGGTGAAATCCTCATGATGTAAATGTAGCCAGTCATATTTTTCCAGTTCCCCTTTTAAGACCTCTTCATCCCAGAGAGTCTTATAGGGGATTTCAGCATAAGCTAAAGCCAATCTGACCGCATCATCCCAGGGCTCTTTATTGGGCGGGACATATACTGCTATCTCTGGTGCTTTCTCTAATAAGACCACATCCATATTGTTCTCCTCTATCTCTTTATAAATAGCCCCGGCTTGTGACAGGTCTATTTTTTCAAAAGAGATACCCTGCAGCCTGCAGCGATCAGCAATATTTTCCCTGTAGTCTGTCATAAAAGAGCCAGCTCTATAATTTAAGAGCCATTCCACATTATAACCCTGTTTCAAGCACCAGAAGGCTACTCCATAGGCTTTTAGATGGTCAGTCTGGGATAGGTCCATTGGGATTAAAAGCTTTTGAGCTTCTATATTTTTAGGGAGTAGAATTATTATGAAAGAGAAAATAAAGAGAAATACTATAATTTTTCTGAACATCGGATCACCTGTTTTAATGTAGTTGCCTATTTTTCGTAGCGTCTGGGCTTGTCCCAGACGTTTATCTTTTTTTCGTCCAGATGGATGCTACGGCTGTAGTTGCCCAATTTATTGGGTTTTGGCTCGATGAATCGAGCAACTACTTAGAATCATCCTTCCCTTTTGTTTTTTTCAGTTCCTCCTTCTTTTTCCTCCACCACTCTATCCTCTTTTTTATCTCTTTTTCAAATCCGAAATCTGTGGGGAGATAATACCTTCTTCCTTTTAAGTTATCTGGTAGATATTCTTCATCCACAAAATGATAGGGGAAATCGTGTGGATATTTGTAATCTTTACCATAGCCTAATTCTTTCATCAGTCCGGTTACTGGATTGCGAATATGCAAAGGGACTGGCAATGCCTGGGTTTCCTGAATATCTTTCTGAACTTTTCCAAAGGCTTTATAGATGGCGTTACTCTTCGGGGCTGTGGCTAAATAGACCACTGCCTGAGCTAAAGCAAGTTCTCCTTCAGGTGTTCCTAAAAAATGATATGCCTCTTTGGCTGCTATAGCTACCTGCAATGCCTGAGGGTCGGCATTTCCAATATCTTCTGTTGCAAATCTGATTAATCTTCTGGCAATATATAAAGGGTCTTCTCCGCCAGCTAACATTCTTCCCAGCCAGTATAAAGCCGCATCCGGGTCTGACCCTCTCAGGCTTTTATGTAAAGCTGAGATTATATTATAATGTTCTTCACCAGCTTTGTCATAAACCAGAGCCTTTTTCTGCATTGCCTCCTGGGCTATCTGTAAGTTGATATTCCTTATCCCTTTTTCATCCGGAGAGGTGGTCATAACTGCAAATTCTAAGGTGGATAAGACGATTCGAGCATCTCCATTTGCCATCTGGACTATGAAATCTTTGGCTTTTTCTTCAAGGTTTATTTTGAAGTTTCCCAGACCTCTTTCCTTATCATCAAGGGTACGGTTCAGGATTTCCTTTAGTTCCTGTTCAGTTAAAGGATTTAAGGTATATACTATGGTTCTGGAAAGTAAAGCGGAGATTACCTCAAAGGATGGATTTTCAGTGGTTGCTCCAATTAAGATTACATTCCCTTTTTCAACATGGGGTAAGAAGGCATCCTGCTGGGCTTTGTTGAATCTGTGGATTTCGTCAATGAATAGAATTGTTTTTTTATTGTAGAGCTTTTTCTGTCTGGTGGCGTGCGCGATTATCTCTTTGATCTCCTTTATCCCTGAGGTGACCGCAGAAAAGGCGCAAAAATCTGCACCGGTATAATTGGCGATGATAAAAGCTAAGGTGGTTTTACCTGTTCCCGGAGGTCCCCAGAAGATTAAGGATTGAAGCTCACCTGTTTCAATGGCTTTTCTCAAGACACTACCCTCAGAGAGAATGTGCCTCTGCCCCACGAATTCCTCAAAATTCCTGGGCCTCATCCGATCAGCCAAAGGAGTTTCTTCGATTCTTTTTTCTTTTTGCTTCTCAAAAAGGTCCATAATTTACTTCTGGAGTGTATCCGCCTGAGGCGGATAGCTTTACCTTGTGCGGGGCTGGGAGCCCCGCCTACGATTCCTATTATTTTCCCCTCCCTCGATGGGAGGGGTAAGGGGAGGGTGACCCCTCTCCCTAACCCTCTCCCTCAAGGGAAGAGGGGATTATATCTTTCGTAGGGCGAGCACCCTTGCTCGCCAAAAAGTCTCAAATCTTACAGAGCTTTCACAAAATTAAACGAAAACAAAGCTGTTTGAATTTAATCAAAATAAAATTTAAGGTTTAGTCAATCACTATTTTGCCTAAAAATTAGTAAACCCGCCTTGCCCTCAAGGCGGGTGAGGTGATGTAACCCCATGTTGAGGGCAACTTGGGGTTACCGATTTTTTCGTAGAGACGCCTGCAATGCGTCTCTACGGTCTTTTGCGACTCTGGAAGACAGTTCGTAAGGACAGGACTTGTTGAGCGAAGCGAAATCCCGCTTCTGCGGGGTCCCTGTCCGAAAGAAAGATAGGACTGCGACCCTGAAAGGGTCGCGCTACGAATCATCTATTCCTTCTCCCCCGGGCCGGCGGCGACTAATTTATATCCCTGGGGTTTGAGGTATTTTTTGGCTACTCTTCTTATGTCTTCCCGGGTTACTGAATTTATGATTTTAGGGTATCTTTCTAAATAGTCCATTCCCAAGTTATAAAACTCCTGGGTTATGAGCTGATTTGCTATTCCTCCATTAGTCTCAAGACTGACTGGCAGGCTGCCTATCATTGCCTCTTTGGATTTTTGAAGCTCATCTTCTTCAACTAAATCGTTCCTTAGCCTGTCTAGCTCCGTTTTCATACTCTCAACTGCTTTTTGAACATTCTTGGGATTTACTCCAGCCCTTAGAAGCCAGGGTGGTTGGGTAAAGGAAAAGGGGAAATAGCTATAGACATAATAGGCAAAACCCTGTTCCTCTCGAATTATTCTTCCCATCTTTCCACCTAAGCCGAACTGCCCGATTATATGGTTCATTACTAAGAAGGAATAGAAATCTTTATCCTCTCTTATTGGGGCTAAATATCCTAAGGCAATATCTGACTGGGTCTTTTCTGCCAGGGGTAAAATCAGCTCTTCAGTTTTATCAGAAAAAGATGGTCCAGAAGTTTTGTATAGAGCCTTTTTACCAGGGGACCAGCCACTAAAAATCTTATCGATTAAATCCATAACATCATCAGAATTAACATCCCCAACGATAGCTAAGATAGTGTTATTCGGAAGATAAAAACGATTATGAAAATTGTCCAGTTCCTGTTTGGTTAAAGAGACGACCTGTTCCTTTTCACCTATGGCTGGCCAGTGATAGGGATTTTGTTCAGGAAAAAGGAGCCTTTTTAAATTATCTTCAGCCACAGCCCCGGTATTGTTTAAATTCTCATCTATGGAGATTAAAATCTCTTTTCTGACTTTTTCCATCTCCTCTTCAGGAAATACTGGATTGATCAGCATATCACCTAAGAGGGCTAATATCTTTTTGTAATCCGAGGAAAGAGAACGGGCAGAGATATTCACTGATTGGACAGCAGTATTTATATAAAGCTCCGCTCCTGAAAAATCTAACTCTTCTGCGATTTTATCTTTGGAAAGATTATATGTACCTCTATCTAACATCCCGGCTGTGAAATTGGCTAAACCGTGCTTTTTATCCGGATCAAAAAAGCTTCCAGCCCTGATATTAAATATAAGGCTAACGGAGGAGGTGGAATGGTTCTCTTTGATCAAAACTACCATCCCGTTCTTTAAAACTACCCTCTTGGCTTGAAGGGGATAAGTAGCTTCAGGATCTTCTATTTTGATTCCAGGCTGGGAGTTGGTTTTTTCAGAAGAGTAGCTCTTATAATAGGACTTTGAAGAACCCTCTGAACTTCCAGAGGATAAAGTTTTTTCATCTTTTCTAGGGATATACCATCCCACTGTCCTCAGGTCTTCATTCAGGTATTTTTCAGCTACCCTTTTTATGTCTTCCCTTTTTACCTGATTCAAGCTGTCCAGAAGGGAATAATAAAGCTTGTATGACGATATGGTCTCATAATAACCTAACTGATGTGCCTGTTCAGTAACACTCTCATCCTCATAAGATAGTTTAGCTTTTAGTTGATTAAAGGCTTTCTCAAATTCAGCTTCAGGGACAAGCTCAGTTTTTAATCTGTCGATTTCCTTATATAGTCTCTCTTCTACCTCTTTGAAATCCTTATCCTCTGATAGAGTAAGATTGAAGGTATAAAGATTTGGATTAGCAAAGGGAATTAGAACACCTCTGACTTTTGTGGCTAATTTTTCATCCACTAAGGCCTTATAAAGCCTGGAGCTTTTAGAGGCTTGGGACCAGTAGTCAGATGACCAGGTGTTTGCGCCTTTGGCTCCAGTTAAGATCGCATCTAAAACTAATAATGGGTAAAAATCATGATTGAAAGTCTCAGGTATTTTATACCCGATCTCAAGGTATTTGGTCTCTCCACCACCTTTTAAAATAAACTTTCTTTCACCTTTCTGGACTGGCTCCACCGTCCTTAAGGGTTCAGGACTTTTTCCAGAGGGGATATTTTCAAAAAGCTCTTTTATTTGGGGTATAATCTTCTCAGATTCAAAATCTCCAACTACGACCAGGGTTGCATTATTTGGCATATAATAGGATTTATAGTAATTATATAAATCTTCACGGGTTATCTTCTCTAAATCTGAGAGCCAACCAATGGTTGGAAATCGATAAGGATGGGCATCGAAAGCTATGGACCAGAGCTTCTCATCTAAGTTTGTCTCCGGATAATTTTCCCCTCCCTGTAGCTCTGAGATTATCACCCCTCTTTCAGTGGCAACTTCAGCTGAGTCAAAAAGGGATGAGGCCAGCCTCTCCTTTTCCATTTTTAATCCTAACTCCAGTTTATCCTTTGGTAGGGTCTCTAAATAAGTGGTTACGTCTAACCAGGTATATCCGTTCTCATAACCGCCAGCTCTTTCCACTAAGTTCCACATATCGCCCTTGCTGAACTCTTTGGTCCCCTTGAAATTCATATGCTCCACCCAATGAGAGATTCCAGTAATCCCGGGCCCTTCATTTTTCGAGCCGACCTTATACCAGCACCAGACAGAAACTACCGGTGAGGCATGAACCTCCTTTAATAAGACCTTCAGCCCATTATTCAGGGTTAGTTCGGTGACTTGCCCTTCCTGTTCAGCTAAAAGATAAGTCGGAGTAATAATAAAAAGTAAAAAGAGTAAAGCCCAAATTCTACGATTTCTAAAAGATCTCAACATCTTCTCTCCTTTTCTTAAGTGCATTATCTATATAACGAAGAAGGAAGATAACTCGTTGCAAAAATATTTTTTAATTATGGAGTGTATCGTCCGTGACGATACTGCAGAGTTCCCTCTCCCCTTAAAGAGGCTGTGTCGTAATTATTACGAGGGGATATAGATTTTGGGGAATAGAGTAT
>CAZMZF010000064.1:0-5575 GCA_964570765.1 uncultured Ignavibacteria bacterium
ACACAAATTGTAGATTGTATCTTCTGGTAGAGAAAGCGCTGGTGGATGGTTAAATCTAATATTAATTAATAAAGTATCCTGAACCTCTTTTCCGCAAAGGTCTTTTAATTTGAAGATAATTGGATGAGGATTGCCTGAAGTATCTGAGTATTCAGGTTTCCACAGGAAATTAGCTAACCGGGGTGATATTCCAGAAACGGGATTGGTCGGTAAAAGCTCTCCCGGTGAAGAGATTTTTTCCAAGGTGAGAGTGTCTGTTATGTTCGGGTCTTCCCCTCTTACAGTTAAATATAATGAATCACCCAAATTACATAACACAGTGTCAATATCTTCGGTCAGGGTTAAAATCGGGCTCTGATTAAGATGAATATGGACATAGGAACTCTCCTGGTCAAATGCTCCCTTGGCATCGCTAACCCTGAAAACGAAAAGGTAGGTTGAATCGTTGGCTGCAGGTAAAAAGGAGTGAGTAGTGTTTAAAGGTGAGGGTACCGTAAGAGAAGTAAAATCTCCGGGTCCAAAAAGTTTCTCCAGGGTCAAAATATCGGCTGAATCAGGGTCTGTGGTTGATAGATTAAAACTGACGGTTTCTGGTTCACAAAGGAAAAAAGCAGTGTCCTGAAGAGTCAAAACCGGTGGATGATTTGAAGACTCAGCTGGGCCAAAGGCTACACCGGGCTCTGGTGATGAGTATTTACGTACTCTGACCAGGTCGAAATACTCTCGGGTAATCTTATTTACCCGAAGAAATACTCTGTTAGAATTTGTGTTTGCGCCTGATACAGGATATTCTGTCCCATTAATTATTGCCTTACTATTTGAGCCATTCCAAATGATCGTCACGGGATACCATGTATTCCAAGTACCAGTCTGTAAAAATCTATATGAACCACTTCTGTACCAGCTAAACTCTGGTCTGCCGTTGTTATTGAAGTAACTCAGCGATCCATCACTCTCGTTATCAGTCAACGCTATTGCCCCTTCCGGCTGGGAGTAAGCCAATCCCCAATAATCCGTGATATTCCAATAAACATCCACAGCACAGGTGGTGAAATTGTGATAATGCTGTGCAGATATACCATCTCCGGAGAAAGACTTATTAAAAAGAAAACCGTAAGCTTGTTCATATTTTGCCAGAGTATCTCTTTTAATTACACTGATATTTGAGAGAACCCATACTTCACCCTTATCATTGGCTGGATCATACTCCTCCACATAATTTCTTCCTACTGCACAGGAAAAAATGTCTCTTCCTCCAAGCACATATAATTTGTCATTGATCACTCCACAGCCAACTCCATCTCTCGGATTTATACCAGAAGACTTCCTTTCCCAGGTATTGGTGTAGGGATCATAGACATAATTATCAGTGTGGAATCCTCCATTCAGTCCATGGGTTACATAGATTTTACTATTTATAACCGGATTTTCTCTGGTTACGCCATACTTTTTGACCGGCATAGATGCTCTTGAGGTCCAGGTATCAGTGGCTGGATCATAGACCTCGTTTACATTTGTGGCACCACTGGGAGAGCCATAAGAATAACCACCTATTACATAGATCAAGCCGTTCACCAATGCACACGTTCCCCAGGTCCTGGGTGTAGGAACATTTGCTTTTGCAGTATAGGTGTCAGTAGCAGGATCGTATTCATAGTGGTATTGCTTTAAGAATAAATGAATCTTGTTGCCATACTTTATCCCCATACCACCTTGGTCTGCCAGTTGAGGAGGGACATTTGACCAACTACTCCAGCTATTAGTGGCTGGGTTATAAACTTCATGTGCTCCAGTGACACCAGTTATAGCTTCTCCAGCAAAAACATGAATTAAGCCATTGAATTCAACTGCTACGGGTCCCCAGCGGGCGGTGGGCATATCAGCCAATTGTGTCCAGGTATCAGTTACAGGATTATAGACAAAGGTCTCATCCAGATAATATTTAACACAACTTAGGTCTCTGTCATACCCTCCAAAAACATATAGCAGGTTATTGTATACTGCAGCCGCATTATCCGCTTTAACTAAAGGCAAAGGTGCTTTGACACTCCATCCGCTTTCCTCTAAATAGCCTGATTCGAAATCGTCGAAGAATTCAAAGGTTGTTTTTCCGTTACTGGAGTTGTTGGCATTCGGATTTCCATAGTAGATATAAACTACAGCAGAATCCGAAGCAGGAACATTTGGAATCTTCACCCAGACTAAAGCAGACTCAGCCACAGCATTCCAGTATTCTATCCAGTGGTTTATCAAGGTAGTTCCATCACTTGCGGCAAACCTTATGTCTTCGCCTTTAGGCTTTGCCTTGGTGAAGTCAAAGTTGGTGTGGTTCAGCCGAACCTTGACCTGATAATCTATTAAGGTGTTTGGATTACCGATGTTTTTGATAGTAACTTTCATCCGGTAGTTCCAATCAGAACCAAGCCAGGATTGGGCTAAAACTTTTCCTGTCATACTCAGAGACATCAGTAGGTAAAGTATGACAAGCACTATAAATCCCACACTTTTCTTTTTCTCAGACATAATCTTATACCTTCTTTTAGTTAAATTTTATTATATAGAACTATCCCCTCTTACAACGATATTATAATATTATATCGGGATAAAAGCAAGAAAAATGTAGGAAGATTTTTCAGGTTTAACAGCAGATTAAGATTGCGGAGGAGTAGTATCAGGGGCAGGAGTAGCTGTGACAGGTTTATCCTTTGGTCTGGTTCCTAAAAGGGTCAAAATCGCTCCACCAAAGCCAATTGTAAAAGCCACATAAGTGATCAAAAACCCGATTATCGCAAAGATAAGAGAGAAAGGTGAGAAGAATCCCCAGAAAATCCTTAAGAACCTGGCAAATAGGAGGACAAACTCTATTGTCAAGATCCCTAAAATAAGAGTCATCATCTGGGTCTGAGGTTTTATATTAGTGTTCTGTCTAAGTTTCTCACCCACTATCAGAGACACACTGGTATAACCGATTAACATTGCTAAAAGGATAGCTAAAGGTAATACAAGGATAGCTACTGGTATTCCGATTATAGTGATGATCAAAAGGATGAATGCTGGCAGGATCATGATCTCACCTAAAAAACCTATCAGTGCAGACTGCCAGGGATTCCTGGTGATCTTATCCTTTACCTTTTGGACATTGTTCGGGACTAATGCTAAAACCACTATTCCTAAGAAAAAGAGGAATAAAATTTTAAAAAGCGAGAAAATAAAACCTACACCCCATAAGAAATGAGAGCCAGTATGAAACCCTAAAAGCTTTCCTGGAAGAAAACCAAGCCCTACGCTTTCACCTTTGATAATCGAGCCAGGATCTCTTCTCACATCCCCCCCCACACTGGTAGCATTTTTCTCTATTATGCCAGTGGAAGAGACGAATATGTTACCACCAATTGAAACCACATCCCCTTCAACTAAACCGTTTACCCGCACATCTCCACCGAGAGCTACAACATCTCCTGTAACTTTTTCACTTTCCTCTATAGTAATATCTTTCCCGAACTTAACCAGATCCCCTCCATTTAACTCTATAGTCGTGGCAGTACGTCCGCCTAATTTAATGTTGATTTCGGTAGCAGTAGTCTCTTTAGGTTCAACGGTTTCTATCTTAATGCCTTCTTTTCCTAAAGTTACCCTTCCGGTTTTCTCAGTGAGCTCCTTTCCCTCCTTGGTCTTAATGGTAATTCCCTCATCGCCTACTTTTATCTGGGTAATTTTCTGACCAGTGGTATCTGGAGTCGTCTTTTTTGGGTCTGCACCCCATAAATTCGCATAAAGGGATAGAAATAGAAATAATATTAAAAGGGATGATAGATTCTTGATTCTTTTCATTTTTTAATACTCCTCTATGTTTATATCACCACTAATTGTTTGAACTTCTATCTTTCCCCCTCCTGTGCCTAAGATTCCGGAAAGGGAATTCCGGGTTGCATTTTTCAAGACCATAGGGATATTCAGGCTAATCTCTCCACTGGTGGTCTCAATTTTAAGATTAGCCTGGGCTCCCCTGGAAATATAGAGATCGATATCGCCGCTTGTAGTTTTTAGATAGTAATTCTTTGCAGATGAAATCTGGGTTTTTGCTTCGATATCTCCACTGGTGGTATTTAGATCCAAACTGCCCTGATTTTGCTCGATCCACAGATCTCCAGAGGTGGAGATTGCACTCAGGTCTCCACTCAGTCCTTTAACTTCTAAATCACCTGAAGTTTGTGAACACTTAAGAGAACCTTGAATTTCCTCAATGACCACTGAACCACTGGTACAATTTATGCTGAGTTCTCCCTTCAGATTCTTTACCTCAATATCTGAGCTTGTTCCCTCCAGGCTGGTTTTGCCCTTTATATCCTTAAGCTGGATATTCCCGCTGGTAGCTGAAGAAAAAAACTCGCCATCTATTCCAATAGTCTCTATATCTCCAGAAGTAGCGGATAGGTTAAATATTCCATTAACGTAGAAAACCCTTATCTCTCCACTGGTAGCTGAAAGGTCTGCTTCCCGGATATTTTTGGGTACAAGTATATGATAACTGACATATCCTTCCACTGACCTATTTACCGTAAAAAGCCTTTCCCAGAAATTTCCTCTTTCAGTTTTTTGATATTTGGTTTTTATTTGAACTAAATCGCCGGTCTTTTCAATATCCATTCGAATCTTTTGAGCAATCTCCTCTGCTTCCCTGGAATTCTTAGCTTCTACTACTTTGGAAGCTTGAATTACGATTTTATTCTGGTTATGGGATTCGAGGATGATCTCGCCTCTGGGATCTTCAAGCTCTAAGGTCAAAGGTTCATCTAAGATGAATTCTTTTTGCAAAGGAAAGTTAAACTCTTTAGCCTCAAGAAGGTCAAGGCAAAAAGAGCATAGAATCCCGGAGACCAAAAGCCAGAAAAGTATTAGTTTTGTTTTCATGTTTTCACCATCTCATATGTTTGAGTTTTTTCTTTAACAGAACCCTGGCTCTGAAGATTCGAGCTTTAATCGTACCGGTGGACAGATGTAAAATCGCTGCGATCTCTTCATACGATTTGTCCTCTTTGTGTCTCAACAAGATCACCTCTTTATATTTCCCGGGCAGTGAGGCGATGGCTTCTTCAACTGAAAGCTCCTGTTGTTTCAAGGTTAAATCTTTTTCCGGATCAAAAGTTCGGTCTGGTATTTCTATTTCTAATTTACCTTTATCAGTTTCCAAGGGCTGGTCCAGTGAGAAAGCCTCGATTTTTTTCCGGCGCAGATGGTCTATGGAACAATTAGCCGCAATCCGGTAGAGCCAGGTGGTAAAGCGAAATTTCGTTTTATAGGTTGCCAAGGAGCCAAAGGCTTTTACAAAAGTCTCCTGAACCAGGTCCAGGGATTCATCATAGTTGTGAACCAGCTTTAATATTATGTGCTGAACCGCATTTTTGTGCCTTTCCATCAGGAGCTTGAAAGCTTTCTGATTCCCCTCTAAAGCCTCCTTGATCAAAGTCTGGTCATCCGGTACTACCAATGCCTTCTTTTTTATCATACGTTAAGAAAGAATACAGGTTTCAGAAAAGATAGTAAAACTCTGTTTGAATTACAAATAAAAAAGTTT
>CAZMZF010000065.1:0-5001 GCA_964570765.1 uncultured Ignavibacteria bacterium
TCAAGCTCATTGGAAAGCTCAAAAAGATTATTACCTACTGCTTCCAGCAATAACGCAACCCCTTTAGGTTCCATCTTTTTTCGATATTTTTCAACTCTTTCTCCAATCCAATCTGAAACCTCATCCTCTTTAAGAGGGGAGAACTCGATTTCAGCTGCAGTTTGTTTTATATCTTGATAGAATTTTAATCTCTTGTCAACTTTGTTTGAGGACAAAATTAGACAGCTTGATTCGGGTATATGGGGTAAGTACTTAGAAAGCTCCTCCTTATGCCTGGGATGAAGCTTCTGAATATCATAGACAACAACCATCCTTTTTTGGGAGCCAAAAGGGAGAGTAGCGCACAGGTTTATTATCTCCTCTGCTTTGACCTCCCTTGCCTGGACGAAATCTAAGTTGAAGCTCTTAAGCCCTTTTTCGATTAAAATCTCTATCAGTTTTTCAACAGCTTCCCGTTTGAGAAATTCCTCTTCTCCGCTAAAATGATAAAGAGGGGAGATTTTCCCTTTTTCTATCTGGGTTATGAATTCAGCGTATTTCATCTTTTGTCCTATCCTGGCTCCACAAGAAAAGTTAGCAAAATCGATTGACTCTGTCAATAATAATGACGAATGACGGGTGTCGGATGTTGAACTAATTGTAGGAGGGATTAGAGGTAAGTTTTTTTTCGTAGGGACAGGGCTTGTTGAGCTAAGCGAAATCCCGCTTCTGCGCGGTCCGGTGTCCGAATAGAGAAACTCCGAGAAATCGGTAACCCCACCTTGCCACAAGGTGGGACATTGCTTGACAAAATATAAAAAGATACTATATTCTTCTTGTATTTGAAGCCTTATATCTCAGAGCAATAGTTAACCGGACACTAATTTAAAGAGGGGAGAAGTGTCTAAACCATTTATATTTAATTATGGGAGGTGAGGATACCTGTAGGTCAAGCATGTCCCGCCAAAGGCGGACTGCTTGACAAATCAAAGATGCCAGGTAAGTCAGACATTCCTGTCTGACCGACACAAACAGACAAGAAGAGGCTGTTGCCGAAGCCTATTTTGGGAGAAATTTTATGTAGGGACAGGGCTTGTCCCTGTCCTAATCCCAATGAGGACAGCTACAAGGGCTGTCCCTACATTAACGGCTACCGACTTAATATGTTATTTCCAAGAGTTGAGCAACAGCCTCGGAATGTCTGTTCTACCATTTTCACAAAGTATGTCAACCACCAACGCCAAGGCGGGGAAAGTTGATCTACACAAACTAAACTATTAACTTTTAACCCACGGGAGGGTAAGATGCTTACCAGATTTAGCAGTCATTGCGAGTCCGCCAATGGCGAGACGGAGTAATCCGTTGATGCATCGGTATTAGGAAATGCCGATGCCTTTGGCTTCGGTAATTTTTATCCCCGAAGCATCAAGTGAAATAATCAGATTGATTTCTCGTTCCCGTATGGGACTCCCTGCAATGACAGAGATAATGGAATTTTTATTGATAAATAAGGGACATCCAAATGGATGTCCCTACATTAATTCTCCACCCTAACCCCTATCTATTATTAAATCAATGCCGGATTATCATGTTTTGGAATCCAGTTCAATACATAAGGGATTTTCTTTTTATAGCCCAGGGCCATATTACGATAAGGCTCTAACTCTTTGGCACAGTGCATCTGCATATTAACCTGATGAACTACCATAAAACTGTCACCATAAATTTCAATTCTTTTGCTCTTGAACAGATTCGGGTTCTGTTCGATAAACTCCAGAAGGGCTAAAAGACTGGCATATTCACATTCAGGAGGAGAGCCTTTGTACTGTGCCCGGAAGATGATCCCTATATCAGGTATGGCGAAGGATACTACCCCGTTGAACCTTTCCTTCTCCTCCCCTACTCTTATAGTTCCATAGAAGTAGCACTCCATATATCCTCCCTTGCCATTTTCTAAAATAACTTTTGAGCAAAACCTATGCCTGATGGAGACTGTGATTTAGGCTCAGGATAAAATGGTAAAACTGTAATCACCTCAGATTGAGATTGGTCTAATCTTCTGATTTTAAGTGAGATATAGAAAAGAAAAAAGGAGTAAAAAGTATTGCATTTTGCAAGGTTTGAGAGGTCTTAGTAATTTTGCGGATAGAAGTAAAACTGGGGGAATTTGTTATGCAAACAGCTTCATACTTGGTGCAATCTCTTACCTACCGATTAGACCCTTTCAAAAGGGTCGAAAAGCTTCTTATATTCCTGAAGTGCAAATCTATCAGTCATCCCGGCGATATAGTCACAGATCACCTGCATCTTATCAAATTCTTTGAATTTTTCTAAGGTGTGAGGAGGTAACTGATCAGGGTTGTTCTGATATACCTGAAATAGCTGGGTGATTATCCTTTTGGCCTTATCTGCCATTCTTATCATCCGGTAATGGCGATACATTCTATTAAATAAAAACATCTTCAACTGGGAATTAAGTTTTTTCAGTTCGGGGCTAAAGGATAAGAGGTTTTCCCCGTAAGAGCGGACTTCATCTACACTTTTGACCTGAGAATTTTTCAGCCGGGCTATGGTTTCCTGGATGGCGTCCGTTACCTCCTGGTTGATAATCATCCTCACGGCCTGGCTGATTTTTTGATAAGGAGTCAAGTTTTTATATTTTTTTTCTATCTGCTCAGCAGTTACCCTCCAGAGTTCAACTTCGTTAAGCTCCTCTTCAGTTAAAACCATTGAACGCAACCCATCATCTATATCATGGGAGGTATAAGCGATCTCGTCAGCCAAATTTACTACCTGGCATTCTAAGGTAGGACAGGATTTGGGATTGAATTCTGCTGGAACGGGCCTATCATAAATTGTCTCATGTTTTATGATGCCCTCTCTTACTTCATAGGTTAAATTCAAGCCAGGAAATTCAGGATACCTTTCCTCCAGCAAATCTACTACCCGTAAGGATTGACGGTTATGCTCAAAGCCACCCTGTGCTTTCATTATCTCGTTTAAAGTTTCCTCACCTGAATGACCGAAAGGTGTATGACCTAAATCGTGAGCTAAAGCAATGGCTTCGGTCAAATCTTCATTCAGCTTTAAAGCCCGGGCTAAAGCGCGGGAGATCTGAGCAACTTCGATAGTATGGGTTAAACGGGTGCGGTAGTGGTCTCCCTCATGGTTGACAAAGACCTGGGTTTTATATTCCAGTCTACGAAAAGCAGAAGAATGAATTATCCGATCCCTATCCCTCTGGAAAAAAGAACGGTAGGGATGGTCCTCTTCTTTATATTTCCTTCCTTTGGTATCCTTGCTTTTCATAGCATAAGGAGCTAAGTATCTTTCTTCCTCTTCCTCCATATTTGCTCGGATATGGTTGAAGGTCTCCATATAACCTCCAGTGTCCTCGAGATTAATTTGATGTGGTCGTCGGGTCCCCTGACCCGACAACAAGTAAACTATCTTCTAAAGAAATTTTTAGCCACAAAGAATAGATTGGCAGGTCTTTCTGCCATCCGGCGCATAAAATAGGGATACCACTGGTCGCCATAGGGGGTATAGATTCTTACATTGTACCCCTGTTTGACTAATTCCTCCTGTAATTCTCTTCTTATCCCGTAGAGAAGCTGAAATTCAAAATTATCTTTATCCATATTTTCTTTTTTAGCGAATTCGATGGTTGCCTTAATCATCTTATCATCGTGGGTGGCAATCCCGTGATAAACCCCGCTTTTTAACATCATCTTCATCAGTTTAATATAATTGTAATCTACATCCTTTTTCTTCTGAAAAGCCACAGTTTTGGGCTCTTTGTAAGCTCCTTTACACAATCTTATTCTGATCTTCTGTTCTAATAGTTTTCTAACGTCTTCTTCACTTCGGTAAAGATAAGACTGAATCACCGCCCCTACGTCCGGATACTCTTTATGTAAGGCATAGCAAATCTGTAAAGTTTTATCAGTTCGAGGCGAATCTTCCATATCGATGCGGACGAAATTCTTATACTGTTTCGCTTTCTCCACGATCCTTCTGACATTGTTCAAGCAGAAATCAAAATCCAGATCCAGCCCCATCTGGGTAAGCTTGCAGGAGACGTTGGAATTAATTCCTTTTTCCTGAATTTTATCCAGGAGGGAGATATAGTCATCTGCGGCCTGGGTTGCTTCTTCTCTATTGGATACATTTTCTCCTAAGCGGTCCAGGGTGGCAATAAACCCCTTCCGATTCAATTCTTTCACTACCCGCACTGCCTCTTCTTGAGTCTCACCTGAAACAAACCTTCTTGAAACTCTTTGGGCAAACTCAAATCCCAGAACAAAATTTTTAAGTTTTTCCTGACGGGAAAGAAAAAGAAGTGTGCTTTTCATTACCATTTGAAGGCTCCTTCATGTTTATTTAGTAAGATATATTTTCTAAAAGTCAAATGACAAAGTAACCTTGTGACTTCCACCTAAGACTGGATGGCTTAAATATCCATAATCCAATCTCAATTTTTCTAATTCCACTCCAGTGCCTAAGGAATAGCAAGCTGGAGCACTTTTCATCCCAAATCTTAAGGCCAGGTTAGAAAAAAGTTTTATCTCCTGCCCGAATCTCAACTCCTCTTCTTCAGCTTCAGTTTTATATAAATCTGCGGAGAGAAGAACCTGTTTGTAGGGATACAAGGAAATCCCTACTGAATAGGAGAAAGGTATTTTCTCTGAATTCTTTATCAATTCAGGCTGGTTTATATTTTTTAAAGCTAAACCGATTTGAGCTTTTTCTTTTATCTGTGAAAGAAAGCCCAGATCAATTCCCAAGGTCCTAAAATCCCCATAGGGAGAAGGAAAAGAGAGCTGATAATATTTTAAATTTGTTCCCAGAGAAATTGATTCACACACTTTTATTCCTGCTCCCAGTATTAATAGGTTCTCCTGATAGTAATCATTTTTCCCAAAGATATTATATCCTGCCCCTAAGGTCAATCTTTTATTTAGAGGATGTTATAGCAAGATTAAAATATCCTAATTTCTGCAAAGTTAAAATGTCCTGTTT
>CAZMZF010000066.1:0-4904 GCA_964570765.1 uncultured Ignavibacteria bacterium
AGTTTAGTATACTAGAAAAACCGTTACCGAAATAGTGAAAAACTACACTTTGGCGGATGACCCCTACTTTATCTGGTGCAGAATCTCTATTTCTTTGATGGGGAAAAGGAATTTGTAGGTGTTGATAGAAAATAACTGACCTCCACCTTCAGGTTAGTTCTGAATGCGGCAGGGCAATTGCCCTGCCCCAGCTCGAAAAATGCGGGAATTCAAATTCCCGTACAAACGGAGATGTATGAGAATACTAATTCTTGAATGGACAGAAAGCTCTATTGGTCTGGAGACCAACAAAGAGCAAGAAAAAAGGATTAATGTCATTCTGGGCCCTACGGGCGAAGAATCTCTTGATTCTTCGGTCGTTCGCCAAAGGCGAGACTCCCTCAGAATGACAGATAAGGTCAAATGATAAGCTTAGAATGACACTAATTATATGGAGAATTAGATGGAAAATCTTTTAAGTAGAGTTGAAGCATTTCTTTCAGAGAAAGAGATCGAGGTCTCAGATGAACTGGTTTATCTCATAAACAATCGAATAAAGCCGCCGGTTCCGGTTAATAAAGAAGATATCTATATTCGGGCGATGTATTTAGTCTCGGACCAGGTTAACTCTTTTGGTGGATGTTTCCCTTTAGATGAACATCCTAAATTGGCAGAGTTATTGGTTGATTCTCCGGTTTTGATAGGTCATTCTAAGGAAAGACTTCCTATTGCACGGAACTTCAAAGCAGATTTAGTCAAAAAAGATGAGGTTAACTGGATTAGAGTTTATTTCTACTGGTTAAAAAATTCACCTGAAGCAGATTCTTTGAAAGAGAATATCGACCACGGGATCTATAAAGAATGTTCCATCGGTTTTTCCTTTGAATTTCCAGAATGTTCCATCTGCGGAGAGGATATGAGGAGATGCCAGCATATCCCTTTCCGTACTTACGAAAAAGAAAATGGTCAAAAAACTCAAGCTTATTACAACTACCGCAACATCATCAAAGTGCATGAGACTTCTTTAGTATACCGGGGTGCGGTTTTCGGAACCTCGATGACGAATGAGCTTTATCTTTTTCAAAAGCACGATTGTGCAGATGGGGTGTGTAAATTCAAAAGGGCCTATAAAGAATCGATTTTAGAATCCTTGAAAAAAGCAGGGATAGAAAAAGAGGTTAAACTGGTCGGGGAGATAGAAGAGAAAGGGTACTCTGAAAATAAAATCGAGCTTTTCTGCGAGAAACATTTAGAGGAGAAAGTTTTTAGTTCTATCCCTCAAGTCTTCAGAAACCGGGTTATCTTTGTGAGTGAAAAAAATGTGGATTTGGAAAAAATTCAGCCTTCGAGATTTATTTTATCTCATAGACCTGATTCAGTACAAAAACATCCAGAGGAAAAAACACTCGATTGTAATTTAAAATTCGAAGGAGAAGAGGTTTCAACTGCTCTTTGCATACCTGGATTAGATATGGAAAAACTTGAACAGGGGAGAAGGTTTCTCTGTGACTTTAAGAATTGTTCTGAGAATATGGAAACTGAATCAGCAGGAGAGATCTTAGATACAGGGGAATACCAGACCATAGAGGGAAGCAAAGATTTTTTTAAGTTCAAATTAGAGGGAGAGATTTTAAATGGGACCTATATGGTAAGAAAGATAAGATTGAAAGATAAAGAAAGATGGATGTTTTATAAAATTTTAAAGAGTGAGAAGATTAGGGAGTGCATTCAAATGGATGCTGCATCCATAGGAAGCACTCCATAAAAACTTATGAATAATAACAATAAAATCTTTTCGAAGGTTCAGCTCTTTCAATTTCTGATAACTTTTTTCGTTACCGTTTTCGGGGTTCTGACTGCTTATTATACCACTATTGCCGGGATCAAGTTAGATTTAGCCCATAAGGCTAAAGTTCAGATTGTAAATGAGCTGGATAAAAGACTTTCCAATTTAGAGCTCTTGTTGAAAGAGAATTTTATGACTAAAAAAGAATTCTTTGAGCTGAAAGATCAGATCAATCAGAGGCTTTTGAAAATAGAAATGAAAATCGAAAGAAATGACAGATGACGAATAAAAGAACAAAAGAAGTAGGTGCGGGGTAATCCCGTCCCTACAATCAGAATATCAATCAAAATTGAAAAGGTAGGTTAAAATGGAGATTTTGAAACTAATTGAAAATTTAAAGGGACAAGCAGAGAGGATAAAGGAATCCAGGATTGAGGAGATAGATTTTGACAGGCTGGAGGAAAATTTAAAAACTGCTTCGGAGATGCTGAAAAAGATGAAGGGAAAAGAGGAAACCGCAGAAAATATCTTGGATGATTTTAAAGCGGAGATAAAAAGGATTGCTCTTTCTCTCTCAAGGCTTAAAGGGGATAACTCCAATCTGGAGTTAATTGAGAAGTATCTCTCTAACCCGAATTTAGCCTATGAGGAACTCTACCTTTTGAAAACAAAGCTAAAATCAGAGTTCGATAAAAACTTCTCCAGTACTCCACGGTCTAAAACCAACTATCATTTTTCTAAAGAGAAGAAAGTAAAAGATAAAATTGAGGAGTTTAAGGTTTGAATTGATAAATGACGAATATCGGATGACTGATGATGAATGGATATTGAGTTCTTTATTTGTCAGACTAAAAGTCTGACTTACCAGGGGAACCTCTCCCCAGCCCTCTCTTTTCCTATCCTACGGATCCCTTTTGGGACGGATCCATTTTAAGGAAAGAAAGAGAAAGTGTGACCTCACCCTGACCCTCTCCTGTGAGGAGAGGGAATTTATTCCCCTCCCCTAAAGGGGAGGGATAGGGTGGGGTCTATTTTGGATTGCATCCTATGGATGATTCATCCATTTGGATGCACTCCAAAATTTTTACTATTGTTTTAACGCTCCGGCAGTTAATCCGGAGATGATCTGACGCTGGAAGAATAAGAATAAAATTATCACCGGAAGGGCACAGATGGTAGAAGCAGCCATCAAGTGGGGCCAATCGATGGTCTGGTATCCCTGATACAAAGCAAGTGCTACAGGCAGGGTGCGCATCTTCTCAGATGAGGTTAAAATAAAAGGGAATAAAAATGAATTCCAGTTAACTAAAAATACCTGAATGGCTAAAACCGCTAAAGCTGGTTTGCATAAGGGGAGAACGATTTTAAATAATATTTTGAAATCGCCGGCACCATCTATCCTGGCGGCATCTTCTAATTCTTTAGGTAAATTTTGAATATATTGTCTCATCAAAAATATCCCTAAGGGATTGACCAGCCAGGGGATGATCAAAGCGAAATAGGTATCATACCAGCCCAATTTTTTTATAAGGATGAATAACGGGACGATGATTATGTGAGCCGGAATCATTAAAACTAAAATCACAGATAAGAATAAAACGTTTTTCAATACGAACTTTCTTCGGGCAAAGGCATATCCGACCATCAAACAGAAGATGAGATTCCCCAGGGTTACCAGAATTGCCACAATCAAACTATTAAAGAAAAATCTCAAAAATGGTGCAGAGGACCAGACATCCTGATAATTTTTCAGAGTCAACTTTTCAGGCAGAAGGTCTCTGAAATTCAAGACATAGCCGGTTTCTTTAGTCAAGGAGGTTTTAACCATCCAGTACATCGGGAAAAGCATCCCGGCTAAGATGAACAGAAGAATTAGAAACAATATAAAGCGAAAAATTTTCCGTTTTGTTTCCATTTTTATTTAACAAGGGTTCAACAAATCGAACCCCTACAAGAGACTCAATGAATCGAACAGCTACAGTAGGGTCAATTCATGAATTGCCCCTATAATAATTCCAAATACCATAGCAACTTTAATCCTCAATTCCTCTCCCCAGCCTAAAAGTTTTCATCTGTATTAAAGAGAAAATCATTATGATAATAAACAGACAATAAGCTATGGCTGAAGCATAGCCAAAATTGAATTTATATAAACCCTGTTCATAGACTAAATAGACCAGGGTCAGAGTTGAATTCAAAGGTCCGCCTTTAGTCATCACAAAAACCTCTATGAAGATCTGAAACGACTTGATAGTATTAATCAGGATAACAAAAAGGAGCATCGGTCTTAAATGGGGCAAGGTTACAAATCTGAACTTCTGGAGGGGGTTTGCTCCAAAGGTATCGGAGATCTCATATAGCTCTAAAGGGATAGCCTGTAAAGCGGCTAAAAAGAGGAGCATATAATATCCGATGGAGACCCAGACATCCATAAGCATAATGGAAAGCAAAGCAGTTTTCTCTGAGAAAAGGAATCCTTTTTCTGGAGCAGGCAGGTTCAAGAGATTTAAAAGGAAATTGAAATACCCCTCTTTTGCATATAGATGTGTAAAAACTAAAGCTATCACCACTAAAGAAGTAATGGATGGGACAAAATACCCTGCGCGGAAAAATTCCCTCAAAGGTATTTTCTGATTAACTAAAAGAGCCAAAAGCAAAGCGAAGATTGTAGTAAATGGAATAGTCCCGAATACAAAAAATGAAGTGTTCTTTAAAGCGGTCCAGAAATCAGGATCATAAAGAAGTTTAAGATAATTGCCAAGCCCGATCCATTCTGCTTTGCCGCTCAGAATCGAGTATTTCGTGAAACTCAGGATGAAAGAATAGACCAGAGGGAAAAGCCAGAACAACAAGAGTATTATTATCCAGGGGAGGAGGAAAATAAATGTGGTTTTAGGTTTGGGCATAGGGAATTGTTTTTGTAGGGACAGATCAGCGATATGTCCCTATGGCTAAGAATAGGACAGAACACTGTTCTGTCCCTACAGTTTTGCGACCCCGCAGAGGCGGGGTCGCACTACGAAAAATCATTTTAATATCTTATCTATCTCCACTTTTACCTCATCCAATGCCTGAGAGGGTGTTTTCTTATCATACATCACCTGTTCAACTGCTTTCTCAATTATCTCCTCGATATAGA
>CAZMZF010000067.1:0-4707 GCA_964570765.1 uncultured Ignavibacteria bacterium
TAATTTCTGCTTTTCTCCAGATGCTGTTAAATTCCGTATCCTTACACCAGACCACAGAGGTCAAGAGTAACAATACTCCCATCGATAAAAGGTATATATAAGGTCTTCTCATAGCTTGTCTCCTTTCTTGGTTTATTAGGTTTACATTTAAACCAGATAATGCACCAATAACAACGATAACCATAAAGATAAACATAGTCTGTTTCCTCCTTCCTTTTTAAGTTTCAACTTGAGGTAAAGACAAAAGCTCATCCTGAGCTTTTTTAGGGGAAACGACTTTTTCGTCTTTCACAATTTTCCCGTCCCTGAAAGTTATATTTCTCTTAGCATAGGCCGCAATATCTTTTTCATGAGTTATGAGGATAATGGTGATTCCCTGTTTATTAAGTGATTGAAATATCTCCATAACCTCTATGGAAGTCCTGGTATCTAAGTTTCCAGTGGGCTCATCTGCTAAAATTATGGCAGGGTCATTAACCAGAGCTCTGGCAATAGCCACTCTCTGCTGTTGACCCCCTGAAAGCTGATTAGGATAAGAATCTTCCCTTCCCTCTAAACCCACCAGGGATAAAGCCTTTTTAGCTTTTTCGGCTATTACTTTAGGGGAGCTGCTATTATAAAGCAAGGGTAATTCCACATTTTCCAGGGCAGTAGTTCGGTGAAGTAGATTGAAGGACTGAAAGACGAATCCGATCTTACGGTTTCTTATCTGGGCTAAGCTGTTTCGGTCTAAAGAGGAGATATCTTTCCCCTCAAGTAGGTATCTACCTTGGGTAGGTCGGTCCAGACAACCCAGGATATGCATTAATGTCGATTTTCCTGAGCCGGATGGTCCCATTATAGCTACAAATTCGCTATTCTCAATGGTTAAATTTATACCTCTCAGAGCATGAATCTCATACTCACCGAGATTATAGATTTTGACTAAGTGGTCTGTATTAATCAGTTGATCCAATTTTACCTCCTGCCACCGCCAAACCTGGGAGTAAAGGGGTTTACCTGTTGGTTATTAGAAGTGGATACTGCTCCTTTCTGTCCGGTGATCACCTTATCCCCTTCTTTAAGCTTATCCGTGATAACCTGTGTGGATGTTCCATCCGATATACCGATCTGAACCAAGATCGGCTCAGGTTTTCCCTGTGGACTAAGAATCCAGAGTGCATTTTGACCAGTTTTTCTTAAACCTGAAGGGTTCGGCTTAGCAGAGTCAATATTCTCCGGTGGAGGAAGATTTCGAGCCATATTCATCCCCTCATTCCTCTTAGAAGAGGATTCTTTTTGCTCTGTAGCTGGATGGAATCGAAAAGCTCCAGAGGAAACTTTAAGTATATTCTCTCTCTGGTCTATTAGTATAGTTACATTGGCGGTCATACCTGGCTTCAAAAGAAGATCAGGGTTTGAAACTTCGATAATTACGTCATAGGAGACAACGTTCTGCACGACTTCAGGGGAGAGTCTTATCTGGCTTACCTTTCCTTTAAAAGATTGTTCTGGATAAGCATCTACCGTAAAAATAACCTCCTGACCTTCTTTTATTTTGCCGATATCTGCCTCATCTATGCTGGCTTTCACCTTCATTCTGGTTAAATCTTTAGCGATGGTGAAAAGGGTGGGGGCTTGCAAGCTGGCAGCCACGGTTTGCCCTACATCTACATCCCTGGAGATAACCACTCCATCTATGGGAGAAGTTATAGTGGCATAATCGAGATTAGTCTTAACCCGGTCCAAACTAGCCTGGGCAGATTTTTCCTGAGCTTTTGCCAGCTCATATTTGGTAAGAGAGTTATCTTTTTCAGACTCGGAGATCATATTCTTCTGGAACAAAGATAAGGAACGCTCATATTCTTTTTTGGAAAGATCAGTTGAGGCTTTTGCACTTTCGAAATCTGCCTGAGCTTGGGCAACCTGAGCTTTTAAAAAAGTTGGGTCTAACTGGGCAATAACCTGCCCTTCTTTTACCCGGGAGTTGAAATCCGCATAAAGGGCAGAGATGGTGCCAGAAACCTGACTCCCTACCTGAACTGTGGTTACGGCCTCAAGAGTTCCAGTAGCAGTTACCATAATAGTAATATCTCCCCTTTCTATATCTGCTGTAAGAAATGTTGCCTCAGACTTTTTGTTTTTAGCCTGAAAAACTAAAAAAAGGAAGATTATCAAAACAAAAACAGGGATTATAATGAAGAGTTTTTTCATAAGAATTCCTTTCTAGTTAGAAACTCAAAAAAGGGTAAAATGTTTATATTCTCATATAATTTTAACTGCAAAAAGTTCTACGTTTATTTGACACATACCATTATCTAAAAGTTTAATTATAATACGCAGGTTGAAGCTTTATTGCTGATTTGAGATTGTGAAAAGGTTTAAGTTTGTAGTTTGTAGGTCAAGCATGTTCGCCCTTCGACCCTTCGACAAGCTCAGGGTGATGAGTGAGCTCGAACCACAAGCTCTCTTCAGGTCTGAGCCTTCTTCAACCTGAGCTTAGAGCTGAAGGTCAGGGTCGAAGACAGGGTAGTGAACCAAGCTGAACTGCCCTTCGACAAGCTAAGGGCAATGAGCCAAGCTGAACTGCAGAACTGTCTGACAAGGAAGAACCACATCCTCGATTTACCCTCTCTTGGCAGGGAGGGTTAGACATGACCACCAGGAATCTCTTCACCATCACTCGTCATAGTGACAGTGGCCGCCATTTCATATTCGCCAGCATTTTGCGAACTACGAGTCATCAGCTCAACGATGTATTTTGTTTGTTTGCGAAAATGAATGTACATTGCCATCAGATTGACTACTTCTTCTACGGCGGATGGATGGACCAGCAATATGATAAGGATGTTTCTCCAAAAATAGTAAGCAGTTGTCGGCGAAAACCCAAGCTGCTTGATCAGCCGGATTAAAGCACGTATGGTGTTCAGCTTCCTGGAAAACGACGTCCGGTGTTTTCTACTAACTTTCAACACCAGGCCCAGCCTCAGACATCTATTGAAGTATCTCTTTCCATCATATACTTCTTTTAGTATGTAAACAAAATCGTTTATTATCTCTTTCCTGGGCCTTTGTGTGGCGAAATTAAGTCCACTGGTGGCTTGATCAACGTTATCACCGTTGTTTGGATCCAGCAGGTTTGAATATCCAGACAGCCTTTTTTCTTGTTCCAGTCTGCGAGCCAGCTGAGTACCGGGGAGTGCGTAGAGCAAACCTACCATGGCCATACAGATCTTATTATGTTCGATAGAGTCGGCAATTAGTCTGGTTGTCTCACTAGTTTCATTATCAAATCCGACGATATAGCCACCGTTAACCACCATTCCATAATTGTAGATTCTTTGAAGATCGTCATAGAGCTTTCGATTGAGGTTCTGCATTTTCTGATTGGACAGTAGTACCTCCTCACTCACCGATTCGATGCCAATGAATACGTACCTGAAGTCTAAATCTCGCATTAATCCAAGAAGATCCTCATCATCTGCAAGATTGATAGATGCCTCCGTCGAGAAGAAAAATGGATAATTATGGGCTTGCAACCATTTTCCGAGTACCTTTAGAGTTTGTTTTACTTTTCCTTTATGACCTATGAAGTTATCATCAACAAAATCAATATGACCTCTATACCCAAGGTCATAAAGCACACTAAGCTCGTTTACGATTTGCTGGGGTGTCTTAGTACGGGGCACCCTGCCGTAAAGCTCAATAATATCGCAGAACTCACAGTTATATGGACAGCCACGGGAAAACTGGATACCGATCATCAGATAATCATCTAAAGATAGTAAATCGAACCGCGGAACAGGACTGGTGATAAGATCAGGCTTATTTTCAGAGGGTGAATACACCCCACTTTGTGCGCCCGCGTGAAGATCATTTATAAATGGTTGGATAGTATCTTCGGCTTCGCCGAGAACCAGATAATCAGAACTCTTATAAACCTCTGGTTGTGAAGTTGGATCAGGACCGCCGGAAACAACCTTTTTACCGTGCGCATGAACTCTGTCAATCAGCTTCAGAAACCCAACTTGCTGTGATAGCATTCCGCCAATGAATACCAGATCAGCCCAGTCGATATCAGAATCATACAATTCGGCTATGTTCATATCGATTAGCCTGATATTCCATTCCTTGGGTAGAAGTGCTGCCAAAGTTATCATTCCCAGCGGCGCGGCTGGATATTTGGAGCCGACTAATTTACAAACTTCCTTATAGTTCCAGAATCCAAAGGGCGAAAATTCAGGATAGATTAGTAATGCATTCTTCATAAGTCCCGACTTGAATAAAACTGGCTACCAAGTTACTGAAATTCGAGTCAATTAACAAGCGTTTTCTGAATGTTTTCCCCTCTCCCACTCACTCTCCAAAGAGTGGAGAGGGGACTTAAATCTCCTTACTTGTTTGGAGATGTTTATTTTTGTAAAAATTCCTGTTTCCAATTTAATTTTATCTCAGGTTTTCCTTTCCTTCTTTTTAGCGGCTGGGAAGAGGATATTGTTAAGGATTAAACGATAGCCGGGTGAGTTTTTATGCAGGCTTAATTCTGTGGGTGGGTCTCCTACACGGTGTTCGTAGTCTTCCGGGTCGTGTCCGCTTAAAAAGGTAAAGGTTCCTCTTCCGAAATTACCGTGGATATACCTGACCTCATCTACCCCCTCAACTTCTCCTAAGACGGTTACATATTTTTTCAGAAGGGATTTTCTAAAGGCGGTGGTCTGTCCCATAAAA
>CAZMZF010000068.1:0-4161 GCA_964570765.1 uncultured Ignavibacteria bacterium
AGAAGATTATATATTCCGTTTACAGTTCTCTTTACGATTCCCATCTTTTAAGCAAAAAGTCCGGTTAAAATCAAATTAATAAAAGCTAAAGGTAATAAAAACTTCCAGGCAAATCCCATCAATTGGTCAACCCTCAGACGAGGGAAAGTCCATTTAAACCACATTATCACGAAAACTAAGAAAAAGCTTTTTATGAAAAACCATAACCAGGAAGGAAGAAGGGGACCATTCCATCCGCCTAAGAAAAGGGTAGTGGCAATAGCAGATACTAAAAATAAATTAGCATATTCAGCAAAGAAAAACATAGCGAATTTCATTCCGGAATATTCCACATTAAAACCTGCGACTAACTCCTGTTCCGCCTCCGGGATGTCAAAAGGTGTGCGGTTAATCTCTGCAATCCCAGCAGTTAGATAGATTAAAAACCCAACTGGCTGTCTCCAGATATACCATTCCCATATATGTTTTTGGGAATTGGTAATCGTTTGCATACTTAAAGATTGAGCTAAAATGACCACTCCTAAAACAGATAGAGTTAAAGGAACTTCATAACTTATAATCTGAGCCGCAGAACGAAAACCACCTAAGATAGAGTATTTATTATTGGAGCTCCAGCCTGCAGTCAAAAGCCCGATAACTGTAAATGTGGTTATAGCCATTATATAGAGTATCCCTATATTCAAATCTTTTACTATAAGGCCCTTACCAAAAGGGATACAGATATAAGCCATAAAGGCGGAAACGAAAACGATAATCGGCGCTATTAAAAAACTAATTTTATCAGCATTTCCCGGGGTGGTATCTTCCTTTAAGATCAGTTTTATTGCATCTATTATCGTTTGCATCCAGCCATGCCAGCCAGTTCTCATCGGACCAAATCTGGACTGCATATGACCTGACACTTTCCTTTCCCACCAGACCATAAACAGGACTGACAAAGATATGAAAGCAATGATTATCCCCGCTACCATAACCATGGAAAGAAGCTCAAGCAAGATTTGAGGTATCCCCCAGTTATAAAAGAGGTTTTCAGCCCAGAGATATATATTTTTAAAAAGATTACCTAACTCAAACATATATTTTCTCTATCTATCAACCTCCGGCAAGACCACGTCTAAACTGCCGAAAATAGCCACTAAGTCTGCGATTTTCCAGCCACGAGAGATTATGGGTAACACTGTCAAATTCGAAAAAGAGCCAGTTCTTATCTTCACCCGATAAGGTTTGGGCGAGCCACCTGAAACTATATAAAAACCCATTTCACCTCTGGGTGCTTCAATTCTTAAATAAACTTCCCCTTCAGGCGGTTTGAAAACCGCAGCAGTTTTGGTCTTTACTGGACCTTCCGGAATCTTTTCTAATGCCTGCTGGACAATCTTTGCAGACTCCCTCATCTCCTTTATCCTGACCATATATCTATCCCAGACATCTGAAGCTTTACCTGTGGGTATTTCGAAATCGAATTTATCATAGATTGAATAAGTCTCATTCTTCCTTAGGTCCCATTTTAGACCTGTACCTCTCAACGAAGGACCTGTCACTCCATTATCGATTGCAGTCTTTTGATCCAGAATCCCTACCCCTTTTGTCCGGCTTAAAAAGATGGGATTATTGGTAAGTATATCTTCATATTCATCTACTCTGGGTATAAAATATTTAACAAACTCTTTTGCCATAGGGATAAATTCTGGTGTGATATTCCTGGAAACCCCGCCAACCCGCATATAATTATAGGTCAGCCTCTGCCCGCAGGTCATCTCAAACAAATCTAAGATCTTCTCCCTTTCCCGGAAACAATAGAGAAATGGGGTTATGGCGCCTAAGTCTAAGGAGAAAGTTCCCAGCCAGATTAAATGGCTGGCAATTCTATTCAACTCCACCATTATCACCCTGATATACTCAGCCCTTTCAGGAACCGGAACATTCGCCAGCTTCTCCACTGTCATCACAAAACCCTGATTGCAGAACATCGAACAGGAATAATCTATCCTGTCAGTATAGGGTATGTACTGGAGATAAGTCCTGTTTTCCGCAATCTTTTCCATTGAGCGGTGTAGATAACCGACATGCGGAACCATATCTAAAACTACTTCACCATCCATCTTCAGAAGAAGACGCAATACCCCATGGGTGCTGGGATGCTGGGGACCCATATTCACAAAAAACTCTTCTGTATATATTTCTGATATTTCCTGGTTCATTTCAAATCCGGCATCCTTTTAAAATCTTTCCCGGTCCAGTCTTTTCTCAAAGGATAACCCTCATCCCATCCCTCAGGCAAAAGCAGAGGTCTGGGGTCAGGATGGTTTTTGAATTTAATTCCGTAAAGCTCGGCTGTTTCTCTCTCATACCAGTTGGCGCCCGGGAACACTGGAGTTAGAGAGTCAATTTCAGGATTTTCTTTGGACAGATGGATTTTAAAACTTATTTTATGTTTCTGAGTGAAAGAGAAGAAAATATAAATCATTTCAAACCTGTCCGGATAATCCGCTCCGGACATACAGGATAAAAGGTCAAAAGAAAGCTCTTTTGAATCTCTTATATACCTGCAGAATTCCAATAGAATATCTTTTTCCACAATAAAGGAAGGCTCAAAACCAATAATCTTGGCATCTTTTAACTTATCCGGAAATCTATCTGTTATTATTTTTTTAATATCTTCTGGATTCATTTCCTACGGATCCGTTTTAGGATATTTTTTTATGCCCAATCTTTGATCTTCTGGGTTTTAATCTTCTCCTGCAGTTTAATACACCCTTCTAAAAGAGATTCGGGACGAGGAGGGCAACCTGGTATATAGACATCTACTGGGATTATATGGTCAACTCCTTTTTCCACGCTGTAGCAATCATAATGAAAAGGCCCGCCAGTTATCAGACATCCGCCCATAGCGATAACATATTTGGGTTCAGGCATCTGATCATAAAGCCTTTTCACTCTCGGAGCCATCTTCTTGGTCAAAGTTCCTGCCACAATCATCAAATCCGACTGTCTGGGTGAAGCCCGGAAGAACATCCCGAACCGGTCGAAATCATATCTGGAGGCACCTGTAGCCATCAGTTCAACTGCACAACAAGCTAATCCGAATAAAAGATACCACATCGAACTGGCACGCGCATAATTCAGCACATCATCCAATGTGGCGGTAATAATTGCTCCACCTGGTAATTTTTCCACATAAACCGGGACTTTATTCATCACACCCATTTCAAAGCTCCTTTTTTCCAGACATAAACTAGACCAAATAACAAAATGGCAATGAAAATTAACATCTCCATAAAAGCAAAAAACCCCAGGCTTTTATAAACTACAGCCCAGGGGAAAAGAAATACTACTTCCACGTCGAAGATTACAAAGATTATGGCAAAAAGGTAATACCGAACATTAAACTGTACCCATCCCTGCCCGATAGGCACCTCACCGCATTCATAATTAGCTTTTTTGGTAGGGTTAGGCTTATAAGGGGCAATAAGCTTAGCCAGAAGGAAAACGAAAAGAACAAATACCACCCCGATAACCAAAAAAAGTCCTACGTAGGCATAATCACCTGGCATATTATATTTTGAGATTATGAATGTCTATTTTTAAACCTTTTTCACCTAAACTAAGTGAAATCGTTCACAAACAAATTCCTATTAAAAAACATCAAAAAAAATTTTTGTCAAGTGATTTTTAAAAAAAATCAAATATAGGGGCGACCCTCGTGGTCGCCCGTGGGGATGTGAAAAGGCGGGAGGGGACAAGCCCCTCCCCTACGAAAAGATTTGTAGGGACAGGACAGTGTCCTGTCCAACCTGGATTCATGGAGGGGGCATTGCAATCCGAATGGATCCATTCTGGATACGCCCCTACAGAAAACACCTGATTTTCATTGATAAAACATAGGAAAATATTATCTTACTCTTGAAACGAGATTTTAAATACTTCATTCACAGTAGTTGTAGGTCAAGCATGTCCGCAGGACTGCTTGACAAATTAGACAAAACAATAGATTGTCAACCAGTCTTTCAGACATGGTTGACCTACGGAAGAATAACTGTGAGGTAACCATATAACCCCAGGAGGTCAAAATGCATTTCAAATTTAACCGTCATTGCGAGGAGTCTCGCCAAAGTGTAGTTTTTCACTATTTCGGTAACGGTTTTTCTAGTATACTAAACT
>CAZMZF010000069.1:0-3891 GCA_964570765.1 uncultured Ignavibacteria bacterium
GTTGGTCTGGCAATTATCATCCTGATCTATAGACAGTATAAGGGCGTGGAAGTGGATAGAGTGAACATAATGAAATGGTAAGGAGAAATTAAATTATATGTTGCCGTATAGCTGGTTAATTCCATTTTTCCCGATATTAGCGTTTGTTCTGATTATCTTTTTCACTATAAAGAAGCCAAAGCTCTCATCTCTTGTTTCCATAGGAGCGGTTAGCCTTTCCTTTGTGTTCTCTTTTATAGTTTTGATTACAGTTTTATCTAATCCAGTTACTTCTGAATTCAAGATCAACTGGTTAGACCTGCCAGGGTTTAAAGTTGAAGCCGGGATGCTTATAGACCCTTTGACTGCAGTAATGCTTATGGTGGTAACAATAGTCTCGATGCTGGTCCAGATATATTCAGTCGGCTATATGGCAGGTGATCCCAGATTTTCCCGATATTTCTCCTTCTTATCCCTGTTCACTTTCTCGATGTTAGGGCTGGTTTTAGCTAACAATTTCTTCGAGATCTTCATCTTCTGGGAATTAGTCGGTTTAACCTCATATCTTTTGATTGGGTTCTGGTTTGAGAAAAAAAGTGCCTCAGATGCAGGTAAAAAGGCGTTTATTACCACCCGCGCGGGAGATTTAGCATTTTTAGTCGGGATATTCCTTTTAACCACTACAGTTGGCACCCTGAATTTTCAGGAGGCTTTTCATCAGGTTGAATCTGGCGCTATCTCTGCTACTTTATTAACCCTTTCAGCTATCCTGATTTTCGGAGGGGCAGTTGGTAAATCTGCCCAATTCCCATTGCATGTCTGGCTCCCGGATGCGATGGAAGGTCCTACTCCAGTCAGCGCTCTAATTCATGCAGCCACAATGGTGGCAGCCGGTGTCTATTTAGTAGCCCGCCTGATGAGTATCTATGCACTTTCCGTTCCTGCCTCTCTGGTAGTGGCTATTATCGGTGCCTTTACTGCCTTTTTAGCCGCATCCATAGGTTTGGTCCAGAACGATATAAAAAGGGTCTTAGCTTATTCTACCATAAGCCAATTGGGATACATGATAATGGCTTTAGGTCTGGGAGGTTATACTGCTGGGACTTTTCATCTGATGACCCATGCTTCATTTAAAGCCCTTCTATTCTTAGGTGCAGGGAGTGTGATTCATGCTGCGCACACCAATGATATCTGGGAAATGGGCGGGCTTTATCCCAAGATGAAGACCACTGCCCTAACCTTTATCATCGGGTCATTATCCTTAGCTGGTATCTTTCCATTATCTGGATTCTGGAGCAAGGATGAGATTTTACTTTTGGCACTGAATAAATATCCAATTTTTATGCTGGTCGGATTGGCAGTTGCCTTTATGACTGCATTCTATATGTTCCGATTGTGTTTTGTCACCTTCTACGGGAAACCAAAAGACCAGCACAAATTCGAACATGCGCATGAATCCCCAAAAGTAATGACCGTTCCCTTAGTTATTTTAGCTTTTCTTTCCATATTTGCTGGGTGGGTTGGGATTCCCTGGCTTCACAAGGGGTATTCCTCTTTTGTCTATCATCATGAAGTCCATCATTTAGAGCCGAACTTCATTTTGATGATAGTTGCTACACTGGTAGCTTTATCCGGGATATATTTAGCTTACCTTATGTATTATAAAGGTTCTATTTCTCCAGAAAAGTTGAAAAATAAATTCTCTTTTATCTATAAAGTCTTATATAACAAATACTATTTCGATGAGCTTTATAATGCCATTATAATAAAACCTTTATTTAAGCTCGCAGATTTTCTATACAAGAAATTCGACCTGGGGGTAATCGACTGGCTGGTCAATGCGGTAGGTGATTTCATAGTCTTTTTATCCTGGTTAAAGGAAAGGTTTGATACCCTTATCGTGGACGGAGCAGTGAACGGTTTAGGATATGTGGTAAGGGGAACTGGAGCTGGAATGAGAAAAGTTCAGACCGGACAATTGCAGAATTATGCTTTCATCATCTTTTTCGGGATAGTTTTGATCATACTTTTGAAGTTATTTTAATGAAAATAAATTTAGGAGGAAAAGGATAAAATGAATTTCCCAATCTTGAGCTATATGGTCTTCATCCCTCTTTTAGGGATGGTAGTGGTGCTTCTTTTAAGGAAGGAACAGATTCAGGCAATTCGCTTTGCTGCAGCTCTGTTTTCTTTCATACCCTTAATCCTCTCCTTTTTCCTGGTAGCAAATTACGACAGCTCCACTTCGGTTATGCAGTTCGTGGAGAAGTTTGACTGGATACCCTCCTTAGGGGTTACCTACCATTTAGGAGCGGATGGTCTTTCAGTGCCGATGCTTTTCTTGACCGCCCTTTTATCCTTTTTATCCATAATCGCCTCTTTTAACATAAATTTCAGGGTGAAAGAGTATTTTGCCTTTTTCTTACTCTTAGAGGTTGGAATGATGGGGGTATTTGCAGCCCTGGATTTCTTTTTGTTCTATATCTTCTGGGAGATAATGCTAGTCCCGATGTATTTTCTAATTGGTGTTTGGGGTGGTCCCAGAAAAGAATATGCGGCTATCAAGTTCTTCTTATATACACTTTTCGGCAGTGTTTTTATGCTCATCGGGATTTTAGCCTTATATTTCACCTCCCAGCCTCACACCTTGAATATGATGGAGCTGATTGCCCAGGCACCTCTTTTAGGCAGGGGATTTCAACTGATAGTTTTTGTAGCTTTCTTTTTAGCCTTTGCTATAAAGGTTCCAATCTTCCCGTTCCATACCTGGCTTCCGGATGCTCACGTTGAGGCACCGACTGCAGTTTCAGTCATCCTTGCCGGGATTTTGTTGAAAATGGGAACCTATGGACTTTTGAGGGTAAGTCTTCCGATGTTCCCACAAGCGGCAGTATATTATGCCCTTCCTTTAGCCATATTAGCTCTGATCAATATAGTTTATGGGGCTTTAGTCTGTATGGCTCAGAAGGATTTGAAGAAATTAGTCGCATATTCTTCGGTCAGCCATATGGGTTATTGTATCCTGGGGATTTCAGCTTTAACCGTGACCGGCGTTTCCGGATGTGTTTTCCAGATGTTCTCGCATGGACTTATCACCGGCGCGTTGTTCTTGTTAGTCGGGGTTTTATATGATAGAGCTCATACCCGGGACATAGATGCTTTCGGAGGTTTATGGATAAAAATTCCGGTCTATTCTGGAGTGATGACTTTGTTCTGTATGGGCTCCTTAGGACTTCCGGGTTTATCTGGATTTGTGAGCGAGTTTATGGTCTTTATTGGCGCATTCCCGGTTTTCAAAGTGATAGTTGCTTTAGCAGTTTTAGGAGTGGTGATAACCGCAGCCTACTTCTTGCGAATGATTCAGAAAATGTTCCTGGGGACATTTAATACTAAATGGGAAGCTATAACTGAGATAAATGGCAGAGAGCTTTTTACAGTCATCCCCCTGGCTATACTTATGATTGGAGTTGGAGTTTATCCATCTCCTCTGGTAAATATCATGCGGGCAACCCTGGAGAATATCATTCATCTGGTAAGCGGATAATCGCATTTGACCTTGAGGCAATAATTATTCTATTAACTATGAGCTAACAACTATAAACTGTTTTTCGGAGGTTGATTTGTACTTCATCCCTATTTTTCCTGAGATATTTCTTTTCCTCTGGGCAGTTTTAATCTTTGTAATAGATTTCTTCTTAAAAGAGGATAAAAAGAGGAATTTAGGTTACATTTCACTCTTAGGGATTTTGATAACCATTATTCTGCTTTTCTTCTCCATTCAGGGAGAAATGTTTGGCAAGGTTTACTCTTCTGATTCTTTAAGTCAGTTCTTCAAATTGGTTTTTCTTTTATCCTCATTTTTAGCTATTTCGGTTTCAGTTGATTTCGTAGCAAAATTCAGAGCTTTTAAGG
>CAZMZF010000070.1:0-3866 GCA_964570765.1 uncultured Ignavibacteria bacterium
CCCTCGTAAAGTATCTGTGGTTATCCCCAAACCCACTAATTGCGTATCTGTATATTCCCCGCTCTGGGTGCCATAATATATCCTGTATCCAGTTAAGTTGTTTTCATCCAAAGGAGACCAGTTCAGATAAAGCCTCTCACCATCTCCGGCGTCCATCGCCTGCAAATCCTTTACCGGGCCTGGTGATTCCGCTACCTCCACTAACGTGGCTATGTTCATCTTCACTATCTGGCTCATATAGGGAATGTTCAGATAAACAACTGAATCTGAAGAACTGTGATAATGGGTGCTGAAAATAGTTTCAAAACTATATACGATGTTATAGCCTGCCTGAGAAAAGGACCAGCTATCACTGCCCGATGAGTTTCCTAAAATATGAGTGGTCAGGTTGGTATATATATTTGCCATCTGAGTCAGAAGTTGAGCATAGGGATGGGAAGGGGTGTCGGTATGAATATCCATATCAGTAGTATTGTCTTCGTGTGCGATCATGTCGAAATTAATCATCAACTGAATATCCAACCCGCTGTAATATGCATCCCAGGCATAAGCCCAGCTTCCATAAAGACCGAGCTCTTCAGCCGCAAAGGGCATAAAAATAACTGTTTTTGAAAGCGGATGGGCTGCTATAATCCTTGCCATCTCCATCGTTGCTGCAGTTCCACTGCCATTATCATCTGCTCCGGGTGCCGGTGCATTGAAATCAAAAGGAGATTCATTCCAGTTCACTGAATCGTAATGCCCGCCTACTACTATCACCTTATCCGGATTTGTTGTCCCCGGAATCACTGCTACCACATTAGAATCTGTAAGCCAATTTCCCATCCAGTCATCCCAGATGGTGAAAGAATAGAAATAAACGCTATCGATCCCGAATTCTTTAAATTTATCAAAAAGCCAGTGGCGCGCTTTTTTAACCGAGTCGGAATAAACAAATCGGGTTAAATAAGACTGCAATTTTAAAATATAAGAATTCAATGAGTCTGCCGAAATCAAAGAAACAATGCTATCTCTGTCTTGTGAATAAGATAGAGCAGGTATAGTGGGTGAAGGAGGTGGGGTGTATTTCAAAGGAATGGTTTGAGGTGAAATCTTATTCAAACGGTAACCAGCTTTGAGCAGTTCCATAGCTTTACTCTGATTAGTTTTTATTAAAGTAATATTATCCTCTTCAAACAGAACCTGACCATAGCTTGAGAGATTTAACTTCGTTCTAAAAAATGCTTTCGAGATTAGAAAATAATCCTGAGTCCAGGGAACCTCATCTAGGATTTGAAAAGATAAGTTGTAACTTTCCAACTTCTCGATTTTATCTTTTTCGACTTCAGCTATATAACCATCATCCAGCTTCACATAGGCTTTGATTCCTGATTCATTTGCCTTATGATAATCTTTTTCCATTTTGAGTTTGATTTTAATCAGCACAGGATTTGAAGCACTGGTGATATTAATAAAAAATAAAGTTAGTAACAGCCCTAAACTACTAAACCAGATTTTTCTCCAGAACATAAGTCTCCTCCTTTAAAGTTGAGAAAGAAAGTTTCTGTCAACCAGTAATCTAAACAAAAAAACTATAAAGTCAAGATGCTAAATAAAAAAGCAGGGCTAAAGCCTTGCTCAACTTTCTATTCATAAACCTGTAAATTCACATTAAACTCGCCCCGCTTACTCCTCCTCTTGAGAGTAAGGGGTAATTGTCATATAAATATTATATCCAAAAACTCTATTCTACACTTTCTTCCAATATCTTCTGCATTTCCTCAGTGACTTTGAAATACTTACCTTTCCCTGTAGTTACTGTTTCGCCTGATAAATTCCTGACCACACCCTCAGTTTTAAATATCTTCCCTTTCTCCTTAACGACTTTTCCTTCCAGAAAAAGTTTCTCGCCAATCTTTACTGGCTTCAGGAATTTCACTTCAATCTCTGCTGTAACCACTAAAAGATCTTCTGCAATAACAGCTTTGATCATCACTTCATCTAAAAGTGCGGATATAATCCCGCCATGCAGGATATTTTTATATCCCTGTAATCTTCCATCTGCTATAAACTCCGCTTTAGATATGCCCTGGTCATAGAAAAAATCAACTTTCAGACCGGATTCATTTCTATCCCCACACACAAAGCAGTTAGAATATCTTTTTATCAATTCCATATATTTTCCTTTAAATTCTTTTTAAAGAAAAATGGCGGCTACCACTCAACTTTGGAAAAGCCACCATTTCAATTCGACTCTTAACCCATTGAGTATTTATCCACTGGAGTGTATCCGCCTATGGCGGACAGCTTTACTTCTCAGCTTTCAGCGGATTTAAAACCTGAGAATTCATTCTGGCAAACCTGTGCGAGAAGCGGAGACTCCGTCTGGCGCCCTATCCTACGGATCTGTAGGACGGGCGAGCTGGCTCGTAGCCACCCGCAGGAAAGGTTTGCACTCCAAAAGCATCTTAAAAAACACTCCTTAGAGCTCTTATCTCATTTAGGAGGTTTGGTTGATTTCGGAATACCTTCCTTCAAAGTATCAGGTTGCGGAACTTTTACCTTCTCCATTTCTATTTTTTCCATCCCCGGGATCTCTATTTTTTCAGACTCTTCAGTTATACCAGTTTTAGCGTCGTTACCGAATTTTTGAATTTCCATACTCATTCCCTGCATAACAGACTTAGCCAGGCCAAAAAATGGGATCTGTGGAGTCTGCCATACATCCGATACTTCTTTTTTTTCAGAGACATATTGCATATGAGTACAATCGAAACTACCAGCCGCAGTTTTCAAAGTCTCCTTACCCAAGCTTTTGACCTCCCCTGTATTTTTAACCTTCTCTTTTTCTCCTTTCATCGGAGCATTTACCATCTGCATAATCTCCGCAGAGAGTTCCATCGGTTTATCCTGATTCTGCTTAAAGATCATCCGCATAATATTCCCCTCTTTTTGTGGATCTCCAGAGATCAGCATCTTCACGATATCAATGCTTTTACTTTTCGGATCATTCGTCTGATATTCATACCAGAAAAGTTCTTTCCCCTCTGAAGATTTTTCTTTCCCTACAATAGCAAACCTCGCAATGACCTCAACCTTTTCACCTGAATAAGTCAACTTGTATTCTGCATAACTCCCCACCTCTGGCATCTTGAACTCACCGAACATTTTCGGGGTTTTCCCCGGCATAGGGATTCCGGGCATCTGGGCGCTCGCCATTTGAGCAAAAAAGAAGATCAAGCCGAGCCAGAGTAAAGATTTTTTGGTGAACATAAAACCTCCTTCTGTTTTGTGATTTGCGATTTGCTGTTCGCTTTCTGACTTTAGACTTGAGACTATAGCCTTTAGCCTTTCTTCTTAAAACCCTTCATCACTTTCAGAATTATCCCTTTCTGGATATGAAGTCTGTTCTCCGCCTGGTCAAAAACCACTGAGTTTTTTCCATCCATTGCTTCATCCGTAATCTCCTCCCCTCGATGTGCAGGCAAACAATGCATTACCAGACAATCTTTTTTGGCATATCTGAGCAGTTCAGAATTAACCTGAAACTTTCGCAGGAGACTGGTTTTTACCTCATATAAATCCTCCTGCCCCATACTCGCCCATACATCCGTATAGACCACATCTGCATTTTTAACTGCTTCAATCGGGTCATAAGTCAAAGTTATCTTGCTTATCTTCGATTTTTTTGCCCTTTCCAAAACATCTTTATCCGGCAAAGTTTCAGGTGAGGTACCAATTCGCAAATCCAGAGGAATTAGTGATGCCGCATCCAGCCAGGAGTTACATACGTTATTTCCATCCCCTAAATAAGCAATGGAAACGTTTTCAATCTTCTTTTTCTTTTCCCAGATAGTGAACATATCTCCCATAATCTGGCAGGGATG
>CAZMZF010000071.1:0-3779 GCA_964570765.1 uncultured Ignavibacteria bacterium
AACAGGACATTTTAACTTTGCAGAAATTAGGATATTTTAATCTTGCTATAACAATTTTTTATTTTTTTATTGACTTTTTCAAAAGAAAAAATATATATTAAGCCTAATTTGTGATAAAAATAACAAACTTTTAAAAAAGGAGTTCCTCTATGGATGAAAGGGTAAGTTCAGGCGGGGCTTATGGATGGTTCCTCCAGAGGCTCACCGGGCTATTCCTGGCTTTCTTCCTGATTATGCACCTAAAGGTGCTTCACCTGACGGATAAATGGCACCTGGATTTTCAGGTGGTAACCGACAGGCTTCATTCCAGCACCTGGTGGCAGGTCTTCTACCTATTTTTTGTGCCGATTGCGGTTTTTCACGGATTCAACGGTTTCTGGGGAGTGATTGAAGATTACCGCCCGTCTAAAGGTGCAGGCAAAGGGATTAAAGTTCTGCTCTGGATAGTGGGTATCTTTATGTGCATCTACGGGTACCTGGCTGTTAATCAACTTTTGAGGAAAGGAGCCTGAAGATGTATAATAAAAAACCTGGTTTAATAGGGCATTATTTCAAAGAGATTAACTTAAATCCGAATGTGGGAACCTGGTCCTGGTTTTTACACCGGATAGCCGGGGTTGTCCTGTTTTTATATCTTTTCCCTCATTTCTTAGTCACCAGCTCTTATTTTCTCACCGGCTCAGCTGAAAAGTTTGACTTCTGGACTAAATCTGTTCAGACTCCCCTGTTTCATTTTCTGGAGATCTTTTTAGTTGGGGCAGTGGCTTTTCATTTACTGAATGGATTAAGGATAATAATAGCTGATTTTTTCTTTATGACCAAACAGCAAAAGTCTCTATTATGGGTGGCTATGATAATATTTTTACTGGTGATGGTGATAACAGTGGTTATATTTGTCCCCAGGGTTCTGGCTGATTAAAAAAGGAGAGAGGAAAGATGATATTTCATGAAATATTAATAGTAGGTGGGGGGTTAGCTGGGATGAGAGCGGCAATAGAAGCGGCTAAGAAGGTTAAAGATGTGGCTATAATATCCAGGGTCCATCCGATGAGGTCGCATTCGGGTGAGGCGCAAGGTGGAATAAATGCGGCTTTAGCCAATGTGGAAAAGGGAAAGGATGATACGATTGATAAACATGCCTTTGACACAATCAAAGGAAGCGATTTCTTAGCTGACCAGGATGCATCAGAGTATCTGACTTATCAAGGACCTGAGACTATTTTTGAGATGGAGCACTGGGGTTGTCCTTTTAGCCGAACTCCTGAAGGGAAAATTGCACAGAGACCATTTGGAGGAGCAGGATACCCCCGAACCTGTTATGCGACTGATAAAACCGGCTTATATCTATTACAGACTCTATATGAACAGATTATAAAGGATAAGGTCAGGGTTTATGAGGAGTGGGTGGTTTTTGCTTTAGGTGCGGAAGGTGATACCTGTTATGGTGTGATAGCCTATGACCCGAATTCAGGCGAGCTGGTTCCTATGGGTGCTAATGCAGTTATCTTCGGCACTGGAGGTATAGGCAGGCTCTACTCCAATACCACCAATGCCTTGACCAATACCGGTCTGGCAATGTCAGCCCCTTACTGGGCAGGCGTCCCTTTAAAAGACATGGAGTTTGTGCAGTTTCATCCGACCAGTTTAGCTAAATCTCATATTTTGATGACTGAAGGGTGCAGGGGAGAGGGTGGTTATCTGATCAATAATAAGGGTGAAAGGTTTATGAAAAATTATGTTTCGGAGACGGTTATGGAGTTGGGTCCCAGAGACATAGTTTCACGGTCGATCCAGACAGAGATAATTCAGGGAAGAGGATTTCCGGATGGCTCAATTCATTTAGATTTACGGCACTTGGGTGCCGCCAAGATTATGGAGAGGTTACCCGGGATAAGGGATATATGTTTAAACTTCATCGGAATAGACCCAATCTATGAGCCTATACCTATAACTCCAGGCACACACTACAGTATGGGCGGAATAGACACGAATATCGATGGTGCCTGCAGGATGAAAGGGTTATATGCAGCAGGTGAATGTGCCTGTGTAAGTATGCACGGGGCAAACCGTTTAGGAGGAAATTCCCTTTTAGATACTATCGTCTATGGTGCCAGAGCTGGAAAGAAGGCTTCGGAATATGTAAAGGATAAAGAGAAAGGACCAAAAATAAAGGTGTTAGAAGAGGCTTTGAGAAGAGAGGAAAGTCGGGTTGCCCAGTGGAAGAAAGGAACAGGTGAGGGGAATCCTTATAAGATTAAAAATGAGCTCTCTCAGGTGATGGTGGAGAAATTCGGGATTTTCAGAAATGAACAAGATATGGCTAAAGGTTTAGAGCAGGTCAAAGAACTCAAGGAAAAGTCAAAAAAGCTCAAGCCAGCCTTTAATGGGAAGAGGTATAATTACGATATCATAGGTTTTTATGATATGAAAGGGAACTTAGATGTGGCTGAAGCTATTGCTTCAGGTGCTTTGACCCGCAAGGAGAGCCGTGGCTCTCATTTCAGAAGCGATTTCAAGACCAGGGATGATGCAAACTGGCTCAAACATACTTTAACCTATTTCACCGAGACCGGACCGCGTTTGGATTATTCACCGGTCAAGATAACCAAATATAAACCCGAGGAGAGGAAATATTAATATGGTTGAATTCAATATCTTTAGATATGATCCGGATAAAGGGGGGGAGCCTTATTTTCAGAATTATAAATTTGAGCCAGAGAAAGGGATGACGGTCTTAGAAGGGTTGATCTATATAAATGAGAATCTGGATCCGTCGGTAGCTTATCGGGCTTCCTGCCGGGAGGCGGTTTGTGGCTCCTGCGCTATACACATAAATGATATGTACCGCTTAGCCTGCAAGACCCAGATCTCCGTTATGGGGGATAAGATCACCTTAAGACCTCTGTCTCATCTTCCGATCTTGAAAGATTTAGTGGCAGATTTAGGTCCATTCTTTGAGCATTTTAATGAGATCAAGCCATATTTTATCCCTAAGGAAACCCCACCCCAGAAGGAATATATTCAATCGATTGAACAGAGGAAAAGGATCGATGCCTGGCTGGATTGCATTTTATGTGGTGCCTGTTATGGCTCCTGCCCCGTTGCGGGGAAGGATGAAAACTATCTGGGACCCCATGCTCTGCTTAAAGCCTTGAGGTTTGTGGATGATTCCAGGGATGGCGGTGCAAAAGAAAGGATTGCAGTTGTAGCCCGGGAGAATGGAGTCTTCAGATGCCATACTGTATTCAATTGCCAGAAGGTCTGCCCCAAGGATTTGGACCCGAGCGGTGCTATTGCCCGGCTGAAGATGAAAACGGTGTTTAAGAAGTATTAGTTTTTTTGTAGGGGCGACCCTCGCGGTCGCCCGTTTTTTTATTTCCCTAGTACGACCCTTTTCCTATAACGGAGACTACGAGCCAGCCCGCCCTTTGGGCGTCTGGCGTAACCACCGTAGGACAGGGTCGCTCAAACAACCGTCAGGTTGGGGGACCTGACGGATACTTTATTTTCCTCTCTCCTCTAAGAGGAGAATGTAGTTGCTCGATTTATCGAGCGATAGAATGCCCAATGAATTGGGCAACTACCTGTAAAAAGAAGTTTAGTCGGGCAAGGTGCCCGACCTACGAATGTAACAGGGGTTCGATTTATCGAACCCGAATTGGTTTTCAGACTAATAAAATCTACCTGATATAGGTTTTTGGTGAAAAGACCAGAAACCAGCGAAAATTCTATCTTCTACCTTCATCATTTTACCCATCAAGCCGATAATTAGAATAACG
>CAZMZF010000072.1:0-3465 GCA_964570765.1 uncultured Ignavibacteria bacterium
GATATGGAGAACCTGTGGGTATTAATTCACCATCCCTATCGAGTTTTAAGGTCCAGTGATTCTTATTTAACCTCAGGGTTATTAACTGACTGCCAAAGGCACCGGTAACGATAAAGCCATTATTGGTGCTGTTCTTAAAATCCTCCCTAGTAGAAAAAAGAGTCAGCTTGTCCTTATAGGGTAAACCATTGTAGGGGCAGAAGGTGCCACAGTTTCCACATTCATTGCACCAGGCATCAAGATGGAGAATCTGCCAGGCATCATGAAAGCCCTCTTTCTTATCAATCTCAATCGCAACATTTGCCCGATTTGGACAGACATCCACACATTTGTTACAGATAACGTTGCACTCGAGACACCGTTCTGCTTCATTTTCCGCTATTACCTCATCATCTTCTGATATTTGTGCAGCGGTGAGACGGCCTTTTTTATTATAAATTTCTGGAATCTGCTGTTTCCTATCAAAACCTAGGTTGAAATCCTTATCCATACCCTTCCAACCTGGTATCTCCTTTTTGGCAATAGCCTCTGCCGCCTTACGTGCATCGGCGATAGATTCAACTACTGTTGAGGGACCACGAAGAGCATCACCACCTATAAAAACGTTTTTAAGATTAGTTTCCAGGGTTTCTAGGTCTACATCTGGTCTACTGTCCTTCCCAATTTTTAATCCGTGAGCTGTCAGAAACTTTTTATCTATATTCTCCCCAATAGCGCTGATTACAGAATCTACAGCTATCTCCTCGGTCTCCTCAGTGGGGATAGGACTCCGGCGACCACTGGAATCAAGAGCGCCTAAAGTCATCCTGCGGCATTTCAAGATACCAGTTTTTAAAAATGATTCCGGCAACAAGAGGGGCTTGAAAATAACTCCTTCTTCAAGAGCTCGCTTATACTCTTCTCTATCCGCTGGCATTTCATCTTCAGTACGACGGTAGATGATAAAAACCTCTTCAACACCGTCTATCCTCAGAGCTGACCGTGCACTATCCACTGCAGTATTTCCGCCCCCTATCACTGCTACACTCCGGCCAAGGTTAAGAGTTCCTAAATTTTTATTAAAAGATCTTAAAAAATCCAGGACTTCATAGACATTATTATTATCGCCGGTCATCCGTAGTTTTCGTGAAACTTCCGCACCAATTCCAACAAAAATATATTTATATCCTTCCTTATTCATATCGTTGATAGAAAATTCTTCTGATACTCCAAATTTGAAATTCACACCCAGTGCTTTGATATTAGAAATATCTTTTTCAATAGCAGACCCAGGAATCCTAAAATAAGGCAGCACATATGTTATTACACCACCAGGAGAATCCTGCTTCTCAAATACAGTCACCCTGAATCCGCTTTTAGCTAGAAAGTAAGCTACAGCTAGTCCTGCCGGTCCTGCTCCAATAACCGCAACTTTCGTATCCAACAGTTCAGTAACACTGCGAATTTTATTAGTACGGTATGTGACTTTCCCATGCTCAGCGGCAATCCTCTTCACCTCGCGAATACCGACCGCTCCTTCATAGTCAAGACGGGTGCAGTTGTACATACATTGATGAGCGCAAATGTATCCGGTTATATGGGGAAGAGGATTTTTCAAATAGATGAGTCCTAGTGCCCTATTATACTGTCCGTCGCCCACAAGCCGAATGTACTCTGGAATATCCTGGAGGATTGGACAGGAAACAACACAGGGAGCTATATAGCAGTCGGTCAAAGGCAATTCCCGGTCAACGAAAACCTTCTTTGTACCTCTCCAATCTTTCCGGTAATAATTTTTTTGGAGGGTCTCTTCGGTCAACTGGTCGAGTTTTTCCACATCAATGACCTTGGGTTGTCTCTTCTCTTCAATTATTGGTTCTAATTCTCGGGCCATTTCTGCCATTCGCAGATAACCGCCCGGCTTCAACAGCTCAGTAACCACGGTAATTGGTTTAATCCCTGTCTCAAAAAGCTTGATGATATTCAACTGAGACGCCCCTCCCGAGTAGGATATAGGGAGAGTCCCTTCAAACTCACGCGACAAGCGAGAAGCCAGAGTAATGGTAATAGGGAAGAGGATACGTCCTGATAGGTACATCTCATCTCCTGGAAGGATGTCAAGGGTGTTTACTGTTCCAAGGGTGTTGGAAAGTTTGACCCCAAAATTACGACCACAGTCAGTAGCTAATTTAGAAAGGTATTTAATTATCTCTATGGCATCATCCCACTGTAAATCATGGGTAAATGTAGATTCCTTAAGGATTATATAGTTGAACCCAAGGGTATCCAGTATTTTCCTGACCGGTTTGTAGCCGAGGAGGGTCGGATTCAACTTTACAAAGGTGTTAAGACTTTTTTCCTCCATAAGATATCTACAGATCGCTTCTATCTCTTCGGAGGGACATCCATGCATGGTAGAGAGAGTAACAGATCGAGCGATATGAGGTGAAATCGCACTGGAAATATTCCCAAGACCTTCAATCTTTCCTTTAATACGCATAGCTTCCAGAAATCTCGCGTCCCGGATAAAAGAATCTAATTCCTCCAGGTGGTGCTTAAATACTGGGTGTTCTGAGGCATCAGTTAAGTTATTAATAAACGAGTTCATACCCGGTGTTTTGATTCCCTCCAGGTCGTAGCCAACACTCATATTAAAAATAAAAGATTGCTTAGTAGAAACACGCATATTAAAAATTGACTCTATAAAGTAAAGTAGTATCCAGGCCTTGACATACTCATCATATGCCTGTTCCAGAGAAAGTTCGGTGGACCACTCGGTGTTATAACCCTCGTCTCGCGCGTCAATACAGGGCTTATCAAATTGCAGGCTATCAAGTTTTTGTACCGTCTTAAGCTCAAAAAAACGTCCCCCGACTAAATAGGCGGTAACAATATTATGAGCCAATTGAGTATGAGGTCCTGCTGCAGGTCCCACCGGGGTATTGCAGCTTTCATCAAATATCTGAATACTTTTCCGATTTTCTTTAATAAAAAAATTAGTTTCCGGTATCCCAAAAATTGTCCACTGCGTCCGATATTCTTCAGTTATCCAATGAAGTAACTGTTTAAATGGAACTGGCCGCATAATATCACCCATTATTTTCTCCTTCAAAAAAATAGGGACACATCCTATTTTTCTATAAATCGTGACAATGGATGGTTCTCTATCACACTTTAGAACAGTCTCCTAAAATATTCTTACTATTTTGTAATCCTGATAAGAATTTTTACATAACCCAAATTCCTTGCTTGATTATTTTATATCACTATTTTACCATTTAAAGAATTCTCTTACCAACTTACTGTAATCTCCTTTGCAAATCAGATGATGGTTACCAATAGAATCTTGGAGAAAATATTTTACATTCTCATTCATCTTTAGTCTTATCTGGGTCCGACATAAATTTTTATCATTTAAATTTTTTATAATTTCTCCTCCAGAAACGAAATAATTATGACCATTTCCGGATAATTTAAAAATAGTCG
>CAZMZF010000073.1:0-3462 GCA_964570765.1 uncultured Ignavibacteria bacterium
ATGGTGGGTGGGGCACCAGCCAGCCAGGGCTGGGCAAAAGAGATCGGAGCAGATTACTATGGAGAGAATGCTATTTCAGCAGTCAAGATTGTTCAAAAAGAGATAGGTGAATGAAGGGAAAGAAAGGTAAAAAATCTATATTGGAATTGGGCAGGGAAAGGGTGGTTTTATTGGATGGGGCAATGGGAACGATGCTTTTCTCATCCGGGCTGCTCTACGATAAACCGCCTGAGCTATGGAACCTTTCACATCCAGAGATAATTTTAAAGATTCACCAGAGATATATCCAGGCAGGTGCAGATATAATCCAGACCAATACTTTTGGAGCAAGTAGCCCGAAGTTAAAAAAATCGGGAAATGAAAAGAAGATGGAAAAGATCAATCTTTCCGCAGTGAGGATTGCAAAAGATGCCTGTCCGGCTGATAAGTATGTGGCCGGGAATATTGGACCCAGTGGTGAATTTTTTGAGCCTTTAGGTAAGGCAAGATTTAAAGAGTTGAAGAAAGCTTTTGCAAAAGAGGCAGAGGTACTACTATCTGGTGAGGTTGACCTTTTTTCTATTGAGACGATGTTTGATTTAAGAGAAGCCTTATCCGCAGTTGAAGGAGTTAGGGAAGTATCTTCACTTCCCCTTTTCATCTGTATGACCTTTGAAAAAAAGCCCAAGGGGTATTTTACGCTGATGGGAGATGAGGTTTCATTTTCTTTGAAAAAGCTCAAAGAGGCAGGTGCGGATGTGGTTGGGGCTAACTGTACCCTGGGTAGTGCAGAGATGATAGGCTTGGTTTCGATAATGAAGAAAAGCACAAATCTACCGCTGATCGTTCAGCCAAATGCTGGAAAACCGGTGATTCGCAAAGGGAAAACGGTTTATATTCAAAAACCGGATTCTTTTGCAAGGGATATTTTGCAAATGATAAAATCAGGGGTTAGTTTTGCAGGAGGGTGCTGTGGCACCACCCCGGAATTTATTAGAAAAATAAAGGAAAGTTTAAAGCCTTTGGAGTGTAAACCTTTAGGTTTACCAAGATGAATTCCTTTAGATATCGCGTAGGGGTGGAGCTTGTTGAGTTTAGCGAAACCCAGATTTTAGGGTCTCCACCCGAACCCACCAGGGTGGAGTTAAACTCCCTACGGGGAGCTAAGCCCGGCGTAGCCGTCGTAAAGCTTTTATCGACCGCCCCTACGCGGTCTTAAATGTGTTACCAATATTGTGAAGTGATACACTTATGCGGATACACTCCAGTATAAATAAAGAAAAGATGTTTGAGATAATTGAAAACTTCAAAGTAAAAATCGACCAGAAGGAAATCTTAAGGCTTTTAGGGCATACCTCTGAAAATAAAAAGATAAGGGATAGCTCAAAGAAATTAATTGAGGAGATGATAGAGCTTTCTTTTGAGCTGATTAAACCTAAAGGGATCTATACTGTCAAAGATATAAAAGAATTGCCAGAAGAATGCTCTTTTAACTCAGGTGAAAAAGTTGCATTCGGAATATCTACCATCGGTGAGAAGTTAGAGAAAAAGGTTAAGAGTTTAAGCTCTAAGGGTGAGTTGACCAGAGTAGTTATCTTGGATGCCATCGGCTCTGTGGCGGCTGAATATACAGCAGAATATCTGAATCGGATTATCATAGATAAAGCTGAAGAAAACAATCTATATCATAGCCCCAGGTTCAGTCCGGGATATGGAGGATGGAAATTAGAGGGGCAGAGACTTATCTTCAATCTATTGCCAGCAGAGAAGATCGGAGTGAGTTTAAATCAATTTTACATGATGATACCTAAAAAATCGGTCTCCTTTGCAGTTAATTTGAGCAGAAATCGTTTTAAAGGGAAAAACCTGTCACCCTGCGAAATCTGTAGTTTAAAAGAGTGCCATTTTAAAAAAAGAAAAATGAAGGAGGGAACTTGAGAATATACAGGCGTCCTAAATTAGAGCTTTTAGATAAGAAAAGGGTTGAGCAGATTATAGATGAAGCTTTAGAGCTACTTTTAAAGGTTGGAGTTTTTGTGGAGAACAAAGAGGGGCTTTTTCTCTTAGCTGATGCTGGAGTAAGGATAGATAGAAAGAAGAAAAGAGCCTATCTGAAAAAAGAGTTAGTGGAAAAATGTCTTAAAACTTGTCCAAAGGTAATAGAGGTTTATGACCGTGAAGAGAGGTTAGCTCTAAATCTAAAAGAAGATAAGGTCCATTTCAATCCCGGCTCTGCGGCTCTTTGGATTTATGACTTAAAAAAAGATGCGATCAGAGAACCAGTAACTTCTGATCTGATTAAATTTGCCCAGCTGGTGGATGGGTTAGATTACCTGAAAGCCCAGAGCACAGCATTGATCCCTTCGGACGTTCCCAAACAGATGGCAGATAGGTATCGGCTTTTCATTTCACTTTTATTTTCAGTTAAGCCAGTTATCACCGGGACATTTGAGAAAGAGGCTTTTAAGATTATGAAAGATATGCTGGTTTGTATTAGAGGTGGCGAGAGTAATTTAAGAAAAAAACCCTTAGCTATTTTCGACTGCTGTCCTTCACCCCCCTTGAAATGGAGCAATTTAACCTGCCAGAACTTAATCGATTGTGCTAAAAGCGGAATCCCGGCTGAGTTGGTCTCTATGCCTTTAAGTGGGGCAACTGCACCGATTACCTTAGCTGGAAGCTTAGTTCAGCATACTGCGGAAAATCTAAGTGGGATTGTTATCCATCAGCTTGCTCGCAGAGGTTCGCCGATTATCTACGGAGGCTCACCCTCCTGTTTTGATATGAGGACCGGGACAACTCCTATGGGTGCAATCGAGACTATGATGATAGATTCAGCTTTTAATCAGATCGGGAAATATTTTGAACTCCCCACCCATGCTTATATGGGGCTAAGCGATTCAAAGACCCTGGATTATCAGTCTGGATTGGAATCAGGGATTGGTGCGATTCTGGCTGCCTTATCCGGGGTAAATGTTATCTCCGGACCGGGGATGCTTGATTTTGAAAGTTGCCAGAGTATGGAGAAGTTAGTTATAGATAATGAGATCTGCGGGATGGCATATCGATTAATTGATGGGATTAATTTTGAAGATAAAACTCCTTCTTTAGACCTGTTCAAGGAGGAGTTTTTAGAAAAAGGGTTTTTAACCTCTCCTCATACTCTTAAGTGGTTTAAAAAGGAGTTTTTCTTCCCCAGCCAGGTGATAGATCGGTCAAATTTAGGTGAATGGATTAAAAAGGGTAAAAAGAATACAATCTGGAAAGCCAGGGATCTGGTTGAGAAAATAGTTTCTCCTAAAAGCTTTAACCAGATTCCGATAGAAAAGAAGAAAGAGCTTCAGAAGATTATCCTAATAGATTCAAAGAAATATGGATTTGATCAGGAGTTGAAGAAGAGGTTTAATAATTTATAATAAATGTCATTTTGGGCAAATAGTGGTGGATGAAAAGCATGGGCTTATAGTGCACAGTGAGGTGGTG
>CAZMZF010000074.1:0-3276 GCA_964570765.1 uncultured Ignavibacteria bacterium
TGTTCCCCGCCCTGATTAAAATCGGGGCGGGGGATTTTTTATCCCCATTTTTTGTCCGAGAAGCGGATCCGTAAGATAGGGGCAGTGAACTCACCCTGTCCCTCTCTTGAAAAGAGAGGGGATGACCTCACTCCCGCCTCTGGCGGGATTTTCAACCTGGCCCTCTCTTAAAACAGTTTGTTCGTTTGTTAGTTTGTAGTTTGGATCGAACAAACGGACAAACGCTAAACTTCAAACTGCATTTTTATTATAACCTCACCCTGGCCCTCTCCCGTAGGCCGTTAAAAGCTTTGCGGCTCGTAGAAGAGAGGGGATTTATTTCCCTCCCCTGTCCTCCGGATCCGTTTCTCAGGATAGGGGAGGGATAGGGTGGGGTCTGTCTATGGAAACCTTGCCTACGAGTTGTAGAGACACATCGCTATGCGTCTCTACGTAAAATCTACATCTATTTGTAGTTGCCCAATTCATTGGGCTTATTTATTTTTCGCATTGAATAATGTGGCGACCCTAAAAGGATCGCGCTACGAATCTCCCTCTCATTTGCAAGGAGTGAGAATAGTAGCGTCCCGCCTTTGGCGAGATTTCCAACCTGACCTTCTCCGGAGAGGAGAGGGAAAAAGATGTAGGGGCAATTCATGTCCAGAATGGATCCATCGGGAAATTGCCCCTACATAAATTTATTGACCTTAAATGAATTAAATTGTATCATAAGGCAAAAGGGTAAATTATGAAAGTGAAGAAAAAGCTTTTTTTGATCGATGGGTCGGCTTTGGCTTATCGCTCCTATTTTGCCTTTATCAGGAATCCTCTGATCAACTCTAAAGGGGAAAACACCTCGGCTGCTTTTGGGTTTGCCAATTCCTTGATGAAAATTTTGAAAGAAGAAAAGCCAGAATTCATCGGGGTGGTCTTCGATACCAAAGCTCCTACCTTCAGGCATGAGATCTATAAAGAATATAAATCGACAAGAGCCAAGATGCCGGAGGAGATGGTAGCCCAGCTTCCGCGCATAATGGAATTAATCACAGCAATGAACATTCCTATATTAGAGATGGATGGATTTGAGGCGGATGACCTGATGGGGACTTTAGCCCGGAGAGCTAAAAATAAAGGATTAGAGGTGATTTTAGTTACCGGGGATAAAGATTTTTTGCAGCTGGTGGATGAGGATATCAAGGTTTTAAATCCGAGGAAAAGTGGCGAGGAGATAGAAATCTATGACGAAGAAAAGGTGAGGGGAAAATTTGGAGTCCCTCCAGAAAAAGTTACAGATTTGTTAGGGTTAATGGGGGATGCCTCAGATAATGTTCCGGGGATACCGGGAGTAGGTGAGAAAACTGCTCTGGAGTTAATCCAGCAGTTCGGCGATTTAGAGAGTGTCCTGGCTAATGCACATAAGGTAAAAAGAAAAAACATATCACAGAATTTAAAAGAGCATTCTGATTTAGCCCGTCTCTCCAAAAAGTTAGTTACCATTGAAACCAGTGTCCCTTTTGAACTGGACTTAAATTCGCTATCCAGAAGAGAGTTTAACCTGCCTGAGCTTAAAGAGCTTTTCAAGGAATTGGAGTTCACCAGATTTCTGCAGGAGATAACCTCCAGAGAGGCACAGGAGGAAACCAGATATTTAACCATAGAGAAAGAGGAAGAGATCAAAGAAATTTTGAGCAGAATAGAAATTAAAGGGGAGTTTGCCATCGATACTGAGACCTCTTCCCTAAATCCGATAGAGGCAGAGCTGGTAGGAATCTCTCTCTCTTTAGAAAAAGGGGAGGCTTTTTATATTCCAGTTGGACATAAAGGGGAGGATAAGGATAAAAACTTAGATATAGATTTTGTGCTGAAAAATTTCAAAAAGATTTTAGAGGATGAAAGGATAAATAAAATTGGACAGAATCTAAAATTTGACTTCGAGGTTCTGAAAAATTACGGGATTGAGCTTAAGGGAATTCACTTTGATACGATGATTGGCTCATATCTTTTGAACCCCTCTTCCAGACAGCACCGTCTCTCCAATTTAGCCTTAGAGTATTTAGATTACAAAATGACCCCGATCTCCGACTTGATCGGCTCGGGTAAAAAACAGAAAAGCTTTGCCCTGGTCCCGATTAAATCTGCGACTAAATATTCCGGTGAGGATGCTGATTACACTTTGAGGTTAAAAAAAATCCTTGAGCCCAAGTTAAAGGATTTCTCTTTAGATGAGCTTTTCTACAAGGTAGAACTCCCTTTGATTCAGGTTTTAGCTGAGATGGAATTAACAGGGATTTCGATCGACGTAGATTTTTTAAAAGAGTTTTCCAGCCAGATGGATGTAGAACTGGCAAGGTTAACTCGCCAGATTTATCATTTAGCTGGAAAAGAGTTTAATATAAATTCACCCCAGCAGTTGAGTAAAATCTTATTTGAGGACTTAAGGCTTTCCCCTCTTAGAAAAACCGCCAAAAAAACGATTAATTCCACTGACTTCGGGGTATTAGAGCAATTAGCTAAAATCCATCCCCTTCCGCAGAAACTTTTAGAATACCGTCAGCTCTATAAATTGAAATCGACTTACATAGATGCACTGCCAGCTTTGATCAATAAAAAAACTGGCAGAGTGCATACCTCTTTCAATCAGACTATTACCGCAACTGGTCGTCTTTCCTCTTCCGAGCCGAATCTGCAGAATATCCCTATAAAAACTGAGATCGGTAGTCAGATCAGAAAGGGGTTTATTCCAAAAAATAAGGAGTATCTTTTATTGTCTGCGGATTATTCTCAGATTGAGCTGAGAATCTTAGCTCATTTCTCAGGGGATGAAATTCTGATGGAATCTTTCTTCAAGGGTGAGGACATACATACCCGAACTGCAAGTGAGGTCTTCGGAGTGCCGATAGATAAAGTCACACCTGAGCAGAGAAGACAGGCAAAGACGGCCAATTTTGCCATAATCTATGGAGTTAGCGCCTACGGGTTATCCCAACAAACGGAGATGAGTCCACAGGAAGCCTCGATGTTCATAGATATCTATTTCAAAAGATACCCTAAGGTGCAAACTCATTTAGAAAATCTGATTGAGAAAACAAGAAAGGATGGATATGTGGCTACCCTTTTAGGGAGAAGAAGATATATCCCGGAAATAGAAAGCACCAACCGGCAGAAAAGGGAATTTGCAGAGAGGGTAGCCATTAACACTCCGCATCAGGGCTCTGCGGCAGATCTGATCAAAGTGGTGATGATAGAAATAGCTAAAGCTCTCAGACAAACAAAGTCCAAGATGATTTTGCAGGTGCA
>CAZMZF010000075.1:0-3125 GCA_964570765.1 uncultured Ignavibacteria bacterium
GCACCTAAAAGGTTATTAAAATCATGAGCCACTCCTCCGGCCATCTCCCCTAAAGCCCTTAATTTCTCAGACTGAATCAACTGCTCCTGTGCCTCTCTCAACTTGGCATAAGCCTGTTTTAAGCTCTGGAAAAGTTTTGCATTTTCAATTGCCACTACCGCCTCATTCGCCAGTATATTCAGCAGAGCCAGATGGTTTTGATTAAACTGTTTTAATCCCAATTTGGACAGGGTGATAACCCCTCTGACCTCCCCCTCATAGATCATAGGTGAGACAATCATCGATTCATCCACATAAGGGGAGCCAGGGATATGTCGGGAGCGGGGGTGCTTTTCCCCGTCATCTATTATCTGAGGCTCACCGGTCTGGGCAACCCAACCCGTTATCCCTTCCCCCACTTTAAGACGCAGGACCTCCTCAGTCTCCCCTCTATATTCCTCAACCTCACTCCCGAATGCAACTGGGATAAGCTCATTTTTATTTTCGCTCAAAAGATAAACCCTGCAGTTGTCAAAATCTATCACCTTTTTTATCTCTTCCATAACTGAGGAGGCTACGGTTTTAACATCATTTAACTTATTCAATCTATTGGTTATGTTCCTTATAGCCTCTAACTGAATAATCCATTGTTCAGCCTCTTTGAAAAGGTAAGCATTTTCCACAGCCATACCGATCTGATTTCCAATGGAGAGTAAAAGCTCGACCTCATCCAAGTTATACTTTTTATTCTTTTGGGTGATAACAAAAAGGGTACCCAGTATCTTTCCCTTAGATTTTAGCGGAACTCCCAAATAAGAATGAACCCCTTCTTTCTTCATTATCAAGCGGGTTAACCGGGGATCTTGAGTTATATCCTCAACCATAATGGGCTCACCGTTTAAGGCGATCCTTCCAGAAAACCCCTCTCCTAATTTTAACTTGTCAACCTCTTTAACTGCTTCAGAGGAAAGACCTCTGCAGGTTTTTAACTCCAACTCTTTGGTGGCCTGATTTAGTATATAAATTCCTCCAGCATGGCATTCAGTTACCTCCAGAACTTTATCTATGGTCTCTTCTAGGATCATCTCTAAGTTCAAAGTTTGGTTGGCGATGGAGGCGATGGCATTTAAAGCTTTAAGCTCTTCATTTGCTTGGATCATCTTTTCATCCATCTTCTTGCGCTCGGTGATATCTGTTACTGTTCCAAGGATGGCGTTCTCTCCTTCGTAGATTATCAATTTTGTGGTGAGTATGGTATCTACTTTTTCCCCTTCTTTGGTGATGAGCGTATATTCGTATGGAGTGATCTCTTCATCCTTCACATGCATGTTAAAACTTGACTTTACTAAATCTACACATTCTGGTGCGATCAAAGAAAGGAAGTCGAAATCAGGGGAGTAAAACTCATTTCTTGAATATCCCATAATCTCTTCGCATCTTTGATTGGCATAGACTACTCTACCCTTTTTGTTGATGAAGATCATGTTTGGTGATTGTTCCGCAAGGTTCCTGAATTTCTCTTCGCTTTCCCGCAAAGCCTTTTCTGCTTTCTTGCTTTCAGTAATGTCAATCCCTGTGATAAGTATGCTGGCAGACTGATTCTTTTCATAGAATATTACACTCCCGGGCATGAACAATACACTATGAATCGACCCATCTTTAGCTTTTATACTTACATTGATTTCAGGGGTATATTCCCCCTTAAAATCCTTTTCCAATATCTTGGCCACTCCCTCCCTTTGTTCAGTAATTACAAACTCTAACGCCTGCCTGCCAATGATTTCATCTTTTGAATAACCATACTGTTTGATCATACCTTCATTTAAGTCTTTTATTAACCCATCCTCGCCAATTATAATGTTTAAGGTAGGACTTTTCTCAAAGAGAAATCGGTATTTCTCCTCGGACATACGCAAAGCCTCTTCCGCCTGCTTGCGTTCTGTGATATCCACATCCATATAGATGAACTCTTTTCTGCCCCCTTTTGGACAATTCAAGAAATTTATACATACTTTATCGTCATACTTTATAAAAAACTGGAGTGTATCCCGCCATCGGCGGGATAACTTTACCTCTTTGCTCTTGGTGGAATGAAAAATCCGAGAAAAAGAGCTATGAAGTTAATTTTAGTAACCCTGAAGGTTTACATCCCAATATCCCTCACGAAAAACTTCTTCAAAAATAAATTTAAGCTTATACTTTTTAATCTAAGAAAAGATGTGGAAAGGCGTTTAGATTAAGAGAAGAGCTTTCTTTTCTTTGAAGATGAAAATCACCAGCCGAAGCTATCATAGCCGCATTGTCTGTACACAAGATAGGTGAGGGGACATAAAGCTCCAGCCCTTTTTTGCTGGCTTCCAGACTCAATTTCTGCCTTAAGTAGCTATTATTAGCTACTCCTCCGGCTAAAGCGATCTTCTTTACTTTAAGTTCCCGGGCAGCTTTTAAAAATTTCTCTACCAGCACCTCCACGATCGCCTCTTGAAACCCTCTGGCTATGCAGGATTTTAGTTCTTCTTTCTCCTTAAATGATAGCCTGGACACATAAAGAGCCACTGCAGTCTTTAACCCGCTAAAGGAAAAATCTAAACTCCCTTCTTCTAAAAAAGCTCTGGGAAATTTTATCTTAGAAGATTTGCAACTCTGGCTTAATTTATCAATGGAAGGTCCACCCGGGTATTCTAAATCCAGTATCCTTGCCACCTTATCAAATGCCTCCCCTGGAGCATCGTCTCTTGTCCGTCCCAGAACCTTATAATCTCCCTTATCTTTAACATAAACTAAAGTGGAGTGCCCGCCAGAGACTATAAGGCAGATCAAAGGGGGTAAAAGGTCAGGATATTCTAAGAAATTGGCGAAGATATGTCCTTCGAGATGATTTATCCCGATAAGTGGAACCTTTACACTATAAGTTAAACCCTTTGCTAAGGAAAGCCCGATTAAAAGGGAGCCAACCAGACCTGGACCACAGGTAACTGCTATACCCTCGATCTCCTTTAAAGTGACCTTAGCTTCATCCAGAGCAGTCTTTAGAATGGGCAGAATGGTTTTTATATGTTCTCTGGAGGCAAGCTCTGGAACAACGCCCCAATATCTTTTATGAACCCATTGGGAGAAAACCACATTGGAAAGTATCTTCCGCCCAT
>CAZMZF010000076.1:0-3028 GCA_964570765.1 uncultured Ignavibacteria bacterium
CCCCTTTAGAATTTCTTTTTGCAAGTCTAATCATCTCCTTACTTTTATCTACTCCAGTAACCTCATAACCGGATTTAGCAAAAAAAATGGAATGATGTCCGGTTCCACAAGCTATATCCAAAATCTTTTTGACCCTGTTTTCCTCAAACAGTTTTTTGAAAAAAGGAGTCTCATTTTTAAGCCTTTTTCCCCAGGAGACCATAAGGTCTAAATCAGAAGAGAGAAGGTCATAAAACTTGTAATCTTTTAATATCATCTTATTTTTGCAGGGATAACTCCACCAGCTCAGATAAGTCCAGAGCCTGCATATCCTTTATCTCCTTTTCCTTTATTCCATCCCCCAGCATAGTAAGACAGAAAGGACAAGCAGTAGCAACTACTTTGGCTCCGGTATCCTGAGCCTGTTCTATTCTAATCTGGTTGATCCTCTTTCCTAACTTCTCCTCCATCCACATCCTTCCCCCACCCGCCCCACAGCAAAACCCTTTATATTTAGAAAGCTCCATCTCCTTAAGATTTGAAGAAAGAGAATGTAGAATAGCTCTCGGAGGATCATAGATCTGATTATATCTTCCTAAATAGCAGGAATCGTGATAGGTAACAATTTGATCAAGTTTTTTATTTAAGTTTAACTTCCCTTTTTGAATCAAATCATAGATAAGCTCAGAATGATGGATAACCTCGAATTTATATCCGAATAACGGGTATTCATTTTTAAAAGTATTATACCCATGCGGGCAGGAAACAATTACCTTTCTGATATTATATTTTTTGAAAGTCTCGATATTTTGCTGGATTAAAATCTGGGCTAAATATTCGTTCCCGATCCGGCGGGCAGAATCTCCACAACAGAACTCCTCTTGCCCTAAGATGCCGAAGTTCAGATTAGCTTGATTAAATATGTTGACTAAAGCTTTAGAGACTTTTTTTACCCGCTCATCAAAAGAGCCAGCGCAACCCACAAAATAGAGGTATTCTATATCCTTATCCTGAGAAAATAGCTTAACTTTTAAATCTTTTGCCCAGTCCGCACGCGTGGCGAAACCTATAGTCCAGGGGTTATAGTTATTCTCTAAGTTCTTAAAAAACAAATTAAGCTCAGGGGGGAATTTACTCTGCATTAAGACTAAATTCCTGCGCATCTCCACTATTTTAGGGATATGTTCAATGGTAACCGGACAGAATCTCATACAGGCGCCACAGGTGGTGCAAGCCCAGAGCTCATCTTCTAAGATCACCTCCCCAATTAAGTTTTTCTCTGGACTCAGCTCTTTTTTCTGAAGTAACAGTTTCCCTTTTTCCAAAAGATGGGCTTTCAAATCCAGGATGATTTTCTTAGGAGAAAGCGGTTTTGAAGAAGTCCAGGCCGGGCAGTTGTCCTGACATCTGCCACATTTAGTGCAGGTATCTGTATCTAAAAGGTCTTTCCAGGTGAACTCCTCTAATTTAGAAATCCCAAAAGTTTCCTGGTTTTCTAAATCAGGTATTGGTTTAATCAATCCAATTGGCTCAAAGGAGCGGAAGAATATATTCAAAGGGGAGGAGATAATGTGCAGAAGCTTGGAATAAGCAATATATCCAATAAAACCAAAAGCAAGTAAAAGATGAATCCACCAGCTTATGCGGTGAAGGATTTGAATAGAATTAATATCCAATCCTGAAAGTTTTACAAATGAAGCTATCTGCCAGCCAGCAAAAGACCATCTTTCGAAATCAGGATTTGTAGCCGCAATCCTTAAACCTTCATTGGAAAATCCGGTTAAAAGAACCAGTAAAAACCAGTATAATGATAGAAAATCCTCTGATTTATTATCCAGACTTTCCGGCCTTAAGAAAATCCTTCGGTATAAAGCTAAAAGAACTCCGATTATAGCTAAGATGCCAAATAAATCCAAGATAAAAGAATACCAGAGATAAAAGTTTCCCTGAAGGAAATTGAAGTTGAAAATCGGAAGGGTAATATCTTCCTGCAAAAATATTATAACTGTCCCGATAAAAAGGATAACAAATCCCCAGAAGATAAAAAGGTGCATTGTGCCGGGGAATATTTTTTCTAAATTCCTGATCTGTAGAATTCCATAATAAAGGGTAGATTTTATCCTTTTCCAGGTCTGGTCATAGCGATTCTCTTTTTTCCCGATCCTCCAGAGCTTGATTTTTCTCCATAACCCAAAAGCGAAAAGAAAAACCGGTATTAAAGCTAATAGATAAATTATAATCCTGACTCCCTGAACGTTCCAGAAAATCTCCCTGGTTATCTGCTCCATATTAACCTTCTGCTCTTAGCTTTTTAACTTCCCGGGTTAAAAGAGGAACAACTTCAAAGAGGTCTCCTACGATACCATAATCCGCTTTTTGAAAAATAGGTGCATCCGGGTCTTTGTTTATCGCTACGATATATTTGGAAGTTGACATCCCAGCCAGGTGCTGGATGGCACCTGAGATCCCGCAGGCGATATAAAGTGTGGGATTGACCACCTTTCCGGTCTGCCCTACCTGGATATCGTGCAGGGCAAAGCCCGAATCAACTGCTGCTCGTGAAGCACCCACCGCTGTTCCCTCACCAAAGGCATCTGCTAAATCTTCTAAGATTTTAAAATTCTCCTTAGCTTTTATCCCCCTACCACCGGAGATTATTATTTTTGCTTCAGTTACATCTATCTTTTTGCTTTCCCCTTTTAATACCTCTTTAAGAACAGACTTTAAATCTTCCTTTTTCAGATCAGGCTTTGATTTAATTATTTCTGCCTTTTTTGAGCCATCTTGCGGTAGAATCTCCACCACATTAGGCCTGAGCATTGCCATCTGTGGTCTGGATTGGGGGATAGTTGTCTCCATCAAAAGTTTGCCAGCATAAATCGGACGGGTTATCTTTAATAATCCTTTATCCTCTATATCTATATTTATACAGTCTGTTGCCAAGCCTGTCTCTAAGCGAGTGGCTACTCTGGGCAATAAATCTTTTCCCTGAGCCGTTGCCCCACCCAGGAGGATTGAAGGGGAGTTAGATTTAGCTAAACCAGCAATC
>CAZMZF010000077.1:0-2985 GCA_964570765.1 uncultured Ignavibacteria bacterium
ATGGTCATTATGGTAGAGGTTGAGCCAGCCATAGTGGCGATATCTAATTGGCTCCTCACGGTAAAATCATCATCCTCTCCTTGAGAGATTTTGTGTCTCTGACGAAGAAGCTGGGTTATCTGTTCTTCAGCCACATCGATCTCAGTCCGGTCTATGGCTGAAGCGATTATAGAATTGACGTAAGTTATACCCGCAATTTTTTTCTGGGCAGTAGTATAAGGAACAATAATCATATCATCCTGGTCATGGCCAAACGCATTCTGTCCTTTTGGGGATAAAACCCCAAGAACCCTGAAAGGAAGTTTTTTTATTCTTATGATCTCCCCAACCGGGTCCTGCCCGCTGAAAAGGTTATCAACTATGGTTTTCCCTAAAATACAGACCTTAGTGGCTCCTTTTACATCCTGCTCTGTGAAAAAAGCGCCTGAGCTTAAGGGCCAGGAACGGATAGAAGGAAAATCTGTGGAATACCCCTCAACTGAGGTTCCCCAGTTAAGATTTCCTGCTACGACCTGTGCCCCGGACCTTACCTCCGGTGAAACCCTCAGAACAGCAGGGCAGTTCTCCTTAATAGCCTTAGCATCTTCATCTGTCAGGGAGGTTCTCGTTCCAGCACCTGCTCTCATACCTCCACTCATATGACTTCCCGGGGATATAGTTAAAAGATTATCACCCAAGGAAGCTATCTGGTCATTGATCATTTTTTTTGCACCCTGTCCTATTCCCATCATCGCAATAACTGCCCCTACCCCGATTATTATACCCAGCATAGTCAAACTGGAACGCATCTTATTTCTGCCTAGAGCCTTATAGGCAACTTTCAAAATCTGTAAATATCTCATATCTCTACCTCATCAAAACTATTTATCTATAGCTTTTTCAAATTGAGCTACTGCTAAATTATGATCATAAAGCGCTTGAACCTGATTGCTCTTCGCGGTCTTATATGAGAAATTGGCATTCAAAAGGTCTAAGATCGAGGCCGCGCCTAAGTTATATTTCTCCTGGGTAATATTCAAATCCTCCTCCGCTGATTTCAAAGCCTCATCTGTCAATCGAATTTTTTATTCTGCTTCATTCACCGAAAGATAAGCCTGTTTTATCTCTAACTCTAAATCCCTTTTGCTCTGCTTTAAATTCTCTTTGGCTACACTCAGACTTGCTTTGGCGCTTCTCACCTTGGCCGTGGTTGAAAAACCTTCAAATATGTTCAAACTGAGATTTATCCCTATCCCCCAGGAATCGTTCTTCTCTATATCCCGGCTTGAAGGAAATCCATAGTTGTTCCATGAATAACTGCCAGAGAAAGATATCTTGGGGAAATTAGCACTACGTGCGGCTGTTAGACTGGAATGAGCCTGATTCACTCCCATCTTAGCTTTATCTACCTGGGGATGTTTCTCCAATGCTTTTTTAGTCTCATCCTCTAAGTTGGATTCTAACTTTTTATATTCCAGCTTAGCATCGATCTCTAAGGGGGTGTTAATGTCTAAACCTAATAAACTATTTAATGAAGCTTCAGTTAATTTAACGTTATTAGCGTAAGTAATTAAATTCAGACTGTCATTTCCTAATTGAACCTTAGCTTTAAGGAAATCGGAGAGTGAAGCAGAGCCTAAATCATACCTTGCCCTTGCCATATTAAGCTGCTCGATACTTTTCTTCACCGCATCTATTTGTACTTCATACAACATCTGGGCTTTTAAAAGATTATAGCAACCTTCTTTAACATTTAGAGCCACTGACTTTTCGGCTAATTTCAAGTCGTCCCAGGCTGATATTTTGCCAGCCCTCTTCAAATTGTAGTTGGCAAAATTTGCCCCCCCATTGAAAATGGTCTGATTAATCCCCAGATTGAAGCTATACTCATCATAATCTAATTTTTCAGGAAATTCGTTTCCAATTGACCAGCCTGAAGAAAGACCAAGCGTGGGCAGAAAACCTGACCAGCCACCTAAAAGCTCCCATTTCGCAGATTTATAATTTTCCTGAGCAGAACGAGCGGTATAACTGTTTTTCAAAGCAATCTGCACACAATCATCGATAGTGAGAACTTTTTTAGGAATCTCCTGGGCCTGCGTCAAAAGTCCAATCCAGAAGAAAACCATTATCCATACTGTAAAGAATATTACTTTTTTCATCTCTAATTCCTTAAATTATCTCAAAGAAAAACCTTGGTAATTAGTTCAATTTCAGGTAGTTAGAAGCCTAACACATTTATTAATTTTTATTATCTGTGGCACTCGCCAGTGAGACTTTAGCCCAGAATTTTATCTGCTCTGGCATTTTAATACCTTCTCTGCCACCTGGCATGCCACCTCTACCACCTGGAGGCATCCCACCAGGAAACATACCACCTCCACCACCAGGCATACCCTCTCCCATAGGCATGTTTCCTTTCATTTTCTCTCGCTTTAGTTCACCAGTTTCCAGACCCAGGCTTATAATGGCACCAGCATTGGCAGCTATGGCATAGGGAAGCTCTTTTGTCGATTTTAAGGGAATTTTCAGTTCGTAGATCATAACACCTAAGGTGTCGTTGAGCGAGGCTTCTATTCCAAAACTATTTACTCTGGCAATTCTGTTTCGGTCGTTCTTTTCTAGGCCCAGAATCTCTATTTTATCTAACATCTCTGTAAATTGCTTTTGTAATTTACTGGAATCCTGGCTGGGTTGTCGATCCATTGCCAAAGGCATTCCATAGTCCTGCATTCCAATGGGGTAATGTATTCCCATGGTCTTTTTCTTCTTTCCGGTTGCATCCAGCCAGATGGTTAACCCCGTTCGCATTATCTGCAATTGTGTATTTCGATCCGTTGCCTTAATAATGACATACAGATTATCTGTATCATTTTGCAAACCAAGGCCAACTTTCTGTTCCTCTAAATAGTAGAATAAACCTGACCATTCGGATTCAGCACCATCAACTGTAATTTCTGCTTTTCTCCAGATGCTGTTAAATTCCGTATCCTTACACCAGACCAC
>CAZMZF010000078.1:0-2740 GCA_964570765.1 uncultured Ignavibacteria bacterium
AGAGCTTAAACCGAGGGAAATAAAGACTATGATTTTAGATATAGATAGGGGGTCAGGTCTCCAGGGGTTCACTCCAGCTTATGCTGAGGAAGTTAAAAGAGGAAGTTAAAAATGTGTCTATTAAGGTTGTGAATATCGAAATCGAAAGAGGTGTAAATATATGACATCCAGAGAGAGAATCCTCCTTACTCTTAAGCACGAAGAACCGGATCGTGTACCAATAGACCTCGGTGGGATGAGGTCATCGGGAATTCATGCCATTGCCTACAACAAACTTAAACGTTACTTGAATTGTGAAGACAAGTCCGTGAAAATATATGATCTTGGTCAGCAGTTAGCCGTAGTTGATAATGAGATAAGAGAAAGAGTAAGCTCGGATGTAGTTGAGTTGAAGAGACTCGACGGTGGTTTTGGAACACGAATAAATAGTTGGAAACAAATTGACCTGTTTTTAGATGGTGGAGAATATTATGTTCCAACAGACTTTAATCCGAAAGTATTGGCGGATGGTTCATTGGCGATTGAAATAGAGGGGAAAGTGGTTGCTCTAATGCCAAAAGGTGGTTATTACTTCGATAGTAGATACACGCCGTTGGCTAATGTAAGTAATCGTAAAGAAATAGACCTCATTCTCTCCGATAGAATCACGGATGAAGAACTTGACTTTCTGGAAGCACAAGCGAGAGAGATAAAGAAAAATACAGACTGTGCAATATTGGGTTCTTTTGGTGGTAATTTCATAGAAATGGGGCATGCGTTATTCGGATACCAAGAGTTTATGGAAAGATTGATATTGGATAAGTCGTTCATCGAATATTTTCTCAGTAAACTCGAGGAGAAATATCTTGAAGAGCTCGACCGCTATCTCGATAGAGTTGGAAAGTATATAGATATCATCGTTTTGGGAGATGATTATGGTACTCAAGAGAATTTACAAATATCCCTAAAGATGTTTAGACAATTATTCAAACCTCATCTGAAAGCTCTATGTAACTTCATAGAGAAGAAGAGTGATGTATATATCTTTCTACATTCTTGTGGAGCGGTGAGTAAGCTAATCCCTGATTTAATCGATACAGGTATACAGATCTTAAACCCGATACAGACGAGTGCAAAAGGGATGTCTCCAGAGTTCTTAAAAAAGAAATTCGATAAAGACCTAGTCTTTTGGGGCGGTGGATGTGACACCCAAAGGATACTTCCCTTCGGTACCTTAGAAGAAGTTGAAGATGACGTGAAAAAGAGGATCGATATCTTTGCTCCAGGAGGAGGGTTTGTCTTCGCTACAATCCATAATATTCAAAAAGAGGTATCTCCAAAAAAATGCCTGAGGCTTTTCGATACTGCCAGAGCTTATGGAAAATAAAAATACAGGGGACGGTTCTCTTTATCATGTACCGGTTTGAGAGTGCTCAAGGCGCAGGCAATAGAAGCAATATTATGTGGAACATAAGGAATAGAGACCTTGCGACAGCCGGGAGAGCGACGCCTGGGCAAGGTGATATGGCCCTGCAGCTCTAATTTCAAAAGAAGGCTGCGGCAGGCCATGTCTTTAATCTGGCCATTGGCGGTGCGCCAATTCCACAGAAGGCATAGCTCTTGGGAAAGCCGGGTGCGATTCCGGGATGGATTGGCTTCGATCAGCCGCCGAACTAATTCGATATCATCCTTTGTTATTTTCCGCCCTTGAACAGTCATTGTCTCATCCATAATTTTATGTTACCATAAAAATGAAATGGAGTTCAGAGGAATATCACAAATTGATTGACTTTTCCCAATTTTCATGAAAATCTCAAAAAATGTTTGACAGCTTGGGGGGGGTGATATACGATAAAACAGGATTAGACCAGTGGATTTTGGAAAAACTAAACTATTACGGTAGGTTTTTGTTTTGGAGAAAGGGGGTGATAGCTTTCTGAAAGCAAAAGTGAATAGTTGGCAGGCCGCTATGCCCGAGGTCGACGGACGATAAGGCAATCCTAAAGAAGCTGTTCAAATACTTTGTAAAGGAGGTAAGCGTAAATGTCCCGAATCAGAATCATTGCCATCACTCTATTGCTTGTGTTACTGGTCAGCGTCGGGTTCTTTGGATGTCAGGCTGTATATTTCAATCCCCAGCCCGAGCCACCGGGTCAGCCGGTTCAGTTTGACGAGCTCCAGTCCATAACTAACCAGCTTCAAGTCTTGCAGGCTCAGTTGATGAATGTCGTACCTACTCACCCGGAGGACGAGAGCGTGGTCAGCGCCCTGGTAGATGTCCGAGACGCAGCGCAGACAATCGTTGATTACGCAGACAGAATGACCGATCCGTTTGACGAGTAGTCGTTAGCGGCGGCAAAGTCCCAGAGTCAATGAATCTAAATGCGAGTCTGGCACCGCAAAAGGGTTAATGACCCACTAGCCTATATTTCTTGACATGATGAAAAAGGGCACTGGCTGCCGCATTAGTCAGTGGTTGCAGTGCCCTTTCTGTATTATCGCATTACGGTTAACAACTAGCCATTCTGTTGCTAGCCAACAAAATGGACTTTTGAAAAATGCAGGGGACAGTTCTCTGTATCAGAAAAAGCCAGATCCAGAGCTATTTCAATACCATATTCTGTTAATTCTCCAGACCACCGGTCATTTCCCACGAAATTCATCTTTTTTCCATTTTTATTAAGGTAATGAATAATAAAAATACTCTCTATTTTATTTTTGGATATATTTTTCTATTGATTTTAACATACTAGTCGGGTAA
>CAZMZF010000079.1:0-2661 GCA_964570765.1 uncultured Ignavibacteria bacterium
ATCCACCAGACCTTTCTCCTTTGCTTCTTTAGCAGAATAGGGTCCCTGATCGATCTTGGTTTTTAACTCTTCCTGACTTATTCCTCTTTGCTCAGCAATATCTTCAGTCATCTGTTTATACAGGTCATCTAAAAGCCAGTTCATCATCTCTCTATGAGCTTCTGACATAGAGTCCCTGGTTAAAAGGTCTGAAGCGGACTTATAATCCCCGATATGTTCAAAATCAGCTTCAATTCCTAATTTCTCCAAGGTCTTTTTAATAAAAGTCACTTCAGCGGAAATCCCGGTCAAATCTAAATATCCAGTAGGAAGCATTACTATTTTATTTCCTGATGATGCCAGATAATACTCTTTATTACTTCCACCTTCCATAAAGAAGATAACTACCTTTCCATTCTGCCGAAAATCGAGAAAAGCCTCTCTTAGCTCCTGAATTTTACCCATACCAGCATTTAATAAATCGAGTTTGACAAGCAGTCCTTTAACTCTTTTATCCTTTTTTGCTCTCTCAATATCCTGAACAATATCTAAGAGAGTGGCTCTCTTTTTAGAAAAAATACCAGCATTTTTTTCCTCCTCAATTTTTCCAGAAAGCTTAAATTCTAAGAAATTATCCTTCCTCTGGAAAAGGGTCCGATACATTTCATCAGAGAAATTCCAGTAAACCACCCCTTTCTGATATTCCTGGTCTTTATTAACAGTATTGTAAGAGCCAAAACCTGAAAAAGGGAAGTTAACTCTGAAATTTACCCCGTAGTTCCCATCATCATCCATATCTCCGGAAAGAATTAATCCATCTAAGGGCTCAATCGCAACCTGGTATCTGGTCTTGGTATCCTCTGCCTTATCCTTCTCATCCATTATCCCATCTACGGATAAAGTAACCCTGTCGCCAATGGGTCTTAAGGCTAAGCCCAGATCAAAAGAGATATTAGTTTTTTCGCCTCTGAAAAAGGGGCGGTTCAGGTCATTAACAACTCCACCCAGAGAGATAAAGGAAATTGGTCGCATGAGAAAACCCGCATTCCAGGAGGACAGGTCATTATAATCTTTGTTTTTTGAGCCAAACCAGGAGTAACTTGAACCCAGATAGAATCCATTCAAAATCTTAAACCCAGAGCCTAAGGTATATTTTCTATATTTAGGCTTGATTTCATTTCCCAGCCACTCAGCAGAAAACCCTAAGCCTCTTGCAGATAGAAATAAGGCATAATCTCCTTTGAAATTGGAATCTGAGTGAGTATGCAGAAAATATCCCTGGAATTCATGACTAAGTCCCAATCCAGCAGGATTGAATTTAAGCCCCAAAGCATCATCTGAATATGCTGCAGAGCTATAGGGTAGAAAAAATCCTTCAGTGGGTGAAAGTTTTACTTCAGCCAGAGTAGTAGAAAAAAGTAAAATTAATAAAGTACAGAAGAATATTATTTTTTTAGACATATAACCTCCTGTTTATTCGAGTTTACGTTATTCTACTAATAGAAGTTTCCTTTCTTCTTACGGATTATCTCATACAACAAAATCCCGGCAGCGACTGAGGCGTTTAAAGACTCTGCTTTACCATAGATCGGGATTTTTACCCTCTCATCTGCTAAATTCAATATTTCTTTATTTATCCCTGAAGCTTCGCTTCCGATTAAAAGACAGATTTTTTCAGGGTAATTCAATTTCGTATAATCTTTTCCTTCCCGAACCTCAGAGGCAAAGAACTTAAATCCAGAATTTTTAAGCTCCGGGATAATATCTTTCAGCTCTAATTTCTCCAACACCGGCAGATGAAAAGCAGAACCCATAGTTGAGCGAATAACCTTGGGATTGTAAAGCTCCACACATCCAGTTGAAAGCAAAATCCCATCTACACCAGCTGAATCCGCTGTCCGGATAATCGTCCCCAGGTTTCCTGGGTCCCGAATATTATCCAACCCTACGAGTAGAGAAGCTTTTTTAAGAAAATCTTTATTTAAAGTGAATTCTTTCTTCTTTACAACTGCAAAAATCCCCTGAGGAGTCTCGGTATCAGTTAGTTTTTTTATATCCTGATTGCTTAGAATGAATATTTCTCTTTTTTCTTTTAAAAATTCTCGCATGAGTTTTTTAGCTTTAAGAAACTGAACATACTCTGATGGGAAAAGTAGAAGCTCAACTTCCCAGTCTGAAAAAAAGGCCTCCTCGCACAGGCGTAGCCCCTCGATTAAAAACTTCTCTTCCTTTTCCCTCCCCTTCTCAGTTTTTAATTTTAAAATCTGCTTGAGTTTTTCCTTAGATAGCTCCTGCATAGATTTTCTCCAGATATTTTTGGATAAAATAGACAATTTATATCCCTTTGTCAATTTCTGATTTGAGATTTTAACCCTCTCCTCTTAGGAAAGGGCTAGGGTGAGGTTAATATTGAACAGACAAGGATGTCTGTTCTACCAATTTGATTTTGGAGCGTATCCATTGGATGCCGTTTGACAAGGTCAGGCGGTAGCGTTGAGATTCCTGTGGCAACGAAAGATACAACTGTAGCGTTGTCTCTCCTGAGACAACGAATGAACGTCCTCATAGGTGTGAGGACGCTACAAATTTAACCGTTAAACCCACAGCTTGCCTGTACGGGTTGCTCTCATTATTATGTAAATTCTTTTGTGTAAATTTTTATTGATTTAGATAAGCAGATAG
>CAZMZF010000080.1:0-2597 GCA_964570765.1 uncultured Ignavibacteria bacterium
AGTCTCTTCTCTTTCCAAAAATTATTGTTCCGAACCCCATATAAACAATTTTTTACTTTCAGCAAATTCTACCCAGCCACAAAGACCTAACTTGTTGTAAGTAAATAGATTACGGCCTGTATTTAACCTTATAAATTAAAACAAAATTTATTAAACAAATTTTGATTAATTCCGTATAAATATTTTGTGAGGTTGTTGTATAGACTTATTTATATAACTTTTTGATATTATGAGACTTACAAAGAGGTGATTTTAGAATGACATCCGGAATGACACATCTGGAATTCCCAACAAAGCAGGATTTAACAAAAAGAAGTCTAAAGATACACAATCTGGTAAAAAAAGCAATCCAGGGTAATTCAAAAGCTAAAGAAAAATTACTCAATGAATATGGAATAAGACTTTATTCAACCTCAGAGATTGAGAAATACGAAAGAAGAAAACAGGTAAGAGGAGTGAAAAATCTTCCTTTGGGTAAAAGAACTAATAGCAATAGAAGACAAACAGTTAAAATAAAATGAATTTAAGATTGCTTTAAAGTAATCCCACAAATTTGGCTTGTCCCGTTGGGAAGGGACAGGTCTTATTATTTTCTAAAACTCAGCCCCTAAAGAGAAATAATGTCTCGGTTTGGGAGAGACCTTATCAAAATCTGTTCTCCAGCCAGCATCATATCTCAGCACAAATATACCTAAATTGATCCTGGCACCAAAACCAAATCCCGCTTTAATATCCTTTAACCTAGAATTACCATTTTCAGTAGTTCCACCTTTAAACCTTTTCGTGTCATTCCAGGCGCTCCCTAAATCTAAAAACATTGCTCCGGTGATATATCTAAAGCTTAAAGGAGGAAATCCCATTGATAGATACTCAATAAAAGGGTACCTGAATTCAAAATTGGTCAGAAAATATCTGGTCCCTTCTACCTCATAATATTCATATCCCCTTAAAGGTGTAACCATACCGGAAAAATAGAGGTCGTTCACTCCATAGATATTTTCTGTTGCTAACCCGGGGTCAATCCAGTTGGAAATTCCACCTAAGAAGAAATGCCTGGGCTCTTCCCCATCGCTTCTCCCCGCAGAAAACCTGTAGGCAAATCCAAACCTGTTTTTGCCGAAATGTAAGTACCTGCGATAGTCCAGCCATAGAGAGGTAAAGGAGATGCTTCTCTTAGAAATATCCGGTGACCACTCGAAACTGATTACGCTTCTTTTCCCATTTACCGGTCCAGTTATCCCCCAGATAACGTTATCCTTAACCCAGGAGAAAGAACTTAACAGAACCTTTACACTTCTATCTTCGTAAATACCTTCTGCATTAGGGTCATAATATTTTCGGTCAATGGAAAAATGGGTCAGATTGAGTTCTACCCGGCTGAATTTATTAAAAGGCAAGGATAAAAGACCGGTAGCTCCGTAAATCCGGTCAGAGAAGAGCCGATCGGTTGAATCGATATAATAATACTTAGTGTGGAAGATCCCGATCCCGTAGTCAATCCTCTTGGGTAAATAAAGATAGATCAGTTGAAAGTCACTCTGGTCTACCGTATTAAAAAGGTCTGTGGCTAAATAGAAATTATGGTTTCCGAAGATATCGCTAACTGCAATATAAGACTGTCCCTGGAATCCGAAAAATGTATCATAGCTCAAAGCACCAGAAATTATATCCGGGGTAAATTTAAGTTTATATTTATTCTTCTTGTATTCACCAGAGGGAAGTTTAGTAATCAGTGTTTCTTTCTCCGGTTTTGGCTCTTTCAACATCTGGGAAAGAGAATCCAGCTCATCTTCTGTGCTTTTGAAAACATAATAACTGTAATCCAGTTTCTTTCTCTCCTTTTGCGACTCTTCTTTCTTGGCAGTATCAGGAAGAATTTCTGCTTTCAGCTCTTTTTCTTGAATAAAAGCGGTCTTGACTAAGGGTGTCTCATCCTCGTGAACTGGTTTAATATCTTTAAGAAGAAATATATCCCAGCCACCTTTATAAAAAGACGAGAAGACTATCTTTTCCCCATCTTTAGACCAGGAAGGGGTAAAACAGCCGGTTAATATATTAGTCAAAGGATAACTCTTCAGACTATCTACATCCTGAATATAGAGATTGCTTATCCCATTACGAGTGGAGCTGAAGCAGATATTCTTCCCGTCTGGAGAAAAGGCCGGAGAAAAGTTATTCTCCCCTCCTTGGGTAAACGGTTTGACTTCTTTAGTGCTAAAATCAAAGAGGAAGATGTTGTAAGAGCCATACATGTAGTTAGTGTCTTGACTTTCACCTATAGGACGATCAGAGGATAAAGCAATAGTTTTTCCATCTGGACTCCAGGCCGGATCCCTATCATCATAATCATCTTCAGTTAATTTCTCAAGTTTTCCGTTTGTGATATCGGTTAAATAAAGGTCTATTCGACCCCCAATCACCCCTACGAAAACTATACTCCTCCCCTCCGGAGACCAGGCTGGAGAAAACATCGCATCTAAGTTAAACTTGAACTTCTTATAGATTTTTTTCTTTTTCACATTTACCAGGCATAAAACATCTTTTCCCTGACTCTTGGACACAAAGGTTATATCCCTGCCATCCGGAGACCAGGAGAG
>CAZMZF010000081.1:0-2454 GCA_964570765.1 uncultured Ignavibacteria bacterium
AATTCTATCTTCTACCTTCATCATTTTACCCATCAAGCCGATAATTAGAATAACGAAAAAGCCCCCTGATATAAGGAGGCTAAAAATAGATGCTATTTTAGAAAATTCTTTACCAATGGATTATCTCAGACTGCCCAAGCATAAGGAGAAAATAGGTTACCGTGGAAATACCTATGCGGTTGAAACCGAATACGATCCGTTATTGGACCGGGTATCGGTTAGATTCTTTAAGAATCGGAGGCTGGTCTCCTCCCGGTCGATAAAGATCAGGGAAATTTATCTGGAAAAATCCTCTGACCGGACTGAGATAGAAAAGATAAAAGAGAAGATCGCTTATTATCATAGAGAAGAGTATGCTCTGCTCCTCTCACTTTTCGAGCTTTCCCAGAAGTTAAAAGTCTCAGGTGATGGACCTTCTCACCATAGTTTAGGGCTGATCTTTTTAGGGCGGGAGCTTTTAGAGGAAGCCAAGGAAGAATTCTTAAGTGCTCTGGTGAAGACCCCCAATTATTCCCTGGTTTACAATCATTTAGGCATAGTCTATCTGAAGTTAGGGATGGTAGATGAGAGCATAAAAAGTTTTCAGTCTGCCCTTAAGATCAACCCTGATTTTGCAGATTATCATCATAATTTAGGGAATGCATTCCTGGAAAAGAAAAATTACTTAGAGGCGGAAAAGGAGTTTAAGGAGTCTTTGAGACTGAATCCGAGATACCAGGAAGTTTATCTTAATTTAGGTTACAGTTGTCTGGAGCGGGGGAGGGAGGATGGGGACATAAGCACAGATACCATCTTGAAAGAAGCTTTAGATAATTTCAAAAGGGCTTATCAACATGGTCTTAATAAAGATCTGCGCATGGAGGAACTTCTTGAGAAAGCGCTTACCTGGGAGGACCTCTCCCGCATCTATATGCTGTTGAGAAGTCTTCTGACTGAAGGGAGCAGTATGGATATCAAATCGCTTTGCGAATATTTCAGATTGCGTTTTAAATACGATCCTAAAGCGGTGGAGAAAAAAGAGGTGGAGGATTATCTTCTCCAGCTTTCAAGTGAGATAGTCGATGGTAAAAACTATCCGGATTTAAGGTATTGTTTAGCTTTAAGTTATATCTTCTATTCCCGTTATTTTCTTAAGCTGGCAGAAAGACAATTTGAAGATTATGTCCAGTTACCAAAAATAAAAGATTCTGAGGAGAGCAATTTGAAAATCACTCAGGAACTGGAGAAAAAAGTAGAGGAATTTTTAGAGGAGGTTGAGATTAAAGGATAATATGCAGAACTTAGACCAGATAACACTCAAAGAGAAATTGAAGCCGGGCTCAAAAGAGTTAAAGGACGATTTAGAAAATTATCCGCCCAGCATTATATCCTTGCTCGCTCTTAATTTTAACTATGAGGGATTTCCGGAGAAAGGGGTGTCTCTCTTAATTTCGGCTCTAACCAAAGAGCCAGAGAAATGGGAGCTGTATGATAAGTTAGTAATTTTAGCCATTGGAGCTAAAAAACCTGCTTATGCAGAAAAGGCACTTTTAGAAGCGCAAGCTCTTTTCCCAGATAATTCTCAGATCTGCGGGAGCTTGGGGAAGCTCTGCTTTCTGCAGAGAAAGTTTTTACCGGCAGAAGAATTTCTGGAAAAAAGTATAAAGCTTAATCCGGAAGATGGGGTCAACCATCTTTTTTTAGCCTTGAGCAGATTGGCTCTTTTTTCTGAAGAAGACAGGATAGATTCTACTGAGTTCCCGGAATTTTTAAAAATTGAGAGAGAGGTTCAGAAATTTAAAGAATTAAATCCAGAGATGATAGATGACACTCTTCTCAAAGGGGAAGAGCTTCTGACCCAGGGCAATCATTCTGAAGCTTTTAAATATTTAGAAAAAAGCCTGAATAGTTATTTGGATAGGGAGATAGAATTCTCCAGATTTCATAAGCTTTTCTCTTCTCTCTATCTTGAGTCCGGCGAATCAGATTTAGAGGAGTTGAAGGAGTATATCTATGAGCTGGAAAAAAAATTGAAGATTTCCTTGCCCTCAGTGAAGATGCTAAACCGTCTGGGCTGTGCTTATCTTCTCTTCTTTATAAATCTGGTTAAATCTGGCGAGGAGCAATTAGAAAAGGCATTGAGTTTAGATCCGGAATTTGAGGCGGCCTCAAAAGCATTGGGGTTTTTGAAAAGTAAGAAAAAGGATATAGCAACTCTTTTCGATTCTCTGAAGTTTTAGGGAGGAAATAATTTGACTGACCAGCTCAGGAAGAAAATTTTTTATTCTAAAAATCAATCCGTAGATCCTATTTTCTACCAGAGGGTAATACCTCTGGGAATCTGGGTTTTGTTGGGCACGATTTTGCTAATCTTAGCCTTTTTCTCTTCAAATCCCTATATTAGATTTTCTGGGTTGGGAGTGGTTTTAGCTGGTGGTCTTTACCTTTTTTTCTTCAGGGTTTTGATCTTAGAAA
>CAZMZF010000082.1:0-2435 GCA_964570765.1 uncultured Ignavibacteria bacterium
AATATGGAGGTGATGTAATTACCAAATGAACTAACTCATCTTTAACCTCAGTCATATGACGTGAATCGCCAATGATTACTTTATGCAATGTTTTTTCTTTCATTTCTTATTATTCCTCTCACGTTCCGCTAATTCATCGATCGAAACATTAAAAACATTGATAGCTTCGTGAATGTTTTATAGGAAAATTTCTCGCAAAATCCGTTAAATTTCATATGGTTGGAGTGAGAAGACTTGAACCTCCGACCCCCCTGAACCCCATTCAGGTGCGCTACCATACTGCGCTACCCCCCGACTTTTTATATTATACTAAATCAGCTTTATTAAGGCAATAAAAATTATTAATGAAAATATCACCCCCCCTAATCCTCGCCCCTCAAGGTAGAGGAGATAGATGAAATATTTTTCTCTTTCTCTGTCATCTGTCAGGGAATGGTCCTTTGACAAGTTTTTTTCTTTACGTTTGAATTTGATTTATTAAAAATAAATGGATCTGTCCACATTTTTACATCTAACTTTAAAAATGGGAACTACCCTTATTTTATTATAGGGAAAAGTCAAGGAGATGGCAGGAATTCATAATTTATGATTTTAGCTAATTTATAGCAAGAAGAAAGCCTTATAATATAAGGGTTTCAAGTGCAGAACGCGAAAAAACCCTCTTTTTCTGCATTATTTTAAGTCGAGCTATGGTTTTACCCCTCAAAAATGGCTTTTTTAGCTAAATATTCACCCCTTCAAAATTTGAAAGTGGCTATTTATAAGGGTTACACAGTTTTGGGGAGGCAAAAATAGGCTAAAAACAGGGGTCGTAATTGCCGTTTTTTCGAAAATTGAAGCCCGTTTAAAGGCACTCTAGGTGCATATTTAGGGAATTCCTGAAGGGGGTCTAAAACCCTTGTAAATAAAGGTTTTTGTGTCATTGCGAGGAACGAATTGACGAAGCAATCTCATGTTTTTGTAAAAATAAATGGACCTGTCCCCTTATGCTAAAATCTTTTACTCAAACTTGAATCCTTTCTCCTTGAAAAGATTTAAACAAACATCCACGACCTCGGGGTCATAGAATTTACCCTTGTTCCGGGTTATTTCCTCCAAGGCCTTATCTAGACCTAAAGCTGGCCGGTAAGGTCGGTGAGAAGCCATAGCCTCAACCACGTCTGCTACCTCCAATATTCTTGCCTCCAGGATAATATCTTTACCTGACAAACCAGAAGGATAACCGGAACCATCCATCCTTTCGTGATGTTGAAGCACAATGGAGAAAACCTCCCCGGGTAATTCCATTTCCTTTAATATATCACTACCAACCTGAGGATGGGTTTGAATCATGCTCAATTCTATCTCATTCAATTTGCCGGGCTTACTGAGAATCTCAGTCGGAACGTTTATCTTGCCAATATCGTGAATAATCCCCGCCATATAAAGTCCTTCAATTTTATCTTTAGGAAGGCTTATTTCTTCAGCTATAGCGCAGGCAAGCTTAGTCACCCGTTCCTGGTGTCCAGCGGTGTAGGGGTCTCTTTTCTCTAAAATTAAAGCCATAGCCTGGATAGTGTTTTTTATAGCCTGATGTAATTTCTGGTTAGTCTCTTTAAGTTCTTCTTCTATCTTTAAACGGGTAATTCCTTCTCCCATCAGGGAGGCGGCGGTTTTTAGCACCTTTCTATTTATCTCGGAAACATCTTCTAATTTCTGGGAGGCAAGATTAAGACAGCCAATCACCCGGTTCTCGAAAATAAAGGGAAGTACTGCAAAAGCCCGCAGCTTTTCCGCTTTTTCAACATCGTCAAGGGGAAGACCTAACTCTGAGTAGCGGGTAAAGAGCGGTTTCCCTTGCAGGACCAGGCGCGTATTGACTGAATCCGCTTTATAATGCGATACTCTTTTTATAAAGGCGGGGGAAAGGTTTCTATAACAGATGAGGTTTAAATCACCACTAACCTGGTCCACAAGATAAATTCCGCCGCAATCCATTTCTGAAAGCTGGAGTATAGTATCCAGGCATTTCGATAATGCTTCATCTAATTTGTGGCTGAAACTTATGGCCAGAGCCAGGTCTCGCTGTATCAGTATAAGAAGTTCCGCCTGCTTGCGCTCGGTGATATCCCTTGATATAACCAGAGTACTGGTCACTTTGTTCTTTTCAAGAAGAGGGACAAGATAATCCTCATACTCTCTCATGATGCCATGGTCTCCCATGGCAGTGTGCTCAAATTTGCGTATTTTCCCAGTGTTTTGGCACTCGGCAATTTCCTTTTCAAATATCTCTTTGGACTGTGTTGAAAGATATTGGTATACACTGCTCCCAATGATCTCCTTTTCCGTGAATCCCTCTGCATAGTGATTCAGGAACAAAAATCTGTCCTCCCGGTCGAGCAATGAGACATAGTCAGGCAAGATACTTACAAGAGAACGCCATTTCTCCTCGCTCT
>CAZMZF010000083.1:0-2431 GCA_964570765.1 uncultured Ignavibacteria bacterium
CTGATGTTCTTTGATAGCTCAAATTCACGCCGGAGGAATTAGCCAGATGAATCTGTGCTTCGTGATCTCGATATTCTGCCCCATCGGAGTTGGTTATCCTCGGATCAACACTGAAAGCAGTATCTTCAGCCCTTTTAGCTAATTCTATCTTCATCTCAGTTGGGAAGTTCTTCAACTGGGTATCGTATATTTTTAAATCACCTTTTTCAGAAACAGGTTCGATATTTTCGGGCAGACCATTAAATTCATCTTCGCTTGAATTTTTTGCCAGAAAAATTGTTTTTTCAATTAAGTCATCTAAGGGTTGGAGAGTGAAATCTGAGGTATAGGAGAAGCCTAATTTTTTCTTGAGAAAAACCCTTAGTCCTAATCCTTTGGTGCGGGTTTGTTTCAAGATTTCAATTTCCCCTTTTCTGACCCGGAGTAAAAGCTCTTTACCTTCTTCCAGATAGACCTCTGACTGGTCAGCCCCGGCTTTGAGTGATTTTTTTACAAGTTCTGCAGGTAATTCTTTATATTCCATTTTATCTCCTTAATTTTATATTAGGCTCAGATTAAATCACTGTAGGTTTAAAAGCAGTCCCTCCAATAGTTATCTCTGAAAACTTTATGGTCGGCTGACCCACTCCCGCATAGACCCATTGACCATCTTTTCCGCAGGTGCCAGTGGTCTGGTCAACCAGTAAATCGTTACCTACCATCTCAATTTTCTGAATGGCATCCGGTCCATTACCTATCAGTACAGCACCCTTTAAGGGCTTAGTTATTTTACCATCTTCGATTAGGTAGGCTTCCCGGACTAAGAAATTGAAGTTTCCAGAGGTAGTGTCAACTGAACCGCCTCCCATTTTTTTAGCATAAACTCCTTTTTTGACTGATTTGATTATATCCTCAGGGTCAGTTTTTCCCTGGTCAATAAATGTATTTGTCATCCTGGGTATTGGAAATTCACGATAAGAGGTTCTTCTACCATTTCCAGTTGACTTAGTTTTCATCAATCTGGCATTAAGCAGGTCATATAAATACTCTTCCAGTATTCCATCTTTGACCAGCACCTTTTTCTGTCCAGGAGTTCCTTCGTCGTCAATGTTGAAAGAACCTCTGCCATAGGGAATAGTGGCATCATCTATCACACTAACTACCTCAGAGGCAACTTTTTTCCCAAGCTTATCCGCCATCAAAGAGGTGTTTTTTCTGATACCATCACCTTCTAAGGAATGGCCAAAAGCTTCATGGATTAAAACTCCTCCCCACCCAGGTCCAACTACAACCGGGTTTAATCCGGCTGGAGCATCCTCTGCCTGAAGCATAACGATAGCCTGTCTGGCTCCATCTTTACCTGTCTCCTCCGGAGGAATTTTCTGGAAATAATCGAAATCAACCCTTCCTCCAGCAGAGGCATAACCTTCAAACCTGTTACTTCCTTCGACTGCTAAAGGATAAACCGCTAACCTTACTATAAACTGGTCATCCTTAGCTTTCAAACCTTCAGAGTTTACTACCATAATCTTCTTAGCTTCGTCATAATAATCTACCCTTACCTGCTCAATCCTTTTATCATAATCCCGGGAAGATTGATTAGCTCTCTTTAAAAGCTCTATTTTTTTCGCCTCAGAAGCTAAAGCCACAGGTGATTTAAGGGTGAAATAAGGTTTAAGTTTTTGCAGGCTTAAGTTAGCCGGTTTCTGGATATTGTCAGAGCTGGCGATAAATGCTGACACCTCTGCTGCTTCTTTCAGCTTGGGATAACTTAAATCATCTGAAAAGGCATATCCGGTTTTTTCCCCGGAGATAACCCTTATCCCGCCTCCCTGGATTATACCATAGGTAAAGGATTTAATCTTATCCTCATCTAATTGTATCTCAGTACGGATAAGGTGCTGAAGATAGATCTCTGTAAATTCCCCCCCTCTGGATAAAGCAGCTTCAAGGACTTTTTTTAAATCCTCATCTGCAAGGGCTTGTTCTAAGATATTTTTAGTATCTTCCGTGAAACCAAGGGCATTATTTAACCAGAAAGGTGCGGTAAGCAAAGCTACTCCTCCTTTCAAGAAGCTCCTCCGATTGAGCTTGTTTTGATTTTTATAATTCATACGAAATCTCCTGTATAAAAATAAAGTTTAGATTGCAATTTAAGGTTTTTTCTCAGGGTGTCAAGGAGAAATAAGAAAAATGTCAACAACTCTTCGGGATAGTTGATCCACAAACTACATCAGGGATTACAAGGCCGAGCATAACATGTCTTAGTAACAGTATCATAACAAGGTGTACCAGGAGAACAACCATTTTTAAATAAATAATTAATTAGATAAACTACATCTGATATTGTTATCGAACCATCTACATTTACATCTTGGACTGAACCCTTCCCATTAGACACCAAATTAGTTATATTGACTGGCAAGACAACCAAGATAAGGAGGTCTTGTCT
>CAZMZF010000084.1:0-2354 GCA_964570765.1 uncultured Ignavibacteria bacterium
TAGTAGTAGATGATGAAGTCTATATCTGCAATATAATCCAGGAGATGCTCTCTCAGGATGAATACGAGGTTATAACCACCAATCTCCCGGAGAAAGCTATACAGATATTAAAAAGCCAGCTCATAGACTTAGTCCTCACCGACCTTATAATGGGAGAAAAATCTGGAGTGGATATACTGAAAAAGTCATTAGAGATTCATCCGGATATCATCGTGATTTTAATGACTGGACAACCTACCATAGAGAATGCAATTTCAGTGTTGAAGATGGGCGCTTATGATTATCTGATCAAACCTTTTAATCTGGAAAGCTTAAGAGCCTCCGTTCGCAGAGGTCTGGAGAAACAAAACCTCTACCGGGAAAATATAAATCTTAAAGAAACAGTTTCCCTTTACAAGATAAGCGAGGCTATGGGCTCAACTATTCACCTGGAATCACTTCTCCAGCTTATTCTGGAAACCTTATCCATGGAGTTCGATACTTACCTGGCCGCAATTTTACTGGTGGAGCGTAAAAGTAAAAATCTAGCTCTTAAAGCCTATTATGGGGTCACTACCAACCCCGGAGAGCTAAACTTTCTACGAGGTGAAGATCCACTTCCTCAATGGGTTATAAAGAACGCTCAGCCAAAGATTTTGAACGAGGGTGAAGAAGAGGGACCAGCTGAAGGCAATAAACGCATAAGGTCTTATATCTCCTATCCGCTTATGGCAAAAGGGAAGGTTATTGGAGTTCTTAATTTAATCCGTGTAGGAAATTTTCCTATTTTCTCCCTGGGACAGCTTCATTCACTTTCCATAATTGCCAGCAAAGCCGCTTCTGCTATCGAGAATTCTCTACTCTATGCAAGTTTAGAGGAGACCTACCTGAGTACCTTAACTGCCTTGGCTAATGCAGTGGAGGCCAGGGACGTCTATACCCGAGGTCATACTGAGAGAGTCTGGTATATGACGGAGATAACTGCGCAGGAGATGGGCTGGAACAAAGAGAAAATGTGGGAAGTTAAGATCGGAGGAATTCTTCACGATATCGGCAAAATAGGTGTTCCGGACGCCATATTGAATAAGCCCGGCGAACTGAACCAGGAAGAATTTGAGGTGATGAAAACCCATCCAGCCTTAGGAGCAAAGATCTTAGAAGGAATTTCCTTTTTGGCTCCATCTCTGCCCTATATACTTTATCATCATGAGAGGTTTGATGGAAAAGGTTATCCCTTTGGATTAAAAGAAGACAAAATTCCTATTCAGGGTAGGCTCCTGGCTGTAATAGATACATTTGATGCGATGTGCAGTGACAGACCTTATCGTAAAAATGTTGGATTTCCCGCAGCTTTAAAAGAAATTGAAGATTGTTCCGGTACTCAATTTGATCCCGAAATAACCCAGGTCTTTTTAAAAGCCTGGCAGGATAAAAAAATTAACCTTGAAAAACTTAAGAAAAACAGCGGAGAGACCCACCCTCTGATTAACCTCACTACTAAACCAGTCCTATCCAGATAGAAAAGCAGGTTTGGATCTATTATTTTTTACGGCATTTTACAATTTCAATTCTAACTTCAACTTAGTTGCAATAAAATTTGACATACTCTTGAGAAAAAAGTCTGAGGATAAGATATTCGAAAATTTCCATACAAACAATTTCATTTTTATGCAATCTCTTAACTATACCTAATTTGGATGATTAAAAATTTTCTTTTAAAAAATATGTATTTCAGTTGACAATCAATGATACTTGAATATATTAATAAATCTTAAAGGGATTCCTGATCCAGGTTACCTTCACAAATATTATTAGATAAAATAATTATATTTGTATTAAAAGATTTTGAGTTGCATTTACTATAAACTAAATTTAAAAATGAGTAAGGAGTATAATGAGAAAAAAGATACAGGAAAAACTCGATTTTGAGATCAGAGGTTCAAGTGAGATAAATACCTTTCCTATGATTGATAATTTCCACTTCCCCTTGATCGGTCAGGTGGTCCTGGTTACCTCCATCAACCGAGAGAAAATACCAAACGTAGCTCCAAAAAGCTGGATTTCTGTCTTTGCCCGCAGGCCTGCCATAGTTGGCTTCGGATGTAATGTAAACCACGATACTTCCAAAAATATCCTTTCCACTGGTGAATTCGTAATAAACATACCAGGAGCAGAGCTGGCTAAAAAAGTCTGGAAAGCATCTGAGCTAAAAGGGCAGGACCCTGAGGAAATTGAGAAAATCGGCTTAACCCCTATAAAGTCAGTAAAGCTCACCACACCCCGAATCGCAGAATGCAAAGCCCATCTTGAATGTTCTTTAGACTGGACCAAAAAATATGGAGAGGAAATAATAATTTTCGGGAAGGTTCTATTAG
>CAZMZF010000085.1:0-2321 GCA_964570765.1 uncultured Ignavibacteria bacterium
TCGGAGATCAGCTTTTCATAAACTGCGGATGAATCAGCCTGAGAGATGACCTGAGGTTCGGGTTGTAAAGGATAACTTTCCGGAATCTGGGGTTTTATTATTTCTCTGGAACATCCAGCCAAAAGAAAGCTAAATAAGATAAACCAAACTATTTTTCTTTTAACTTTTCTCATCTTTCAGTCTCCGTTTTTTCTAACTCGTTGATATATAAACTACTGCGTAAATCTTGTCAAGTTTTTTTTTAATGTTTTCTTAATTTGAATCATTAAAGACTTTTAAAATCTCTTGTTTAAGATTTAATTTTCCCCCATCCATCCAGATAACCCCCTCCTCTTTTTTAAACCAGGTAAGCTGTCTTTTAGCATAGTGTCGGGTGTTCAGTTTTATTTTTTCCTTTGCTTCCTCCAGCCCTATTTCTCCTGCTAAATATTGAAAGATTTCTTTATATCCAAAAGTCCTCAATGGAGTCAATGAAAGATCATACCCTTTTCTCTTTAGACTTTCTACTTCATCTATTAAACCTGCTTTTATCATTTCCTCTACTCTTTGTTCAATTCTCTGGTAGAGCGTTTCCCGGCTTAAGTTAAGCCCTATTTTAACGAAAGTATACTCCTCAGGCGGATATTCTCCCTCTTTTTGTAGGTCTGAAATCCTTTTACCAGTAAGCTCAGATACTTCTAAAGCTCTGATTATCCGCACAAGATTATGAGGTCCTATCTTTTGTGCCGCCTCAGGGTCTTTTTCCTTTAACTCCAGATAAAGTGACTCACTCCCGCACTTTTCAGCTCTATCTTTGAGCTTCTGCCTTATTTTTTCATCTCTGCCAGGGCCTTTGAAAATCCCTTTAAATAAAGCTCTCAGATAAAGTCCAGAACCTCCAACTATTACGGGTTCTTTTCCCTTAGAGACCACCTCCTTAAGTGCCTCTCTGGCCCGACGGGAGTAATCTGCCGCAGTAAAATATTGATCCGGCTTAACTATATCTATCAGATGATGAGGAACCTTTTTCCTTTGTTCCAGAGTCGGCTTAGCAGTCCCGATGTCCATAAACCTGTAAACCTGACGCGAATCTGCAGAAATAATCTCTTCTTTTAATATATCGGCAATTTCAAGTGATAATTTTGTTTTACCTGAGGCAGTTGGACCTAATAGGACTAAGATTTTTTTGAGCATTTTTATATATGGAGTGCATCGTCCATGACGATGCAAAACCTGAAGGTTTACACTCCAATTAGCTTACCCGCCTTGAGGGCAAGGCGGGATTACCGATTGTATAGCGGATGGCTTCAGCCATACATAGGTATACCCATGTTGCCCTCAACGTGGGTTAATCTTCAACCTCTCTCAAACCTCTTGTTAAACTCCTCAATTGGAATTCGGATTAAAGTAGGTCTGCCATGCGGGCAGGAGTAGGGCTCTTTAGTAGTGAATAGCTGGTCAAACAGCGAATTCATCTCCTCTAACGAAAGCTTATCACCTGCTTTAATCGCCCCCTTACAGGCAAAGGACTGAGCTATTGATTTAAACCTATCACCTCCAGATTTTAGCCTCTCTTCTAAATTTATTAAAATCTCCCTTAGAAAAACCTCCCCACTTTGAATCTTAGAGAGTGGCGGGACACCACTTATCAAAATGCTTCTGCCTCCGAATGGTTTAACCTCGAACCCTAATTTCTTAATCCAATTAGAGTTCTCTTCAAAGATCATAAATTCAGATGGTGAAAGCTCAGTAACAATGGGAAAAAGGAGATGCTGGGAGGAGGCACTTTCGGTAGTAAGATTTCTCAAAGCTGTTTCGTAAAGGATCCTTTCATGAGCCGCATGCTGATCCATAACCACTAAGTCTCCTTTAACCTGAGCTAAAATATACATATTGTGAAGCTGCCACAGGTTAGCCGTAGCAAAAGGAGGCTCCTCTGATTTTTCTCCTTTTTTAGGAGGAGAAGCTTTCATCCCTTTATAGACTTCAGCTAAAAATTCCTGTTGAATAGATTTAATTTTATCCCTTTTAGTAATATATTCTGGCGATCCCTCTTTTATTTGTAGGGGCGTATCGCTATACGCCCCTACTTCATCTGAGGTTACAATCTTTTCTTTTATATCAGAATAAACCGGCATCACTAAATTTGTATTCAGTGTTTTATAAACTGCAGTAAAGAGTAATTCGTAAATCTGCTTCTCATCTGAAAAGCGAACTTCTTTTTTGGTCGGATGAACGTTAATATCCACTAAATCAGGAGGTAGGTTCAGACAAACCACTCCCCAGGGATATTTCCCCTTGGGCAAAAGGTCTTTATATCCAGTAACTATGGCATGATAAAG
>CAZMZF010000086.1:0-1990 GCA_964570765.1 uncultured Ignavibacteria bacterium
AACAGGACATTTTAACTTTGCAGAAATTAGGATATTTTAATCTTGCTATAACATTCTCTCATTTTTTCCTTGACAAAGGGTTTTTCTAAAGATAAATTTTAGAAAAGAAATATTCTTATCAACTGTATTTTAAAACCTTACCCTCTATTTCAGAGGAGGTGAGAAGAAGAAAGAGGCTTTGGGGTTTGCTTTTTCTTTTGCCTTTCATTTTAGTTAGGGCGCTCAAGGTTTTCTAATAATGCTAATTCCACTGACACGAAGTAGCTTTTGACAAAGACTGGGCTGTTTTTCCTTCTAAACCTCCTTCAGGAGTTTTGCCTCAAAAGAAGTCTAAAGCGGGAACTAATAAAAACGCAAGCGTAGGTTAAGATTTTGGTTTTATTCAGAGATGTAAACCATTAACCTTTCTTAAGAAGGAGGTTTTCATGTCAAACTATTCTAACTTCATAAGAATTTTCTGGATGAAGATCCAGATCATATTGGGGGTGGTGCTTTTCGTGCTCTGGGCGATTCCTGTTTTTTCCCAAATTGACACACCTTGGGCGAAAAGCTACAAAGGGCTGGGTAATTCGGCTGATGTGTCTCGAGATGCAGTTACTAATGATTTTAGTAATCTCTACATGACTGGACAGAGTTTCGGCAGTGGCTCATCCAACGACTATAAGAATATAGACTCTTGGCAGTCAGCTTGCACCCCCGGCGACTTCAATAATAATGGTACGCTGAATCCAGTAGATGTGGTCTTTATTATTAATTATCTATTTCTTTGTGGCTCTGCACCCCCTTGCCAGCCAGTTGAGGCTAATGGAAATTGTGAACTGGATTGGGGTGACGCAAAATATCTCATTAATTATTTATATGTGCCTGGCTCACCTGCACCAGTCGCCTGGTGCTCTAATTCAGACACTTATTCTGATCCTGGATATCCGGATACTATCCGGATTGGAACAGTTTGTGATTCAGCTGCCCAGACTGTAGATGTGCCGGTATATATAAATAACGATGAGGCTATTCAACCCGTGATTCCACTTAAGATTGATACTACTAAAGTTGTATGTGACACAGTAATCACCGCAGGCACAAGAGGCGCTGGCAAAGTTTATGGTATTAAGAAATATTGTGGAGATTATAGGGGTATTCTGTTATATCCGGATGGTGTTAATTTTCTCGAAGCCGGAAGTGGTATTGTGGCTTATCTGCGATGCAGAATTAAGGATGGAGCACCTCCTGGGTTTGTAAAAATTGACTCCACCTTTCTTGATCCAAATAAGCTCAGGTTCTTCAAGGAAAATACTTTTTCCATTAAGCCCATATTCGTCAGTGGCGGAATAACACTTGGTCTATGTGGCGATGCTAATAGTGATGAGTGGGTGTCGGTTACAGATGTGGTTTATTTAATCAATTACCTTTTCAAAGGTGGGCCTCCACCGGTTTCTATGGGATTAGCAGATGTTAATGGTGATGGAAAGGTGTCGGTCTCAGATGTGGTTTATTTAATCAATTATCTATTCAAAGGTGGACCTGCACCAGCCTGTCCATAGTAGTATAGAGTTTGAAAAACAGGGGTGGAGTTGTGCTCCACCCCTGAGGAAATTTTTATCGCCCCCGCCGCTTTTATGGCAGGGGTGTTTATTTTCTCATCCGATAGAATCATCGGACGTTACGTTTTTAATAATGTACAGATTCAACCTTAAGCGGATTCTATCCCTACAAATGCAAGAAACTTAGTGGTAATGAACACTAAAATAGAAGCAAGGCTGAAGTCTCAAGACCTTGATGGCCTTGTCCTACGGATTTACAGAGGTGGATCTACTTTTTCTATTTTGTTGACGGTTTTGATTACTCCGTAAGCTCCATCATCTAAGTAGGTAATAAGCTTCAGATATTTGTACCTATCCTCTAAACTTCCCTCTAAGGCTTTTTTGTCAATAGAGGCTAATAGAACCTTCCCGAAAATTATTATTTCCTCTCCATATTTTTTGGTCCAGTC
>CAZMZF010000087.1:0-1959 GCA_964570765.1 uncultured Ignavibacteria bacterium
GGAGTAGATAAAAGTAAGGAGATGATTAGACTTGCAAAAAGAAATTCTAAAGGGGTTTCTGGAGTTAAATTTCTCCAGTCAAGTTTTTTGGAAATTTATCCCACGGTAAAAAATAGATTCGATGCGGTGGTCTGTTTGGGGAATTCACTACCGCATCTTTTGAGTAAAAAAGATTTAAGAAAGACTATGCAAAATATCTATAATCTTCTTAATCCTGAAGGTATTTTGATCGTTCAGAACAGAAACTATGATAAAATTCTTAAAAAGGGGATAAGATTTATACCCCCGAATATAATAGACAAAGAAGATGAGAGGATAATATTTTTAAGAACCCTTGATTTTTATAAGAATAAGGTGGCCTTCAACTTGGTTACTTTCAGGCAAAGGGAAGGCAAGTGGAGCTTTCAAACAAAATCAACCCTATTGCGTCCAATATTGAGAAAAGAGATAGAAAATCTCCTGAAAGGGGTAGGTTTCAGGGAACAAAAATTCTACGGAGATTACAGCTTCTCCCTTTTTAGAAGATATGAGTCAGAAGACCTGATAGTTTTTGCCAGAAAATAATCCCCCTTTGGCGAATAAAAGGAGAAAAAGATGACCGAAGAGAAAAAGATTACCAAGGATATGTCCTTTGGGGAGGTCTTGAGAAAGTATCCTCAGACAGTTAAAACTTTCTTTATGTATGGGATGCACTGTTTCGGTTGTGCTATAGCTGAGGATGAGACCATTGAACAGGGAGCTTTGGCTCATGGAGTATCTCCCGATGAGCTGGTAGATGAATTAAATAAATCAATATCCGGGGAAGTGAAAAAAGAAAATGAACAACAACCAGAAATTAATTGAGGATATACTCAAACTTAAAAAAGAGCGTAAGGCAATAATCTTAGCTCATAATTATCAATTGCCAGAAATTCAGGATATTGCTGATTTCTCTGGGGATTCCTTGGGTTTAAGCCAGGAGGCGGCAAAAACAGAAGCAGAGATAATCCTTTTCTGCGGGGTTCACTTTATGGCTGAAACCGCCGCTATTCTGTGCCCGGGAAAAACTGTTCTGATACCAGATTTGAATGCGGGGTGCCCAATGGCGAATATGATAACCTTAAGACAACTTAGGGAGCTTAAAAAGAAGCATCCTGGTGCAATAGTCGTTACCTATATAAATTCAAAAGCTGAGATAAAAGCTGAAAGCGATTACTGCTGCACCTCTTCTAATGCGATTAACGTTGTAAAATCTATACCGGAGGATAAGGAGATTATATTTATCCCGGATAAATATTTAGGGAGTTATGTTGCTTCCCAGACCAGAAGAAATCTTATCCTCTGGGAGGGTTACTGCCCAACCCATCGCCGGATTTTACCTGAGGATATCCTGAAAAGGAAAGCCCTATATCCTAAAGCGGAGGTGATAGTCCATCCTGAATGTATCCCTGAGGTTATCGCTATGGCGGATAAGGTCCTCTCCACTACCGGCATCTGCAAATATGCTCAGGAATCCAAGTCCGAGGAGTTTATCATCGGCACCGAGATAGGGATTTTACATCGATTGAAGAAGGAAAATCCAGAAAAGAAATTCTACCCTGCCTCTGAGTTAGCTGATTGCCCTAATATGAAGCTGAATAATTTAGAAAAGCTTTTATGGTCCTTAGAGGATTTAGTTTATAAAGTGGAAGTCCCGGAGGATATTGCCCAAAGGGCTAAAAGATCAATAGATAGGATGTTGGAGATTGTGTGAACCTCCTGTTTTCCCTTGCTCGCTGAAAAATCTACCCACCCTTTATTGCTTGCCAGAGGATATACTCTATTCTTTAGAGCTTTTTAATGAGCCTTTTGGCTTCTCTAAGGTTCACTTTTCTCCTCCTGTTTAATCCACCAGCTTAGCAGAAGGCCAATAAGTTGTCAAATTTCTCTGTAATCGCAATATAATAATGTCCTGTTTTAGCAAAGTAGAAATGTCCTATT
>CAZMZF010000088.1:0-1952 GCA_964570765.1 uncultured Ignavibacteria bacterium
GTTCCTGCAGTAAGGCAAAAGCCAGGCCTATCCACTCCAGATATTAAGTTGTATGAAGCATAATAATCTATATTAACCAGTATCTGTTGTCTCCCGGTATTTCTCCTTGTTCTGAAGGTAAGTTCCCTATTCTGATTCCAGTCAGCTCTATCTCCCCAGCCATAAAAAACAGAACCTATCTCTGTTCTATTTTCTATTTCAGGTTCATCATCTAAAATTGAAGAGATATAAAGTACATCAACCGTATTGGTCCACCAAAGGTCAAATCCAAAATCTGTGCCTATTCCAGTAATTGCTCTTCTATATAATCCATCGTTCATACATGGACCTGTTTCATACGGGAAGAGATTATCAATCTCTTCCTGGCTTAGCGTTGTGCTTGCACCCCACTTGTAACTGTATTCATAGATATTATCACTCAGATAATTACAGGAGAAAGATATCCACCCATCAAAAAGCGTAGCCTGAGAGTGAGAACTACGAAATAAGAATCCCAGCAAGAACAAAATAACTAAAACTTTCTTCATTTATCCATCCTCCCTCATTAAAATTTTTTTAATGAGTATTAAGAATATATAAGCAAACGATTTGCCAATTTGATAACTCGTATGTTTTTCTGAACTTAACCATAAAAGTTTTATTAGTGGATTGTCTTGATTGTTCAATTTTTAAACATTTTTTTTTCGAATTCTTAGAAAAATTAAATTAACTCTATGATTACAACAAAATTAAAGAAGATTTTTTAACTGTCCAGCTTTCGTTACACTATTTGTCAATTTTAAAACTTAATTTTAATATCAGATTAGAATTGAAGAATGTTATTTGCACCAAATATGAATGTGGTTGCATAACAAAGGGGTAAGAATTGATATTGGATTTCCCCCATAAAGTTAAGGTCAACCTCAATAATGGTTTATACTTCAAGGGGTTACCAGTCCCAACGGCATAAATTTTGCTTTTGTATTTTGTGTATTTGTTTCTCAAATGTTGTGACTTTCGGAAAAGGGGAATTGATGCTTAAAGCTGGTTTAAAAAGAGGTTTTCCAAAGGAAAGAATTCCTTCTCTTAAGGAACCAAGGATAAGGAGGGATGAGGGAGGGTTTTACATCTTAACTCTGAATGAAAATGTAAAGGTCTATTTTGAGGATTATTACCAGTTCTTAGAAAGGGTTGAAGCCAGATGCCTGGAGGAGAAGAAAGAGATAGATAAAAAGATCAGCCAGTGTGACTCTAAAAAAATCGAGAGTCTTTCCTATTATCGAGCTAAAAGGCTTTTGGTTGATCAGGTCCTGAAATATATCTACACCTATTATGCTGACTCTTCCGAATTAGAGGTGATAATGTCTCCCTGGTGCTTTGGCACAGTTATCCTGGAGAAGGTTGAGATGTATAAAGAGAGATTATCCAGAGGAGAGGTGCAGGATCCTAATATGCCGGATTATCCATATTTCGTTTTAAAATATTTAGATGAGATCTATAAAAAAACCCTTTTAGACCTTTTCGAGTTCCCGGATAAGGCGTTCAGCATCCGCTGGCAGTATAGTGAGCTTTTGAAAAGGTATTCCAAGATCTTGTCTAATATCAGCGGTGCCTTGCAGAGCATTTTGTTTATGGTGAAAAATTACGGTTCACCATAGTTGATAAGATAAAAATTCTTTAACCCAACAGCCCCCCTCCTGAAGGGCTGGGAATCCTAAGGCTCTCCCAGCCCTTATTTTTTTTCAGATTTTGGTGGAACAGACATCTTGTCTGATCCTAATTGGTAATCCCGCCTTACCCCTAAGGCGGGATGATTTTGGAGTGCGAACCTTTAGGTTTGCTATAGAAGATTTTTTTTATTTAAAAGTAAAGCTAAAGCGTTACACTCCAAAAGAGGGTGTGTCAAGTAAATTGTGTTTTGGTCTCTGAAAAAGTTGACTTTATTCAGGTTTTGCTCTTTAGAGATTTTTTCT
>CAZMZF010000089.1:0-1875 GCA_964570765.1 uncultured Ignavibacteria bacterium
TATCTTTTATGAACCCATTGGGAGAAAACCACATTGGAAAGTATCTTCCGCCCATCCTGAATGACAGCTACTGCGGTTTCATCGCAGGAGGTTTCAATCCCTAAGACAAGCATACTAATTTACAATTAAGTTAAAACTGTCCGGCTCTGCCTTAAAAAGTAGTATATCTTCTGGAAGCTGAATCAAAGGAGAGCTTTTCGTTTCTCCCCTTTTTATTCCTTGACAGTCGATAATAACTTTTATCTTCTCTAAGGTAAGTTTTTCAAGTGTTTCTTTTTCTCCTAATAGCTCTAAATTGATAGTCTTGGGTGTCAGGTGGATTTTTCTCCCCCTGGGGATATTTATGAGTGTGATTGGCAGATTTTCTAACCTTTTCTTCTCTCCCTTTTGAACCTTTATAGAGAAATCAACCCTCGGAGGCGATATCTTGAGATTAAAGAAGGGAGGTGAAATTAAATCTATCTTTCCGGTAAAAGATTCACTTAAATCCTGAAATTCCTTCTTCTGGGTCAGAATATATTTGATTTTCTGAACATTCTCAAACGGCCCTTTAATCCAGACCTTCTCCGGAGTAAATCTTATCTCTCCTTTCTGAAAATATCCTTCCTCTAATGAGAAACTAAGTTGAGAGATAAGCGGGACTTTTTTCTCTTCAATTTTTTGTAAATTGATCTTCAGGACTTTGGGTGAAACGATCTCAATGGCTGATAGATTCAGCCCCTCCGGGATAGTTACCATCTCCGTTTTTATCTGAAATTCAAACTCTCCACTAGAATATTTCTGAACGTCGATTTTCAAGCTTCTTTCTTTCAAAACAAATAGCTTTAAAAGCTCTTTCCCCTTGCCATAGATTTTCACCTTAACCATAGCCGGCAGAGGTTCAGCTAAGATTAGCTCCGGGGAAAGGTTAATCAATCTCAAATTGTAATTGAAAGTATATTCATAAGGCTTATCAGTTGAAGCATAAAACCACAAAAGGAAAGCTAAAAGGATCGCCCCCAATTTCAGCCAGAGATTATCTAAAAGCTTTTCCCACATCTGTTCCTGTCCTATAGATACATTTTATGAGATAGAGCCGTCTTGAAAAAAATTAATAAAGTTGAGAAGGAACGAAGCGCATTTAAAAGACTAAAATAAATTATTTACTTATTAGAATTGGCAATGGTCTTGCCAAAGCTTATCTCACCGTTGTCTATGCGGATGGAAAAACCGCAAGCCGGGTTAGAGCAAACCCAGGCTTTATATCTTATGCTTGCTCCCTCCCTGCCATAATCGGAGAGAGGCAAAAGAACTCCTTTGTTACACTTAAGGCACTCTGGAAATCCTTTTTCCATACCTTACCCCACCTCCCTTTCCCTCCCCGTAGAGGAGAGGACTAAATCCTTGCGCTTCGTTCACCCCAACTTTTTTAGCAAAGTAATATTTTGAAAAAAAATGTCAACAGTTTTTTCAGATATGGAGTGCATCCAATGGATGCTAAAATAAATGTTCAATAGTTAAAAGGTTTAAAAGTTCAAAGGAAAAAATTTGTAAGGCTTAATCCCGCTTCTGTGTTTTTGTTTGTAGCGGAAGGCCATCAAGGTCTTGAGACTTTTAGCCTTCCATTTTTTTTAATGGAAACCTGTAGGTTGCCGCTACATAAAAAACCTCACACTTACCTTCTCCTTACAAAGGAGAGGGAAAAAATTGTAGGGGTTCATCCGCCAGAGGTGGATTGAACCCCTATGACTCAAGGTGGCAGGACGATTAACCCAGTTTGAGGGCAACCTGGGTTTACCGGTTTGCGATGACATTTGACCCCACACTATACCTCTCCTTATAGAGTGTGTCTCAAAACCTCTTGCTCCTTTGAAGGTAGATACCTATAATAGGAGG
>CAZMZF010000090.1:0-1781 GCA_964570765.1 uncultured Ignavibacteria bacterium
CGGTGAATAAATTGCCATAGACCACCCCGCTCAATCCCATTTTAAGTTTTAAGATAAAATAGATGTTGAATGAGACATTTATTAAAAATCTCAAGATCGAGACCAGGCTGAATTTTACCGACTGGAGCTTAGCCCGAAAAAGCTGAAAAGGGATGGCGGAGAGGACGTTGAAAAACCCGGTGATAAAGGTCAACCGAACCAATAGAGTATAATCTTTGGATTGAAAGAGAATATTGTTAATCGGTCTGGAGAAAAAAGCGGCAATTCCTAAAAAGATAAATGAAGAGAAAAGAAGATAAAGATAAGAGGTGCTGGTAATTTCCTTTTGATCTTCCTTTTTATCTTTATAATCAAAAGAATATCCCCGGAAAAAGGAAGTATGCATCCCCTGCTGAACAAAGATTATAATTATGGTTAAACTTACAGATAGAAGTTCTAATATCCCGTAATCTGCCGGGCTTAAATAGCGGGTATATATAGGCAGAAGGAAGAAGCCAACCGCTTTGGCTAAGAGGTCTGCGGTACTATAGATAGCAGTATGCTTGGCTATGGTCTTTAAGGTCTTATACATATTAGCAATTTCGGTAAATTGAAAGGCACTTTAAAGCTACTTTCTGGACATCATGATATTTTTCTACATAAGCCCGGCCTTTTTCTCCTAAATCAATTCTTAATTTCTCATCTTCAATTAATTTTATCAGGTTTTGTTTTAAATTATCCGGAGAGGTATTCATCACCGGAAGTTCTTCAGGATAAAGGCGTGAGGCTTCGTCGGTTATAAAGACACAAATCGGCTTTTTTAAAGCCATACCCTCTATGGAGAAGTTTCCATAAGTGCCAATGAGGATCTGATCCATAAAGATATCCCCTTTTTGATAATAAGACTTTAAACTCTCATAAGATTTCCCCTCAATTAAAGAAAGCTCCACTGGGTAACCTTCTCTTTTCAATTCCTCTATAGTTGAGATGATTAAGTCAGTATCTTTCACCTTTCGATGGGTTGGAGCATGGATTATGATGACGGCTCCCTCTTTTTTCTCAATTGATAGAGGTTTCCAGTAGTCCAGATCGATAGGCTGGGGTATCCAGATCCCGTCCGGAACAAACTCAAGCAGGTCCGGAGTAGAGATCAGATAGGCATCTGCCAATTTTATGCGGGGGTGCATCTTTTTAGCTCTAATCTCGCTTCCATGAAAATGAAAGATAACCTTTTTACCTAACTTTTTTAATAGAGGTATATCCCTGAATTCTGCGGCGAAGATAGATTCTGAATGAAAATGGAAAATATCATAATCCCGCAAGCATTTCAGAAGAAAGAATAGCTTTTTGGAACGAGGCCAAAATTCTTTCTCATCCCTCAAGACGAAATCTGCGGGGAAACGGAAATAAGAGGGTCTGAAAACTGCAAAATCGCTTCTATGACCCAGTTTTCTCTGAGCCCGTGAAATCTTAAATCCTGCTCCACCATCATCGTGGGGACCGTGTAGAATTCTCATCTTTTGTTAAAGATTAATCTACAAGCTTTTTTATATAATGTCAAGAAAATTGGGCACTTTTGTCAATGCAAATTCAAAATGTCAGCTCGAATTTGAGTCTTGAGATAATTTATGGTTATAAGCTCGTTTAGTTTAAGTTTGGTTCTTTCCTTTAGTATGGGTTTATGTTTTAGTTTTTTACCTTGATAAAAGATGCTGACCGAGCCATCCAGATATTTATGCACCTCTATCCGCCAAAGTGTACTACTTCATAATTTCGGTAACAGTTTTAAGTTTGTCAAGAGG
>CAZMZF010000091.1:0-1633 GCA_964570765.1 uncultured Ignavibacteria bacterium
GTAAAGAAGAGCGGGATTATAATCCCGGACACTGCTAAAGAAAAACCCCAGGAGGGAGAAGTAATTGAAGTTGGTCCAGGAAGGGTAACTGAGGAGGGGGAAAGGATTGAAATGGAGGTTAAAAAGGGAGATAAGGTTTTGTACGGAAAATATTCCGGCACAGAAGTAACCATTGATGATGTAGAATATCTGATAATGAGAGAAAGCGATATTTTAGCAATAATTGGATAATCCGCCTCAAGGCGAGATAAAGGAGGTTAATAAATATGGCTAAAATCTTGGAATTCAACACCGCGGCCAGGGAAAAGTTAAAAAAAGGCGTGGATAAATTAGCAGATGCAGTGAAGGTAACCTTAGGTCCCAAAGGTAGAAATGTAGTTTTAGATAAGAAGTTCGGTTCACCTACTGTGACCAAAGATGGTGTAACAGTTGCCAAGGAGATAGACTTAGAGGACCCTTTTGAGAATATGGGTGCCCAGATGGTAAAAGAGGTTGCCTCTAAGACCTCAGACGTGGCAGGAGATGGAACAACCACTGCTACAGTTTTAGCCCAGGCAATCTACAGGGAAGGCTTGAAAAATGTTACTGCTGGTTCAAACCCTATGGCTTTAAAAAGAGGGATCGAGAAAGCTGTTCAGGTTGTGATTGAGGAGATAAAGAAGCTTTCCAGGCCTCTACCCGGTAAGACTGAGATAGCTCAGGTAGGATCGATCTCAGCCAATAATGACAAAGCTATTGGAAATCTAATCGCTGATGCTATGGAGAAGGTAGGTAAGGATGGAGTGATAACTGTGGAAGAGGCAAAAACCACAGCTACAACTTTAGAAGTAGTTGAGGGGATGCAGTTTGATCGTGGTTTTCTCTCTCCCTATTTTATCACCAATCCGGATAGTATGGAAGTTATCTTAGAAGAACCCCTGATCTTAATTCACGACAAGAAGATCTCCGGGATGAAAGACCTGCTGCCCATCCTGGAAAAAGTGGCTCAGTTGGGCAAAACTCTTCTGATAATTGCAGAGGAGGTTGAAGGTGAGGCTTTAGCTACTTTAGTGGTAAATAAGCTCAGAGGCACTTTAAAGGTCTGTGCAGTTAAAGCCCCTGGTTTCGGGGATAGAAGAAAAGCAATGCTTGAGGACATAGCGATTCTAACCGGGGGAAAGGTTATCGCTGAGGAATTAGGATTAAAATTAGAGAACACGGTGATCTTAGACCTGGGAAAAGCCAAAAGGATAACCATAGATAAGGATAACACCACCATAGTTGAGGGTGGAGGAAAAAGTGCGGATATAAAAGGGAGAGTGAACTCCATAAGAAAGCAGATTGATGAAACCACCTCAGATTATGACAAAGAAAAGTTACAGGAAAGATTAGCTAAATTAGCTGGTGGAGTGGCGGTTATAAATGTTGGAGCTTCAACCGAGACGGAGATGAAGGAGAAAAAAGCCCGGGTGGAGGATGCCCTGCATGCTACCAGAGCCGCTGTAGAGGAGGGCATAATCCCTGGTGGTGGAGTTGCTTTCTTAAGATCTATTCCAGCCTTAGAAAAATTAAAATTAGAAGGGGATGAGGCAATCGGAGTTACGATTTTGAAAAAGGCTTTAGAGGAGCCTATTCGACTGATAGTAGAAAATTC
>CAZMZF010000092.1:0-1617 GCA_964570765.1 uncultured Ignavibacteria bacterium
AGCCGATTATGGGGTGGATGGATGAGCTGGTGAAAAAATTATTTTTGAAGGATAAGGCTGATTACCGCATTATGATGGAAACCTTCAGCCGGAAGATTATCTCCATTCTGGACCTGGATGAGCTTAAACAGACCATCTTCGATACCTTAAAAAAGGAGATGTTAGTGGAGGAAGTTTATCTTTGTTTATGCGATTCAAAAAATAAAAGATTTTCGCTTTTTTTAGAGGAAAAAGACTTTTTCTTCAGCGGAGATGAGCCGTTGATCGAAAATCTAAGAAATAAAGACAGGCCTTTTTTCTTAGATGAGCTGGAGCCTGAAAAAGAAAGTCCTCTTTTTAAAACCTTAAATGAATCAGATGTCTTCCTGATCGTCCCCCTTTTCAGCCCGGAGGAGTTCATTGGTTTTTTCGGATTGACTAAAAAAATCACTGGTTTCAAATTCAGCTATGAGGATTTGACCCTTTTAAGAACTTTAGCCAATCAGTTCGTTATCGCCTATAAAAATGCCCGGCTCTATCAGGAATCTCTGCAAAGACAGAAGATAGAGGAGGAGCTTTTAGTTGCCAGACAGATTCAAATTGGGCTTTTGCCTAAATCCTTTCCTAAGGGAAAAGCTTTTGAGCTATCAGCTTATACCCAGCCAGCTCATCAGGTTGGGGGTGATTATTACGATTTCCTGGAAAGAGAGGATGGCTCCCTGGGGATTGCCATTGCTGATGCATCGGGTAAAGGGGTTCCAGCCGCCTTGATGGTTTCTCTTTTACACGCCTCTTTAAGGGCGGTAGTAAAAGATAAATTAGAGCCCTCAGAGATCGTCTCCAGCATAAACCAGCTTATCACCTCCTCAGTCTCTTCTGGAAGGTTTGCCACAATGTTCTACGGTGAGTTCAATCCTTTTACCCGAAAGCTCAGTTATTGCAATGCCGGGCATAACTATCCCATAGTAATCCGCAAAGACCAGAAAATAGAATTTCTTCAAACCGGAGGACTTATCTTAGGAGCTTTCCCTGAAGCAACCTATGAGAAGGAAGAGGTCTTCTTTGAGCCTGAGGATTTAGTCTTCTTCTACTCGGATGGATTGACTGAGAATTTCAATGAAAGACAGGAGATGTTCGGAGAGGATAGACTTTTAGAGCTCCTTTTAGAAAATAGAAAACTTTCTCCAGAGAAATTAAAAGAACTAATTATCAAACAGGTAGAAAACTTCGCCAGTGGTATCTCTCTGTATGATGATTTCACTATGGTTATCTTGAAGGTTTTGTAAGAATTTTTATGAGGTCTAAAGGGTTCAAATTAGCGGGGCTGGGAGCCCTGCCTACGAGAGCTATAGTTATATTGAAGGTTTTGTAAATGAAAAATAAAAAATCCATTCAAGAAAAATTCCAGATCAAAAAACCGAAAATTAGAAAAAGCTGGTCTATTTCTCCTGTGACCCGGATAAAGGAAAGCGGGAAGGTCTATAAAAGAAAAAACAAATTTTCTAAAAACGAAGAGGAGCAGGAAGAATTCCTTTATGCTAAATATCTGAGAAAAGAAAATGATTTTAGATATTGCCCGCGCTGTAGTGCAGAGTTAATCAAGAAGATGATAGACCACAACTTGAGAAAAGTCTGTCC
>CAZMZF010000093.1:0-1515 GCA_964570765.1 uncultured Ignavibacteria bacterium
ACAGGACATTTTAACTTTGCAGAAATTAGGATATTTTAATCTTGCTATAACAGAATTACATTTTTAGATTGACAAAATCAAATACAATAGGTATAATTTTTAAAATTTAACATATTTCTTTGATTCACGATGCGTTTCATCGCAGATTTTCATATCCATTCCAAATACAGCCGTGCCACCTCTCAGGAGATGGAGGTTGAATCCCTGTCCAAATGGGCAGGGATAAAGGGAATATCCCTTTTAGGAACTGGGGATTTCACCCATCCGACATATCTTTCTGAATTGAAAGAAAAGTTAGAGCCTTTGGGGAATGGACTTTTTCAATTAAAAAATAAAAAAGTCCCGGTTAAGTTCATCCTTACTGCAGAGCTGAACAACATCTTTCATCAAAATGGAAGGCTGAAAAAAATTCATACTCTCGTTTTCGCTCCATCTTTCGAGATAGTCGATAAAATAAACAAAAAGCTGGAAAATTTAGGTAAATTGTCTTCAGACGGGAGACCCACATTCACTTTTTCAGCTAAAGATTTATTAAAAATCATATTGGGTGTATCTCAGGAATGTTTGATCGTCCCGGCTCATGCCTGGACCCCCTGGTTTTCTATCTTCGGAGCTAATTCCGGGTTCGATTCAATTGAGGAATGTTATGGTGAATATTCTAAATATATCTATTCAATTGAAACCGGACTTTCCTCAGACCCGGCGATGAACTGGAGATTATCCAAGCTGGATAAGATCACCCTTATCTCAAATTCAGATGCCCATTCACCATCCAAGCTCGGAAGAGAGGCAAATCTATTTGACTGCGAGTTAGATTATAAGGAGATAATAGAGGTGATAAAATCAAAGGATAAAAATAAGCTTTTAAATACGATTGAATTCTTTCCGGAGGAGGGAAAATATCATTTCGATGGACACAGGAACTGTGGAGTTTTATTCTCCCCGGATGAAACCAAAAAGAATAAATACCTCTGCCCGGTTTGTCACAAAAGGATTACTGTTGGAGTAATGCATCGGGTAGAGGATTTAGCCGATAGGCCCGAAGGGTTCATCCCACCCAATTCTATACCCTTCAAAAATTTGATTCCGCTACAAGAAATAATTGCAGAAGCCCTGGGTCAGGCACCAGATACCAAAGGGGTGGAGGAAGAATATAAGAAGATGATCCAGAACTTTGGAAATGAGTTTAAAATACTTTTAGATCTGTCGCTGGAGGAATTATCTTTAAAAACGCCACCTAAAATACTTGAAGGTATCAAAAGAGTGTGTGAAGGAAAACTGGATATTATCCCGGGCCACGACGGAGTCTATGGTAAGATAAAAATCTTTGAAGAAGGGGAGAAAGTAGAAGTAAAAAAAGATACTGAGCAGTTAGGTTTGTTTTAGGCGTATTGGCGACCCGGCGGGTCGCCAATATGGAGTGCATCATCCGTGACGCTGTAGTAGAGTTCCCTCTCCCCTTGGGGGCTGTGTCATAATAGTTAGTAAGAGGAGAGAAGGTCTTGGAATTTGGAA